>JBOHCK010000111.1:0-17881 GCA_050698755.1 Streptosporangiaceae bacterium | reverse complement strand
CGACAGTTTAGGTCATAGGCTAGCATGAAGATCAAGCCAGTGCGTCACGCCGTGTTGCAGCAGGTCAGGGCAATCCGACCGGGCCGTCAGCCCATCAAGATCAACTTATCCAGGAAACTGGGGCTAGGTTGTAGGTCGTGCGCAGCCCTGATGCGTCGGTCAGGGTGACCCGGCCGTTGCCGACGGCGTTGAAGGGCGAGACGGTGACCGAGCACATTCCCTCGTACAGGCCATTGACCCCGGCGGCGTGGAGGTTGCCCACCACGAGGAACGCCGGGCTGGAGGCGCCGGAGCTGGTCTCTGAGCACGGTACGCGCAGCCCGGAACTGGTCACGGCCGGGGCGACCCGGGGCGGAGGGGTACTGGTGGCCGACCGGCCGAGGGCGTACCCGCCGACGGCGGCTCCGGCGAACAGGACCAACACGCCGACCCCCGCTGCCGCAGCAGTCACGGGCCGGTTCATGACGCGCTCGCGGTAGAACCGGAACAGCCTTCCGAGCTTCCTGGTGATCATTGGTCCGCTCCCTCCCTTTTCTTTCCTTATAGACGGCGGAGGACGAAGGCGGTTGGCTGGGGTGGCGTAACGGACGAAAGGAGCGGGTGGTGCTTGTTGCGTTTTCTGTCACGCCGCTGGGGATCGGGGAAGGCGTCGGCGAGGTGGTGGCCGAGGCGGTCCGGGTGGTGCGGGAGAGCGGGCTGCCGAACCGGACCGACGCCATGTTCACGACCATCGAGGGCGACTGGGACGAGGCCATGGAGGTGGTCAAGCGGGCCGTCGAGGCCGTCGGGGCCAGAGCGCCCCGCGTCAGCCTCGTGCTGAAGGCGGACATCCGGCCCGGCGTGACCGGCGCGCTGACGGCCAAGGTCGAGGCCGTGGAGCGGTACCTGGCGGGCTGAGGCGGGAACTCTCCAGGCGCCTGCGTCAGGGCACGCCGAGCAGGCGGAGGATCGCGGTGGTGCCCGCGGCGGCCAGGACGACGACCAGGAACGGGGCCTTACGCCAGGCCAGGACGCCGCCGACCAGGACGCCGATGGGGCGGGCCAGGCCGGCGAAGCCGTGGCCCTTGGTCAGCGCGGTGGTGGCCACCAGCGCGGCGAGCAGGACCACGGCGCCGACCTCGAGGAGGCGCCCGGCCCAGGGCGGGAAGGTGATCCGCTCGCGCAGGACGGGGCCGGAGAACCGGAAGGCGAACGTTCCCGCGGACAGCGTGAGCATGCCCGCGACCACCAGCGTGGTGTCCCTCACCGGGCCGCCTCGGCCTGCGCTGGCGTCCCGGCCTGCGCCGGGCCCGGCGCAGGGTCCGGCTGCGGCTCGCGCGCGGCCGGTACCAACCGCCGCCCGCCGACCAGCACGACCATCCCCGCCAGGGCCAGCAGCACCGGCAGGCCGGCGGGCAGGAACGGCGTCGTGACCAGGGCGATGACGGCGCCGAGCCCGGCGGCGACCGCCGTCACCCGGTCGCGGAGGGCCGGGACGATGAGGGCCAGGATCACCGCGGGGAACGTGGCGTCCAAGCCGAAGGCGTTGGTGTCGCGCAGGAGCGATCCGGCCAGCGCGCCGAGGGCCGCGCCGCCCGGCCAGCAGATCAGGACGCCGAGGCCGCAGGCCCAGTAGGCGGCGCGCTTGCACGGGAGGTCCTCCTGGGCGAGCGCGAACACCACGCTCTCGTCGTTCATCACGTGAGCGCCGAGCAGCCGCCGCCAGCCGCGACCGGTCACATCGGGCAGGGCCAGGCCGTAGGGCAGGTGCCTGGCGTTGACGAGCAGCCCGGCCAGGGCCGCCGCGATGGGGTTGCCGCCCGCCGCGACGATCCCGATGAACAGGAATTCCGAGGCGCCGGCCAGGACGAGCGTGCCCTGCGCCACGGGAAACCAGACCGGGAACCCGGACGCGACGGCGATGGCGCCGTACGACAGGCCGATGACCCAGACGGCCAGGCAGGCCAGCGCGATGTCGCGGAGCGCGCCGCGGCTTAGAGTTCTATATATCGAACTCATGGAGTCTATTGTGAACACTGATCCCGGCGTTCGTCAAAGCGAACACCCAACTAATATGCCGAACGGCCCCTCCTCCGGAGCACCACTCGACCTCATCTCCGCGGCCCTGCGCCGGGAGCGCCGCAGGTCCGGGCTGACGTTGACCGAGGTCGCCCGCCGGGCCGGGATCGCCAAGTCCACGCTGTCCCAGCTGGAGTCCGGTACGGGCAATCCCAGCCTGGAGACGCTGTGGGCCATCTGCGTAGCCCTGGACGCGCCGTTCTCGCGGCTCCTCGATCCACCCCGCCCGCGCATCCACGTGATCAGGGCCGACGAGGGCCCGACCATCTCCGCCGAACACGCCAACTACCGCGCCACGCTGCTGACCG
Source organism: Streptosporangiaceae bacterium (assembly GCA_050698755.1). Lineage (GTDB taxonomy): Bacteria > Actinomycetota > Actinomycetes > Streptosporangiales > Streptosporangiaceae > Palsa-504. The sequence continues at coordinate 15,515 of JBOHCK010000111.1, read as the reverse complement.
CCTCCCCGCCGGGCGCCCGTCGCGACGTGTACCGCATCGAGGCCGAACCCGGGCACGCGCGCGCGTCAGAACCGCACATGCCCGGCGTGACGGAGCACGTCGTGCTAGGCGCGGGCCGGGCCCTGGTCGGCGTGGCCGGTGAACCCGTGGAGATCGGTCCCGGCGACTACATCAGTTACCCCGGTGATCTCCCGCACGTCTTCGAGGCGCTGGAGCCGCGGACCCGGGCCGTGCTGGTGTCCGAGCACACCTGACGCCGCGCGGGTTCAGTCCTCGGCCGGGACGTGCTCGATCAGGGCGGCCAGGCCCGCCTCGTCGAGCAGGTCGGCCGGGCGGACCGTCCGCTCGTGCGCGACGTAGCAAAAGGCCGCCCGCACCCGCGCCACGGGAACGTCCGCCAGCGCCGCCCAGGCGAGGCGGTAGGCGGCGAGCTGGACGGCGACAGCACGGCGTTCGGCTTCGGACTCGGGGGGACGGCCGGTCTTCCAGTCGACGACGTCGTAGCCGCCGGTCGCTGCGTCGGCGAAGATCGCGTCGATCCTGCCGCGGACCAGCCGGTCGCCGACCTGCGTCTCGAACGGCACCTCGACCGCCACCGGCCACCGGTCCGACCACTCGCTGCGCTCGAACCGCGCGCGGAGCTCGCCCAGGTCGCCGTCGCCCGCGCCGCCGCCGGCTCCGTCGCCCTCCTCGCCGACGGTCAGGTCGAACAGGTCGCTGTCGTCGATCAGGCGCTGCTGGCCGTAGCGCTGCTCCAGCCACTGGTGGAAGGCCGTGCCCCGGCGCGCCTGCCGGGCCGGGGGCCGCGGCATCGGGCGGCGGACCTGCCGCGCCAGCTCGGCCGGGTCGCGGGCCAGCGATACCAGCGACGACACCGACAGCCGGGCGGGCAGCGGGACCCGGATGATGCCGTCGCCCCGCCGCTGCGCCCGCTCGGCGAGCAGCAGCCCGGCGTCCCTGTCCCAGGCCGCGATCATGTCCTGGTCCGGCTGGCTCGCGCGGCGGTCGTGGTCGGTCTCGTGAGCGGGAGATTCCGTGGGATCGTCCCCCCGGGCCAGCGCATCCAGCGCCTCCGTCACCATGGCCGCGGCCTCGCGGATGGCCTCGTAATGGCGGCCGGCCGGGGTGCCCGGCCAGTCGGCCTCGTCGACGGCGGCGAGCAAGGGGTTCTCCGCGTCCGGCGCGGGATCCGGGGCCCACTCGGTGATCCGGGCCACCCCCGAGGACCGGACCTCCTCCAGGAACGGCGAGGGGCCTAGGCGGCACGCGCCGCCCTCCCCCCACCAGTAGCCCGAACACCCGAGCCAGAACGCCGCCCGCGTCGCCGCGACGTACATCAGCCGACGCTCCTCGGCCAGGTCCCTGGCCGCGCACGCGTCGCCGAACGCGGTCAGCGACGAGGAGTCCAGCCCGCGCAGTACGGGCAGGTCGGCCGCGTCGCCGCGCAGGCCGAACGGGATCAGCCGGGCGTTGTCCGTCCACCTGGTGGACACGCGGGGCCGGGCGGGAAACACCTGCGACCGCTCCCCCAGCGCCAGGCCGGGCACGAAGACGGCCGGCCACTGCAGGCCCTTGGCCGCGTGGACGGTGAGCAGCTTGACCGAGTCCGAGTCCCCCACCCGTCCGGTCTCGAGCCCGAACTCCTCCTGCTGGGCCGCGGTCAGGTAAGCCAGGAACGCGCCGAGGGTGGGCTCGGCGCCCTCACCGGTAAACGCGGCCGCCACGTCGGTGAAGGCGTCCAGGTCAGCGCGCGCCGCCACCGGGTCGGCGCCGGGCCTGGCGGCCACCTCGATGTCGAGGCCGAGCACCCGCTCCGCCTCCGCGGTCAGGTCGGCGAGCGGCCGCCCGACGTGCTGGCGCAGCCGCCGGAGCTCACCGGCCAGCGCGTGCATCCGGCCGTACCCCGCCGGGGAGTACTCCGCGGGATCGCCCAGGTCATCGAGCGCCTCGACCAGGCTCCCGGCCTCCGCGGTCAGGTCGGTGACGGCGTCCGCGAGCGCGTCGCCGCCGTCGTTCCGATCCGGATCGCCGTGGTCCCGTCCGCGTTCGCCGTCGCCGCGAGTCAGGGTCCTGGCGCGCCGGCCGAGCGCGACCAGGTCCCGCGGCCCGATCCGCCAGCGCGGCCCGGTCAGCAGCCTGGCCAGCGCGTCGGACGCGCCGGCGTCGTGGAGGACCCGGAGCGTCGCCACCACGTCCTGCACCTCGGGCACGACGAGCAGGCCGCCGAGCCCGACCACCTCGACCGGGATCTCGCGCGCCTCGAGGGCCCGCCGGATCGCGACGAACTGCGATCGCTTGCGGCATAGCACCGCGATGTCGGAGGGGCGGACCCCTTTCTGCCGTCCGTCCGGCCACGGTTCCCCGTCGGGGGCGGACTCGGGGCCCAGCGCGAGCAGCCCGGCGACCTGTCCCGCGACCCACTCGGCCTCGTCCAGGACGGTCTCAAGCAGCGCGCACGCCACCGCTCCGCGCTCCGACCGGTCCGGCGCGGACACCAGCCGCGGCACGTCGGGGGCCTGGGCCCGGAGGGCCTCCTGGACGACCGCGGCCGCGTCGAGCACCCCGGCCGAGTTCCTGAAGCTGGTCGACAGTTTCAGGATGGGCGCGGGGACCGGGGCGCGCGACCGGGACCGGGGCGCCACAGGGAAATCGGTGGTGAACCGGCGCAGGTTCCCCGCGCTCGCGCCACGCCAGCCGTAGATGGACTGGCACGGGTCACCGACCGCGGTGACCGGGTGCCCGCCGCCGAACAGCGCCCGCAGCAGGACCAGCTGGGCGTGGCTGGTGTCCTGGTACTCATCGAGCAGGACCACGTGGTACCGGGACCGCTCGGCCGCCCCGACCTCCGGGTGCCTGCTCGCGATCCGCGCCGCCAGCGCGACCTGGTCGGCGTGATCGAGCACCTCCCGCGCCGCCTTGGCCACCTCGTACCTGGTCACGAGCGGAAGCAACTGCTCCCTCGCGGCTTGCGTCTCCATGATCTTCCGAACGGCCTGTGGTACCCGCCCCGGCAACGCCTCGAGCTCGGCGGTGAGCCACCCGCCCACGCGGGTCACGTCGTCGACCTCGCGCAGGTGCTCGGCGAGGTCCCCGGCGAGCTCGAGCACAGCCGCCGTCACGGTCTGCGGGGTCCAGGTGATCTCGTCCATGGGGCCGTCGTAGGACGCGACGATCCCGGCCGCGAGCTGCCAGGACAACGCGGGCGTGATCAGCCGCATGGACGGCTCGAGCCCCTCGCGCAGGGCATTGTCGCCGACCAGCCGGCCGGCGTACGCGTGGTAGGTCCCGATCACCGGATCGCCGCCTGCGCTGTCCTCGGCGTCGGCCACGCCGTCCAGGCCCGCTCGCCGCAGGCGGTCCAGGCGGGAGCGCACCCGGTCGGCGAACTCGGCGGCCGCCTTCCTGGTGAAGGTGAGCCCGAGCACCCGGTCGGGGCGGACCATCCCGTTGGCGACCAGCCATACGAGCCGCGCCGCCATCGTCTCGCTCTTGCCCGAGCCCGCGCCGGCGATGACGGCCAGCGGCCCGAGCGGCGCCTCGATCACCGCGGCCTGCTCAGCCGTCGGCTCGGGCAGCCGCAGCAGCCGGGCTAGCTGCACCGGGCTGTACCTGACCGTGGTCACGACAGCATTCCAGCAGAGGCCACCGACATTCCGCGCGCGTTCAGCCGGGGGCGCGTGCCAAAGCACGAATCCCCCGCGTGCGTGAAGCGGCCGCGGGCATGGCGACCAGCGCGATCGCCGTACCCGTGAGCAACACCGTCGCCCTCGTGCGCTGGGCCGCGGTCCGGCGTGCCGTCAACCGTACGTTCGTAGACATGTGAACTTTCCTTCCTGGTCTCAGTTGGTGGACGGGTCCGGATCGTCAGGAAGGAGTACCACGCCAGTAGCCGGCCGGTTCGCGAACACGGCGCGGCAGAGGCTACGCGGCATTGGTGGGGCGAGTGGCAGGAGTTGCCGGGCTGGTCAGTGGGCGGGGTGGGCGACGCCGACCAGTACTCGCTGCCCCGAGGATGCCGGGTTACCGTCGGCCCGCTGGCGGGTGATGGTCACGGTCGGGTACTGGGTGGGCGGCACCCCGGCCCACAAGGTCACGTTGTTGGGCTGGTTGAACGTGCCGATGGGGACCAGGATCCCGGCCGGGTTCTTCAGCCACGCTTCGTAGTAGTAGCCGTTGTCGAGGCGGGGCAGCCCGTGCCCTTGCAACGTGATCCGCCAGCCACCCTGGGTCTGGGTCAAGGTGACCTGCGCGCTAGCACCAGGGGCCAGGGCGGTGCCGCTCAATGCGGCCTGGAACTGCGTCGCGTTAGTCCCGCCGCCCACGGTGACCACGACCGCGATCACGGCGGCCGCCGCGGCGGCGGCCAGGCCGGCTAGCCAGGCGATCCGCGGCCGGCGGATTCCTAGCGCGGTGGCGCTCCGCGCCCGGCCATTTCGGCGAGGGTGGGTGACCCCGGCCGGGGCGGACCGGCCGGGAGCGGCGCTGGCCGCGGCGCGGACCACGGCCGCGGTGACGGTGTCCTCGAGGTCGTGGCCGGGTTCCGCCCACGCGGACGGGTCGGCGAGCAGGACGCGCAGATCATCAAGGTCAGCGATCTCGGCAGGGTCCAGCGCCCCGGCGGGTCCCCCGGCCAGGTAGTCGATGCGGTCCTCGTCGCTCACGGGATGATCTCCTCTACCCCAGTATTACGACGGGACGGCGGTGATGTTTCAGTCGGGTTGTCGCGCAGGTGGCCAAGCAACCCGGCGAGGCGGCGATGGACCCGGAAGGAGCGGGACTTGACCGTGCCCACCGGGATCCCCAGCCGCTCGGCGATCTGGGCGTGGGTGAGATCCTCGAAATGCTGCAGGCGGACCAGTTCGGCGTCCTCGGGGTCCAGCGCGTCGATGGCCCGGCGGACCTCCCAGACGTCATAAACCTGCTCCACCGAGGGCGGCAGGCTGATCAACGCTGGATCGGCCGGATCGGCTCCGTCGAGAGAACCGTGGCGCCCCCGGGCCTCGCGGCGGTGGATGTCGATGGCGGCCCGGCGGGCGATGGTCGCCAGCCACGGTCCGACCTCCCGGACCGGGTCGTAGCTGCCCGCCGCCCGCCACGCCTGTACGAACGTCTGCTGGGTCGCTTCCTCGGCCAGTCCCTGATCCCCGAGCAGCTTGTAGGCCACCGCGTACACCAGCCGGCCGTACGCCCGGTACACGGCGCGCACCGCATCCGGATCCCCGGCTGCGAACCCGGCCAGCACGTCAGGATCCACCACGACCCCCGACCCTACGCCCTGGCCAATCCGTGCGCCAGGGCCCGGCACGGCCGGCGGGAACCGCCCCGCGGAGGCCAACGTTGAGACAGTGACACGGAAACGGAGGCGCCGTGGAACGGGCGGATCTGGATCGGATCGAACGGGTCATCACTCACGAGCTAACCGAGCGCTTCGGGGCTGGAACCGTGCAGCGGGCCGTGGTCCTGCAGTACGGCGACGAGCCCGCGATCGGGCGGGGACAGCTCCTGGTCCGGGTCTTCATCCCGGCTCCCGGGGCGCCGGCCGAGTACGAGCAAGCCCTGGCCGAATGGGAACTGGCCCATCGGTCGGGGATGAACAACATGCGGCAGGAGCTATCGCTGCGGCTCCCGTCGGCCAAGCTGCTCGAGTTCACCTTCGACGTCCCCGGCACCGAGGTGCCCAGGATCAGCGTGCCTGACGATGGCTCGCTGGCGGATCAGCAGATGTCGGGGCGCGAGATCGTCACCACCGCCCTCACGCTGCTCCGGGCCAACTACGTGTTCCCCGAACTCGCCGAGCAGGCCGCCGTCGCGGTGGAAGCCCGGCTGGAGGCCGGCGAGTACGACGACCTGGACGAGATCACCCTGACCGAGTTGCTCACCACCCACCTGCAGGAAGTCTGCGACGACAAGCACCTGCGGGTCCGGCTCGGCGGCGGCCCCATGCGCCACGGGCCTGGTGGTCCAGGCCCCGGCCCCGGCGGTCCTGGCCCTGGGCCCGGCGGCCCTGATCCAGGCGGACCTGCCCCTGGCCCGGGTGGTCCCGGTCCGGGACCCGGCGGTCCTGGCCCTGGGCCCGGCGGCCCTGATCCAGGCGGACCTGCCCCTGGCCCGGGTGGTCCCGGTCCGGGACCCGGCGGTCCTGGCCCTGGTCCTGGGCCTGGGCCAGGTGGCCCTGGCCCTGGCCCCCGTGGTCGCGGTCCCCGGCGCCGGCACGACGGTCCTGACGGGGACGAGCCGAGGGATCACGAGACCAGACGGCTGGCCATGCGCAAGATGGGGCGGATGGACAACTTCGGCATCCGCCGGGTTGAACGGCTTGACGGCAACGTCGGCTACCTGGACGTGCGCCGGGTACCGGTACCGGCCAACGCCGGGCCTGCCATCACCGCGGCGATGGAACTGGTCGCCGGGACCTTCGCGCTCATCATCGACCTGCGGCACAACGGAGGCGGCTCGCCGGAGGGCGTGGTCTACTGGTGCAGCTACCTGCTCGAGGAACACCCCACTCACCTGAACGACATCTTCCATGCCGATACCGGGGAGACCAGGCAGTTCTGGGCGCTGCCCTACGTGCCGGGCACCCGCTACGTCGACCGGCCGGTCTACGTGCTGACGAGCAGCCACACCTTCTCAGGCGGCGAAGACTTCGCCTACACCCTGCAGGCACTGGGGCGCGCTGAGGTGATCGGTGAGACCACGGGCGGCGGCGCCCACCCGACCCGCCCGTTCCCGATCAGCCCGGCCGTGCACATCGGCATCCCGTTCGCCCGCTCGATCAACCCGGTCACCGGGACGAACTGGCAGGGCACCGGTGTGGTACCCGACGTCGCCGTGCCCGAAGACCAGGCCTACGACGTCGCGTACGCCAGGGCGCTCCGGGACGTGCTGGCCATGGACGACGTGCCGCCGTTCATCACGGACGGGGCCCGCGAGGCGCTGGCCGCGCTGCCCGCCACGCAGGAGGCCGTAAGCCAGACACCGGCCCAGCCTCAGGATTAGCCGGATCGCACGGGAACAGGCTACCGACTTCCGCGGACAGCGATTCCTACGTCATCGACGACTGGCCGTGAGTCAGATGGATGGAGGAGGTCGCGTTAGCGGATGTCCTGCTCGGCCAGGAACGACGACAGGCCCTGCTCCACCTTGGCCAGGTTTGCCGCGCTCATCTGGGTGCGGATCGAAGACTGGGTAGCGAGGAAGAACTTCAGGCTGGCCGCGCAGATATCCCCCTGGGCAGGCGTGAGCGTGCACGCGACCATCTGGCCAGCAGCGCCGTCTGAGCCTGCCCAGGCCGTGTACAGCGCGATGGCCGGGCCGATGCCATCGCCCGAACCTGCGATGTCGGGGTCCTTCACCCCGGCCGGAACGAACACCGCGGCCGCGTACAGGCTCGCCGTATCGGTCGGGATCTGCCGGATCACGTCCGCCGGAGGATGAGCGCAGAAGGCATAGCCGCGGCGGAACGCTTCGTCCGCGGCCCGGACGGCGGGAATGTACGGGCAGGCCAGATCGGTGCTCGGTCCCGCTCCGCCAGCGCGGATGGTCATCGTCACGACCGCAGACCGATCCGAGACCGGGGTGGCCGCCATACCCTCGCCGCCATCAGCGCTGCCCAGTCCTGCCTGGCAGGTGGCAGCTTTCGCGCCGAGCAGGTACGAGACCTGGCCGGGCAAGAACCAGGTCCCGAAGATCCGGGCGTTACCAGGCGGCGCCAGAGAGGCCGGAAGGCTCAGCGTGGCCGGCGGCGCCTGCGGCGAGTACGGCGTCCCGGTGTAATCGCCCGCTGGCACGGGGCAGGAAGTGACCTGAACCTTGACCAGGGCCGAAGTACGCGTCACCCCTGCCCCAGACGGGTGCCGGCTCGCGCCAAGCTGCAGGCTGGCGAAGCCGACCACCAGCAGCATGGCCGCGGCCAGGGCCGCCTGCCGCCACCGTTTTTGCCGCGCCTGAGGACGCAGCACCACGTCGATCACAGACAACCGTCCCCTGGTGGATTGCCGCAACGCACCCACCTCCTCCGTCAGCTCCATAGACGTGCCGCCGCGGCCCGCGGTTGCGGTCACGTGGAGCTGGTTTCGTCAAGGAGACCGACTCAGGGTGTGACCTGCTCGCCTTCGGGGTGGACCGGGCAGCAGGAGGCGACGGGGCAGGTGCGGCAGCCGGGATTCACCCGGGCCCGGAAGACGGGGCCGGCCATCCCGGCCGCGACGGTCTCCACCAGGTCCTTGGCCCAGGCGGGATCCGCATCGTCGGCCAGGGCGTCCTGCCGCTGCACCTTGGCCCGCATCGTCACGCCCGCCGCCTTACCGACCTGGACCAGCTCCGCCCCGCCCGGCTCGGCGAGGCCGAGCTGCTCGAACGCGCCGAGCAGGACGGCGAGCTGGTAGACGCCCAGCTGCGGATGCCGGGCGAGCTCGTCCTCCCGGGGTGCGCTGGCGCCGGTCTTCAGGTCGACCACGACCGCGCGGCCCTCCGGATCGCGCTCCAGCCTGTCCACCTTGCCCGTGATCTCCACCTGGCCGATCCGGACCTTGAACCCCTGCTCCACCTCGACGAGCTCGCGCGGGTTGGCGGCGTGCCAGTCGAGGAACCTGCGGACCATCCGCTCGGCCAGCGCCCGCTGCTTGGCGCTGTACCAGGCGCTGCCGAAGTCCAGGTGGTGCCAGATCTCGTCGATCCGGTCCGCCACGGCCTGCTCGGTGGCGCCGGATGCGGCCAGCACGGCGGCGGCGTGGATGACCGTGCCCAGGTGACGCAGCACGTCCGACCGGCCCGCGCCGACCGCCGCCTCGAGGAGCCAGCGCAGGCCGCACCGGGTGAACGACTCGACCTGGGACGGGGACAGCCGGACGGCCTCCCCGCCCGCCACGATCGGGCCGGCCTCGGACAGCTCGGTCAGCGCGTACCACTCCCGCGGGTGCGCCGCGCGGACCCCCGCCGCGGCCAGCCTGGCCAGCTGCGCCGCCGCCGCCTGGCGGACGGCCGGCGGCCTGGCGGTGTCGGCGGCGGCCCGGCGCAGGTCGGCGACCAGTGCGGGCAGGGACAGCCAGCGGTGCGTCCCGCCGCCGGTGACCCGCTCGATCGGTATGTCGTCGCCCGCCAGCTCGGTGAGGAACCTGGACGGCCGCTGGTCGGTGTCTTCCCCGCCCGCGGCGGTGACGACGAGCCGCCGGCGCGCCCTGGTCGCCGCGACGTAGAACAGCCGGCGCTCCTCGGCGAGCAGCTTCGCCGACAGCATGGCGGCGTCCACGTCGGCGCCCAGGCCGTCGCCCCACTCACCGGGCCTGGCCGCCTCGGCGAGCTCGTCCGCCCCGAGCAGGGACCCGCGCAGCCGCAGGTCGGGCCAGGTCTCCTCCTGGACGCCCGCGACCACCACGACATCCCACTCCAGGCCCTTGGACCGGTGCGCGGTCAGGACGCGGACGCAGTCGTCGCGGGCCGCCCGCTCGGCCAGGGTGTCGCCGACGATCTCCTGGCCGGCCAGGCTGTCCGCGAACAGGCCGGGCGAGCCCGGCGGCATCGTCTCGGTGAAGTGCGCGGCCTTGTCGAACAGCGCGAGCACGGCGTCCAGGTCGCGGTCGGCGGCCGCGCCCGCGGGGCCGCCCGCCGCGGAGGCCCGCTGCCACTGCTCGGCCAGCCCCGAGGCCTCCCAGATCGCCCACAGCACATCCTCGGCGTTGCCGCCGTCGGTGATGGTGTCCCTGGCCACGGCGAGCAGCGCCGCCACCCGCCTGGCCGGCCCCGCCACGCCGTCCGGGACCCCGATCAGGTCCCGCGGGTCGAGCAGGGCGGCCGCGATAAGGTCACCGGTCCGGTCCCGGTCGCCCGCGGCGTCCGCCAGCAACCCGAGGGACCGGCGCAGGCGGCGCAGGCCGAGGGCGTCGGTGGCACCGAGCGGGCCGCAGAGCAGCTCGGCGGCGATCTGGTCGTCCAGCACGGACGGCCGCAGCGCGCAGCGGAGCAGCATGAGCAGCGGCCGGGTGCCGGGCTCGTCCGCGAGCGGCAGGTCATCGCCGGCCACGGTGACCGGGACCCCGGCCGCCGTCAGCGCCCGCCGCAGCAGCGGCACCTGCCGGGCCGCCGAGCGGACCAGGACCGCCATCGACGACCAGGGCACGCCGTCGGCCAGGTGAGCCCGCCGTAGCGTGTCGGCGACCAGCGCGGCCTCCTGGGTCGAGCTGTCCGCGACGAGGATGCGGACCTCGCCGGCCGGCACCCCGGGCCCGGGGATCAGGTCACGGTGGCCAGTTGACGCTGCCGCCGCGGGCGCGCGTGGCAGCCGGCGTGCGACCCGGCGGGAGGCGCCGAGCAGGACCGGGCCGCTGCGGCGGCAGGTGCGCAGCGCCACTACCGGGGCGTTCTCCCCGGTCGCGGTGCGGAACCGTTCGGGGAACTCGGTCAGGGCGTGCACGTCGGCGCCGCGGAACGCGTAGATGGACTGGTCGGGGTCGCCGACGGCGATCAGCTCGCGGCCGTCGCCGGCCAGCGCGAGCAGCAGCGACTCCTGAGCCGGGTCGCTGTCCTGGTATTCGTCCACGAACACCACGTCGTAGGCGCCGCGCTCGCGCTGCCTGGTCTCCTCCCGGCTGAGCAGGGCGGCGGCGATCCTGACGATCTCGGCGTAGTCGTAGGCGGGAACCGGCGCGAGGTCAAAGCGGGCCGCGTACCTGTCGAAGAACGCGCTGGCCGCCACCCAGTCGTCGCGGCCGCGCTGCTGGCCCAGCTGGCGCAGCCCCCGGCCGTCCAGGCCGCGCTCCGCGGCGCGGAGCAGCAGGTCGCGCACCTCCTCGGCGAAGCCCCTGGTGGCCAGGGCCGGGCGGAGCCGGACCGGCCAGCGCACCCCGCCGTCCTGGGCCTCGCCGCGCAGCATCCGGCGCACCTCGAGCAGCTGCTCGGGCGCGGAAAGCAGCCGCGGCGGCTCGTCGCCCGCCAGCACGAACTCCCGGCGGGCCAGCGCGTAGGCGTAGCTGTGGAAGGTCATGGCCAGCGGTTCGCGGGTGGTGCGGCGCAGCCGCGCGGTGATGCGCTCGCGGAGCTCGGCCGCGGCCTTGCGGCTGAAGGTCAGGACGAGCACGCGCTCGGGGTCGATGCCCCGCCGCTCGATCCGGTCCGCTACCGCGGCCACGATCGTGGTCGTCTTGCCGGTGCCGGGGCCCGCCAGCACCAGCAGGGGGCCGCCGGCGTGGTCGACCACCTGCTGCTGCGCCTCGTCCAGGCGCGGCGCCGTAGCCGCCGGCAACGGCCGGCGGACGAGGCGGTACGCGGGTGCCCGTGAATGCTCCATCACAAGCGATTCCAGCAGACGCCACCGACATTCCGGCGGTGATCCGGCGGATGCCCCGGCGTGTCGCGCGGCGCGGCCGCACCACCCGCAACTGCGTTCACGACACCCACTTTCGACGCCTCCGGTTGGCGCCCTGGCGCCTCCGATCGGCGCCCGCTAGGAGCCCTTTCTCAAGGCCCGGGGCCGAGGCGGCGGAGCGCCCGGGTCCGCCCAGCACACCGTGCTCTGCAGTCCGGCAGTCCCTCACATCACGCGCGCGGGCCTCGCCGAACCCATGGGTGCGGCACCCTCACGGCTCTTTCGGGCAGGCTGCCGCAGCCACCTGGTTCCTAGGGGCGGTGGCTGACAGACACGACGTGTCCGAGGCGGGCGGCGACCATTGGCTGGCCGGCGCCTCGCCTTCGGGCCTATTGCCCGGCGCGGGCGCGGCTAGCTATAGTCGAGCGGCGGGTATCCGTACACTATTAAGGATTTAAATGATCACGCGTACCCGGCCCGCTCAGCTGTCGGTGGGGCTGTCCATCCGTTCAGCCGAAGATCCGGGAAACTGGAACCGGCTGCTCCGGCATGCAGAAGTCTTCGATCAGGTCGCCGCATTCAGGATCGCCGCGAGCGCCTGACGCCTGAGAAAGGCCGGCCCCCGCCGGGGACCGCCGCACACCGGTCACTCACCCGACGGGCGGACGTGCGGGCCCCGGATGGCGAACGCGACCAGGCCGATCGCGAAGACGACCGTCGCGGTGATCCAGCCGCCCCGGTCGGTCGCCGGGCGGGCCGCCCAGGTCAGCGGCTCGGAGTAGTTGGCGACCAGCGCGAACTGGCAGATGGCCATGTAGCCGAGCGGCCCGGTCCACGCCAGGAGCCCGCCGGTGACGAGCGAGGTGATCAGCCCGATACCGGCGAAGCCCATGACGTTCTTCGCGATCCCGAGGACCCCGGTGAGCAGGTAGACGCGGGCCTGCGGGTCATACGCGGCGGCCGCGGCGAGGGCCAGCAGCCCGATGGCAGCCCCGCACAGCGCGAGCGCTGTCCCGAGGCGCAGGAAGGGCAGCCAGCGGCCGGTCGCCCGCTCCGGCTCGCCGAACGGGTTGTGCGCGGTCACCGCGATGATGGCGGCCGCGCAGCCCTCGATGATCATCGGAAGCTCCGTCGCGGCTTGACCGGCCCCGTGCCACCAGTGGTAGGTCAGCGCCGCCCACAGGACGACGGCGCACCCGGCCAGTGCTACCAGGGCGGCCGGGACCTGGCGGCTCCGCAGGTGCAGCCAGATCAGGTGCGCGGCGGCCAGCCAGGCCGACCCGGCCGCCGACGGCGCCATGTGGCGGGCCCGGGTGACGCTCGCGGAGTCGGCGGCGCTCACGGGATCTGTTGCAGGGTGAGGTGGCCAGCCTTCAGCGCCGCCAGGTTCGCGACCAGCCACGCGTGCCGCGTCGCGGACGGCAGCGCCGCGAACCTGGCCGCCGCGGCGGCGACCTTGGCCGACTCGTTGTCCGGGTACGGCTGCGAGCCGATCGCCCTCAGCAGCCCGTTCAGGACGGCTTGCTGCGCCGGGCTGCCCGTGTCCGGCTGGAAATTATCGCCGCTGCCTGGCACCGGGACTAGCCGGCCGAGCGGCCCCACGATGACGGCGTGCGCGATGTCCTGCTCGAAGCCATCCTGGAACAGCGCCGGGTCAGGTATCAGGGCGAGGGCGCTATCCATGGTGAACTCGTAAACGGGCGGCGTGCCAGCCAGGACGCCGTCGCCTCCCCCGTCGAGCACGATCGCGGGCAGCGTCCGGTCGGCGACCTCGGTGGCCCGGACCGGCGCGCCAGGGAGCCCGGCGAGCTCGGACATGACCAGGTCAAACGACGTCACGGCCCGGCTCAGGTAGCTCTGGTAGGCCGGGTGCAGGCAGACAGGGAACGATGCGCTGCCGCCGCAGACCGGGGTGTACGGGATCGGCCGTTCGGCGCCGGAACCGTGCAGGAGCGGGATCTCTGTGCCACCGAGGACCGACCCCTGTGCGGTCCCGGCCAGCCCGAACCCGACCACGGCCAGGGCGACGCCGGCCGCGAAGACGGCGGTCGCCACGGTGCGCAGCCGCGCCCCGCCGGCGCTGGTAGCGGCGAGGGCACCGCGCCACCCGACGCCCCCGGTCCGCGGGGACAGGCCGAGCAGGCCGATTGCCCCGAGGGCCGCCCCGGCGAAGAAGATGACCTGGACGATCGACACGTCCGGCGCCACGGGGTAGAAGATGCCCGAGTCGTTGGGCGGCACGGCGCCGTCTGGTGACAGGACGCCGATCGGGCCGCCGCTTCCGCTGACCGCCTCGCGGAACGCCTCAAGTACGACCACCATGATGCCCACCGCGACGATCGGGGCGGTGAACCGGCCAGGGAGCAGCGCCCCCAGGGTAAACGCGAGGGCGGTGACCGCGGTCAGTGCCACGGCGCCGGCCACGACCGGCCAGACCGGCGGTCCGCCCCAGGTCGCCTGCGTCGCCGTCTTCACGTACACCGCGGCGGCTCCGGCGCCGAACGCGGCCAGCACCCAGGCGAGCGTGCCCGCGAACGAGCACAGCTGCCGTGTCCACGCGGGCCTGGCGGTGGTCCCGAGCAGGTCGAAGACGCGGCGACGGCCCTCTCGCGACCCGGCCCACGCGGCAAAGCCGGCGGCGAAGGGCACGCAGTCGGGCCAGAACTTGTTGAGGACGACGGTCGCGCGCAGGGGCCACAGATCGGGGTAGGCGGAGGCGGTCCGGAACGGGTCGAAGATGAACAGGACCGCCAGCAGCGGCAGGCCCCAGACGAAGGTGCTGTGCCTGATCTCCATGCGGACGATGCGGGCGACGAGCGGCGCCGGGCGGCGCCAGCCCGGTCGTGCGCCCGTGGCGACGACAGCGGTCATGCGGCCACCCCGCCGTGGCGAGCGGCCTGCAGGACGGCGCTGTAGCCGCGCTCCATCGGGGCGTCGCCCAACGCGTGGCCCTCGCCGCGCGCCACGAGCTCCGCGGGGGTGCCGCGGAAGACGATGCGCCCGGCGTCCATCAGCGCCACCTCCGAGCAGGCCGCGCCTACGTCCTCGACCAGGTGCGTGGACACGACGACGGTCGCGGTCTCGCCTAGGTCGCGCAGCAGCGCGCGGAAGCCGACCCGCTGCTCGGGGTCCAGGCCAGCGGTCGGCTCGTCGAGCAGCAGCAGGTCCGGATCGTTCACGATCGCCTGCGCGATGCCGACCCGGCGCAGCATGCCGCCCGACAGCGTGCGCAGCCGCGCCCTGGCCCGGGTGCCGAGGTCAACCCGCTCGACGGCGGTCGCCACCGCCTTGGGCACGCGAGCCGGCGGCATGTCCTTCAGCAACGCGAAGTACTCGACGAACTCCACGACGGTAAACGCCGGGTAATAGCCCAGGTTCTGCGGGAGGTAGCCGAGGCGGCGACGGATCTCGCGGCGCTGCGGGGCGCTCTTCGGATCCCGGTCCAGGAGCCGGATCTCGCCGGAGGATGGCGGCAGCACGGTGCCGATCATGCGCAGGAGCGAGGTCTTGCCCGCCCCGTTCGGTCCCAGCAGGCCAAGGACGCCGGGGCCGGCCTCCAGGCTCACGCCGTCGACGGCCCTATTCCTCCCGAACGACCGGGTAACGTTCGTCAGCTCAATATTCATATGTCCCTCGTTGGGCTCGGGTGGCATAGCCGACGGCGACGGTCGCGCAGGCCGCCACGGCCAGGTACGGCAGGTAGGTGGAGCTATCGGTGACGGCGGCGGTGAAGTGGCCGTTCGCCGAGCCGGCGGCGAACACCATCGCCATCCAGGCCAGGACCCCGGCGGACGCGCCGGCGGCCGCCGACCTGGCGGCGACCGCGACGGCCAGCGTGAGGGCGCAGACCGCGGTCATCGGGAGCAGCCAGGCCACCGTGATCGCGACGGCGGCCACGTTGGCCGGCCGCGCTCCGGGCGAGGTCCCGGCGTACGTGATGGCGCTGACCACCAGGCCGAGGAACGCGTTGACGGCGAACACCGAGACCGCGCGGACGAGCAGGACCATCCGCTCGCTGACCGGCATGGTGCACGACAGCTCCCACGCCGGGTCGGCGCCGGGGCCGTAGGCGTACGCGATGCCAACCGCGGCGATGCCGGGGCCAAGCAGCCAGACGAGCGACTGCCCGCCGGCGAAGTTGATGAGGGCGCCGACGGCGAAGACGACCGCCGTCGAGATCAGCCACGGGAGCATCAGCGACGGTGTGGTCAGC
>JBOHCK010000110.1:0-17946 GCA_050698755.1 Streptosporangiaceae bacterium | reverse complement strand
CGGCCGTCCAGCGGCGAAACTAGGAGACATGGATTCCGCGAACCGCGCCGAGCTGGCGGCGTTCCTGCGGGCCAGGCGAGCCCGGCTGAGCCCGCGCCAGGCGGGCCTGCCCGCGGCCGGAGCCGCCGGACGGCGGCGCACGCCGGGGCTACGCCGCCAGGAGGTGGCCCAGCTGGCCGGGATGTCCGTCGACTACTACATCCGGCTGGAGCAGGGCCGCGGCCCGCACCCGTCGCGGCAGGTGCTGGCCGCCCTAGCACGCGGGCCAGCGCGGCCAGCCCCCGGCTCACGTGCGACTTGACGGTGCCCGGCGAGATGCCCATCGCCGCGGCGATCTCGCGTTCGGGCAGGTCCAGCCAGTACCGCAGCACGATGGCCTCCCGCCGGCGGCTCGGCAGCCCGGCCAGCGCGGTGATCACATCGCGGTGCTCCTCCCAGCCGGGGCCGGTAGCCTCGCGAGACTCCTCGTACGCGATCGCAGGCATGCGCAGCCGGGCGACGCGCAGGTGGCGGTGCCGGTTCCTGGTCAGGTTAACCACGATGGCCCGCAGGTAGGCGAGCGCGGCCGCAGTGTCGCGGAGCTCAGGGTTCCTGTTCATCATGCGGGTGAACGCTTCCTGAGCGATGTCCTCAGGGTCGTCCGCGCCGAGCAGCCCCGCCAGCCTGACCATCTCCAGGTACCGGGCGCGGAACAGGTGTTCGAGGTAGTTCCCGTCCGGCGGCGCGGATCTGGCGGCTTCCAGGCCTGCGTCCAGGTTCGCCATGTTCCTACTACACCTCGGAGCCCCGCATGGTTGCCGGGCGGGGCACGATCGGCGTTCGGGATAAATATGAGTGGAACCGGAGCGGTGGGGCACATAACGTGCGGCCCTGGCGTTAATGAAATGCAATCCCGCGCGCCGCGTGGCACCATCGGGGGCGGGCACACCACGAATGTCGGAGGACGATGAGTACGGTCTTTGACGAGCAGCCGGATCCGGGGGATCTGGACCTCGAGGACCGGCGCGCGCTACGGCGCGTGGCCGGGCTGTCCACCGAACTCCAGGACATCAGCGAGGTCGAGTACCGCGCGCTGCGGCTCGAACGGGTCGTGCTCATCGGGGTGTGGGCCGAGGGCAGCCTGGCCAGCGCCGAGAACTCGCTGCGCGAGCTGAGCAGGCTGGCCGAGACGGCGGGTTCGCAGGTGCTGGACGGCCTGATCCAGCGGCGCAGCCGGGTCGACGCGGCGACGTACGTGGGCTCGGGCAAGGCGCGCGAACTGGCGGACATCGTGGCGGCGGCGGGCGCCGACACGGTGATCTGCGACGGCGAGCTCACCCCGAGCCAGCTGCGCCGGCTGGAGAGCATCGTGCAGGTCAAGGTCATCGACCGGACGGCCCTGATCCTGGACATCTTCGCCCAGCACGCCCGCAGCCGCGAGGGCAAGGCCCAGGTGGAGCTGGCCCAGCTGCAGTACATGCTGCCCAGGCTCCGCGGCTGGGGCGAGTCGCTGTCCAGGCAGGCCGGCGGCCGCGTGGCCGGCGGCGGCGGGATCGGCACCCGCGGCCCGGGCGAGACCAAGCTGGAGACGGACCGGCGCCGGCTGCGGGCGCGCATCGCCCGGCTGCAGCGGGACATCTCCGAGATGTCCACCGGCCGGAAGGTGCAGCGCGGCCGCAGGCACCGCCGCGAGGTGCCGTCGGTGGTGATCGCGGGCTACACCAACGCGGGCAAGTCGAGCTTGCTCAACGCGCTCACCGGGGCCGGGGTCCTGGTGGAGGACGCGCTGTTCGCCACCCTCGACCCGGCGGTCCGCCGGGCCGAGACCCCGTCCGGGCGGGTCTTCACGCTGACCGACACGGTCGGGTTCGTCCGCCACCTCCCGCACCAGCTGGTCGAGGCGTTCCGGTCCACGCTGGAGGAGACGGCCGAGGCCGACCTCATCGTGCACGTCGTCGACGGATCGGACCCCGAGCCCGAGGCGCAGATCGCCGCGGTCCGCGGCGTGCTCGCCGAGATCGGCGCCGGGCAGGTGCCCGAGCTCATCGTGGTCAACAAGATCGACGAGGCGGACCCGGTGGTGCTGCAGGCGCTGCGCGCCCGCGGGCCGGGCAGCCTGTCCATCTCCGCGAAGACCGGGGCGGGCCTGGCCGCGCTGCGCGACGCCATTGAGGCGGCGCTGCCGAAGCTGGACACCTGCGTGCGCCTGGTCGTCCCGTACCGCCGCGGTGACCTGGTGGCGCGGGCCCACGCCGACGGCGAGGTCCTGCACACCGAACACGTCGCGGACGGGACGCTGCTCGAGGCGCGGGTCCCGCCGGGCCTCGCCGCCGAGCTCGAGGCGGCCGCGCTGACCCCGGCGGTGCCGTAACCGAAGCCGGGTAAACCGCGGCGGCGGACAATTATGTCCCAGGGAAACGTGATAGTGGTCACGTTCGGCACGCAATTGCGCGCTGGTAAGGCCTGTCTAAAGAGCCTAAAAGAAATGGTTATTCATGGGCCCGGAGGCTTGTCTGGGAGCGTAGCGGTGCAATAGCGTATCGGAATCAATGTGTTGGCCGCCGTAACCACGGCGCTGACCTCGGCGTGGTGCGCAGCGATGCTCGTCAGGTGCCGTCCGGTGCTCCCGGTGGGCACGAACCATGGCAGGTGACCGCTCTTGGCGCATGACTTCACCGGTCTCGGGGGGGACCGCCAATGAGCGTACGGTTGCTGACCAACATCGGCCGTCTGTGGACGGGATCGGAAGTACTGTCCAACGCCGCCATCGTGACCGACGCCGCGCGGATCGCCTGGGTCGGTCCCGCCGCTGAGCTGCCGCGGCGCATTCCCGGGGTCATCGACGACATCGTCGACGTGGACCACATCGAGAACCTGGGCGGCGGCCTGGTCACCCCGGGCCTGATCGACGCCCACACCCATCCGGTGTACGCGGGGAACCGCTGGGCGGAACTCGCGATGCGCTCGAACGGCTCGTCGGTGGCGGAGATCACCCAGGCGGGCGGCGGGGTCGCCTCGACCGTGACCGTGACGAGGGGGACCGACCCGTGGACCCTGTGCAACGGGGTTCGGGAGCGGATGGGCCGCTGGCTGCGGTCCGGGGCCACCACGATCGAGGCCAAGACCGGTTACCACCTGACCAGGGACGGCGAGCTGGCCGCGGTCCGCATGCTCCGCGGCCTGGAGGGCGAGCCGGGCATGCCGCGCGTGCACGTGACGTTCATGGCCGCGCACGCGATCCCGCCGGAGTTCTTCGGCCGGCGCACGGACTACATCGACTCGGTGTGCTCCTGGTGCGCGGACGCCGCGGTGGTCGGCGCGGACAGCGTGGACGTGTACTGCGAGGAGGGCGGGTTCTCCGAGGAGGAGGCCCGCTGGATCCTGAACGCCGGCCGCAGTGCGGGCCTGCTGCCGCGGCTGCACGCCTGCGGCGCCACGCGGACCGGCGCGGCCCGGCTGGCCGCCGAGCTCGGGTGCGCGTCCGCCGACCTGCTCCACGAGGCCACCGACGAGGACGTCGCCGCGCGGGCCCGGGCCAGCGTGGCCGCCGTGGTGTGCCCGGGCACGGCCCTGCAGACCTGCGCGCGCCCGCCCGTGCGCGCCCTGCTCGACAAGGGCGTCGCCGTCGCGCTCGGCTCGGACCACACCCCGGGCGGGACCGGGATCACCTCGATGGCCCTGGTCATCTCCCTCGCCGTGTCGTACCTGGGGATGAGCGTCGAGGAGGCGCTCAGGGCGGCGACCATCGGCGGCGCGCACGCCCTCCGGGCGTCCGACCGCGGCGCGATGGTGCGCGGCAGGCTGGCCGACATGGTGCTCTGGGACGCCGACCACGAGGGCGCGTTCGTCTGGTCCTACGGCCTGGTCCCGCGGCGCGTCTGGCTCGGCGGCGAGCCGGTCACCTGAGCCCGGTCACCTGAGCCCGGTCACCTGAGCCCGGTCACCTGAGCCCGGTCACCTGAGGCGGGTCACCTGAGGCGGGCGGGCCAGCCGTCGGGTGTCGGCAAGTCGACAGGAGCCGTGTCGGGCACGTGACTGACGGTCCGCATCCTGATCAAGCACTCTTACCGCATGACAGGCAACCACTCAGCCGTACTGGCGCCCCCAGCCCGTCCCTTCGCCGCCCGGCGAGCCCTCCTGGCGCCGCGGCCCACGCCCGCTGACCTGCCGTACCGCGGGGATGTGGCGGACAGCCCGGTGTTCGTCCGGCCGGCGACGTCCGCCGACGTGACGGTGCTCGCCGCCATCTTGGCGCGGGCCTTTTATGACGACCCGCCGCTGATGTGGCTGCTGCCCGATCCGGCTACGCGGCTTGATCGTGTCACCCGCATGTTCGAGACCGTCATCGGGATCGAGTCGCTGCGGTACGGCGGGGTGGACGTCGTCTGTGGCGGCGGGAAGATCCTCGGCGGTGCGATCTGGCTGCCGCCGGGCCACCGGCGGGCGGGTTTCCGCGAGCAGGTCCGGGCGGTGCCCAATCACGTCCGGGTCCTGGCGGCGGCATTGTTCCGGGCCGCCAGGTACGGGCATGCTCTGGAGGGCGCCCACCCGAAGGAACCGCACTGGTACCTGAAGGCGGTCGGCATCGATCCCGCCTGGCAGGGCCTCGGGCTCGCCAGCCCGCTGCTGCGATCGCGGCTGAACCGCTGCGACCGGGACGGGCAGCCTGCCTACCTGGAGGCGGGCAAGCCGGGCGGTGTCCCCATGTACGAGCACTTCGGCTTCCGGCGCATCGGTAACCTCGGCATGCCTGAAGGCGCTCCGCCCATGACGGCCATGTGGCGCACGCCAGCCGCCTAAGCCACCCAAGCCGGCGTCAGCGCCAGGTTCCTCCCCGATGTGGCATGCTGCGGTCATGGCCGCCCGCACCGCAGGACACCCGCCCGACCCCGGGACGTCCCGGGCCGGCCCCGTGGCCCCGGCCCCGGTCACCATCATCGTGGGCGAGGAGGAGTTCCTCATCGACCGCGCCGTCCGTGACCTTGTGACCGCCAGCCGGGACGCGGGTCAGGACGCAGGTCAGGACGCGGACGTGCACGACCGCGCCGGAGGCGAGCTCGGGCCGGGTGAGCTGGACTCGCTCACCTCGCCGTCCCTGTTCGGCGGCGGCTGCGTGGTGGTGATCAGGTCGGCGCAGGACGCGAGCAAGGAGGTCGCCGGTGAGCTGGCCGCCTACGCGGCCAGCTCGGCGCCGGACGTGGCGCTGATCTTGACCCATGCCGGGGGGGCCAAGGGCAAGGAGCTGCTGGCCAGCGTCAAGGCCGCCGGAGCCCAGGTGATCGAGTACCCGAAGGTCACCAGGTTCGCCGAACGCCTGGACTTCATCAGGGCCGAGTTCCGGCGGGCGGGCCGGCGCGCCGACGACGCCGCGGCCCGCGCACTGCTGGACGCGGTCGGCTCGGACCTGCGCGAGCTCGCGGCCGCCTGCGATCAGCTCGCCGCCGACGCCGGCGAGGCCGGCGGTCAGGTGGGCGAGGCGCTGGTGGCCAGGTATTTCCGCGGCCGGGCCGAGGCGACCGGGTTCGCCGTCGCCGACCGCGCGGTCGAGGGGCATCTCGCGCAGGCGCTGGAGCAGCTGCGCTGGGCGCTGGCCATCGGCGTTTCGCCGGTGCTGATCTGCAGCGCGCTCGCGACGGGCGTGCGCCTGCTCGGCCGGGTCAGCTCCGCCTCCCGCGGCGCGAGCAGCGCGGCCCTCGCGGCCGAGATCGGGGCGCCGCCCTGGAAGATCGACGTCGTCCGGCGCCAGCTGCGCGGCTGGCAGCCGGAGGGCATCGCCCGCGCGCTGCACGCCGTCGCCGAGGCCGACGCCCAGGTCAAGGGCGAGGCCGCCAGCGCCGACTACGCCCTGGAGCGCGCCATCCGCCGCATCGTCGCCGCCCGCTCAGGCGAAGCCGGCTAAGCGTTCTATGACGGGCGGGTTTCATGATCATGGGTAGTTTTGGGCAAATAGCGCCAGAAACTACACATGATCATGGTCAGCCGTCCGCCACCCGGGCCGCCTGCCGACGCAGGCTTCTAGCTGGCCTGGGCCATCTCGGCGTAGCGCTTGGCCATCGCGGACTTGCGGTTCGCGGCCTGGTTCATGTGGATCACGCCCTTGCTCGCCGCCTTGTCGAGCTGCCGGCAGGCAGCCCGCAGGGCGGTCTCGGCCGCATCTGCGTTCCCGCCGTCCGCGGCCTCGCGGAACTTACGGACGGACGTGCGCAGCGAAGACTTGACGGCCTTGTTCCGCAGGCGCGCCTTCTCGTTCTGCTTGTTGCGCTTGATCTGAGACTTTATGTTCGCCACGCGTGGGAGTCCTTCAGGGTGTCTGTGGGTGAGGCGACGTGGGGTGACGCGACGACGAAGCTTATCCGAGCCCGCCCCCGCACTCAAACCCGAGGACCGGGGGAGAGGCCAGGACACGACAGACCGCCACCACACCGGGCCCGGCGGGGGCACCCCGCCGGACATGGGATCATGGAACACCCAGGCCGCGCGGCGGCGAGGCAATCCCGGAACGGACGTGCGTGTCACCTAGCCCTGCCCCAGCCCACACCGATCAGGCGGTGATCAGGAACTTCTGCATCATCGCCCACATCGATCACGGCAAGTCGACCCTGGCGGACCGGATGCTCCAGTTCACCGGGGTGGTAGAGGGGCGCCAGATGCGCGCGCAGTACCTGGACCGGATGGACATCGAGCGCGAGCGCGGCATCACGATCAAGAGCCAGGCCGTCCGCCTGCCCTGGAAAAGCGACAATCAGGATTACGTCCTCAACCTGATCGACACCCCCGGCCACGTCGACTTCAGCTACGAGGTCTCCCGCAGCCTGGCCGCGTGCGAGGGAGCGGTCCTGCTGGTCGACGCGGCGCAGGGCATCGAGGCGCAGACGCTGGCCAACCTGTACCTGGCGCTGGGCGCCGACCTGAAGATCATCCCGGTGCTGAACAAGATCGACCTGCCGGCCGCGCAGCCAGACCGCTATGCCGCCGAACTCGCCGGGATCATCGGCATCGATCCGAGCGAGATACTCAAGGTCTCCGCCAAGACCGGGGAGGGGGTCGAGAACCTGCTGCACGAGATCGTCCGCCAGGTCCCCGCCCCGCACGGCGACCCGGACGCCCCGGCGCGGGCGCTCATCTTCGACTCGATCTACGACACCTACCGCGGCGTGGTCACCTACGTCCGGGTGGTCGACGGCCGCCTCAGCAGGCGCGAGCGATCCGTGATGATGTCCACCGGCGCGGCGCACGAGACACTCGAGGTGGGGGTCATCTCGCCGGAGCCAACGCCGAGCGAGGGCCTGGCCGCCGGGGAGGTCGGGTACCTGATCACCGGGGTCAAGGACGTCAGGCAGGCCCGCGTCGGCGACACCGTGACCAGCGTGGCCCGCCCCGCGCGCGAGCCGCTGGCCGGCTACGACCACCCCCGGCCGATGGTCTACTCCGGCCTGTACCCGCTCGACGGCGACGACTACCCGGACCTGCGCGACGCGCTGGACAAGCTGCGGCTGAACGACGCCGCGCTGGTCTACGAGCCGGAGACGAGCGACGCGCTCGGGTTCGGGTTCCGCTGCGGGTTCCTCGGCCTGCTGCACATGGAGATCGTCCGCGAGCGGCTCGAGCGCGAGTTCGACCTGTCGCTGATCTCGACCGCGCCGAACACCGTGTACCGCGTGATCATGGATACCGGCGAGGAGATCCGGGTGACGAACCCGAGCGACTTCCCCGGCGGCCCCGATGGCGTAGCAGGCGGCCGGGCGGTAAAAGGAAAAGTCGACCACGTCTACGAGCCGGTCGTCCGCGCCACGGTCATCTCGCCCGCCGACTATATCGGCACGATCATGGAACTGTGCCAGGGCCGGCGCGGCGCGCTGGTCGGCATGGACTACCTGTCCGCGGACCGGGTCGAGATCCGGTACACGCTGCCGCTGGCGGAGATCATCTTCGACTTCTTCGACCAGCTCAAGTCGCGGACCCGCGGGTACGCCTCGCTCGACTACGAGCCCGAAGGGGAGCAGGAGGCGAACCTGGTCAAGGTCGACATCCTGCTCCAGGGCGTCCCGGTCGACGCGTTCAGCCAGATCGTGCACGCCGACGAGGCGCGCGAGTACGGCCTGTCCATGACGGCCAAGCTGAAGGAACTGATCCCGCGGCAGCAGTTCGAGGTGCCCATCCAGGCGGCCGTCGGCGCCCGCATCATCGCCAGGGAGAACATCCGCGCGCTGCGCAAGGACGTGCTGGCCAAGTGCTACGGCGGCGACATCACGCGCAAGCGCAAGCTGCTGGAGAAGCAGAAGGAGGGCAAGAAGCGGATGAAGACCATCGGCCGGGTCGACGTGCCCCAGGAGGCCTTCGTCGCGGCGCTCTCCACCCAGCCCGCCGACCGCAAACAGCGTTAAACCCATTGGCCCGAACGAGCGTTGGTGACCGCCCCGATCCCTGCTAAGGACCGGGCGGCGGCCCGCCAGGCGCCGGGATATTGGGCACAGAAATGACATACGGGGTCAGGACCGCAGGCTGCTGCGCCCCGTCCGGCCCGACCACCCTGAACCGGTGGAACGGCATCGGCTGAGGGGCCCCGGGCGGCCCGACCATTTGCGCGGGCACGCTCACCTGCTGGAACCCGTACGGCTGGGCGTGCGTGGTGACGATGGCGGTGATCAGCGCGGCCAGGGTGAAGATGACGAGCGCGGTAATGAGCAGGGCCGCAGCGGGCCGCCAGCTGGTGGGGCGCGGGGCCTTCTCCGGTACCACGGCGATCGGGCCGTGCGCGGGCACGAAGGGCCCGGCGGGCAGGTCGGAGGTCAGCGCCCACAGCTCCCCGTAGGTGCGCGCGGAGTACGCGCGCCCCACCCGGTCGTCGAGTTCGTCCTGGCTGAGCCGCCCTTCCGCGAAGCCGGCCCGGATGAGCCCCACGGCCCGCTCGCGGTCAGCGCTCGCGGCCAGCCAGGCAGGATTCATCCAGGGCACCGAGCCGGCGGTGCCGCCGGTGGGCACCCCAGGCTGCGGCGGAAATGCCTGAGCTGGACTGTAAGCCACGTAGCCTCCCGCGGACGCCTTTATTGAGTTTAGACGCGTGACGGGCGCCAAGAGTGCCAATGGGTGCCGGCCGCTCCGGATGCCTCAGGGCCCGTTCCCCGGGAACGGTATCCCCCCGCCACCCACGCCCTGCTGGATGACGACCTGCTGGCCGCTGTGCGTAACCGAGATCACGACGCCGACCAGTGAGGCGGCGATCAGGACCGTCCAGAAGATGATCGCCATGTAGCCGAGGACGAGCCCGCCGGTGGCCAGGCCGTCGCCGCGCTGCGTGGTCAGGCGCATCTGCCGCCTGGCGATGTGGCCGCAGATGACGGCGGGAATGGCGGTCAGCCCGGCGGTGAAGAACTCGGCCACGCCCAGCACCATCGCGGCGATGGCCATCGAATTGGTGCCTGCGACCGCCTGTGGCAGCGGCGGCTGGTAGACGGCCACCGGCCAGGGCGTCGGCGTCGGATACGGCCCCGCAGGCAGGTCGGCCGTCAGCGCGGCCAGCTCGCCGTAGGTGCGGGCGGAGTACGCCCGCCCCATCCGCTCGTTGTACTCCTCCTGGGAAAGCCGGCCCTCGGCGAACCCGGCCTTCAGCACGTCGACCGTGCGCTCCCGGTCCGTGGAGGCCGCGCGCATCGCCGGGTTCATCGCGACCTGGTAGCCGGCCGGGGGGGCCTGCGGCGGCGGAGCCGCCGGGTAGCCGGCCGGCATCGGGTAAGCGGTGGGCGGCGGGGGCACCTGGTAGGCATTCGGCGGCGGCACCGGGTAACCGGCCGGGGGCGTGGCAGGGTAGCCCGCCGGCGGGGCCTGGGAGGGGTCAGGCGTGTACCTGGGGTACTGGGCCGGCCACTCCCACTGGTTATCTGCCACCGGTGCCTCCCGTCAACGCGGTAGACGCGCCTGCCGTGAACGCGGTCCTTCCAGTCTAAGCGCGCGAAACGCCATTCGGGGAATGGGGAGCCCGCGGGTACCTTAGCGGCATGCCTGGCGCACTGCCCGACGGCGAGCCCGTGCCTGCCGACGGCAGCCTGCCGGACAGCGCGCGCCGCGGGCTGGGCCAGCGGCCGTTCGGGATCTACGTGCACGTGCCGTTCTGCGCGACCCGCTGCGGCTACTGCGATTTCAACACCTACACCGCCGCCGAACTCGGCGGGCGCGCGGGCGGCTCCGCCGTCTCTCCGGAGAACTACGCGAGCCTCGCGATCGCCGAGATCGGCTTCGCGCGGGCGGCGCTCGGTCCCGCGGAGATCCCGGTGAGCACGGTGTTCTTCGGCGGCGGAACGCCGACGCTGCTGCCCCCGGCCGACCTCGGCGCGATCCTGCGGGCCATTGACGCCGAGTTCGGCCTGGCCCCCGAGGCCGAGGTGACGGCGGAGGCCAACCCGGAGAGCGTGGATGCGGCCCGGCTGGGCGACCTGCGGGCCCAGGGCGTCACCCGCATGTCGTTCGGGATGCAGAGCGCCGTCCCCGGCGTGCTCGCCGTCCTGGATCGGGTGCACTCACCCGGGCGCCCGGCGCGCTGCGTGGCGTGGGCCCGCGCCGCCGGCTTCGAGCACGTCAGCCTCGACCTGATCTACGGGACGCCGGGGGAGTCCGGCGCGGACTGGCGGCGCTCGGTGGAGGCCGCGATCGGCGCCGGGCCCGATCACGTGTCGGCCTACGCGCTGACCGTGGAGGCCGGGACGCGCCTGGCCGCGCGCGTCCGCCGCGGCGAGCTGGCGGCCCCCGACGACGACGTGCTCGCCGAGCGCTACCTCGCCGCCGACTCCTCGCTCGCCGCCGCGGGCCTGACCTGGTACGAGATCTCGAACTGGGCCACGGGCGCCCCGGCCAGGTGCGCGCACAACGTGCTGTACTGGACCGGCGGCGACTGGTGGGGGATCGGGCCAGGGGCGCACAGCCACGTCGGCGGGACCCGGTGGTGGAACGTGCGGCACCCGGCCGCCTACGGCGCGAGGATCGCCGCCGGGGTCAGCCCCGGCCAGGCCAGGGAGGTCCTGTCCGGGGCCGAACGCCAGCTCGAGCGCGTCATGCTGCTCATCCGCCTGGCCGGGGGATGCCCGGTCGCGGAGCTTGGCCCGGCCGGGCGGGCCGGCGCGGCGCGCGTCGTCGCGGACGGGCTGGCCGGCCCGGCGGCCTACGCCGGGGGCCGGATCGTCCTCACCCGCCGCGGCCGGCTGCTCGCGGACACCGTGGCCCGCGCGCTGACGGAGTAACGGCCTGACCGGGAACGCCCTGGGCCGATAACGCCCTGACGATCCGCGCGCAGATCCAGGCAGGCGCGGGATGACCGGGCCGAGGAAGGTCGCCGCGAGGTAGCCGAAGATGGCCAGCGTCACGTCGGAGTCGCGGACCCGCTCACCCTCCACGCCTATTCGCTCCCCGGCGCGGTGACGAAGTCGATGAGCTCCTCGACCCGGCCGAGCAACTCGGGTTCCAGATCCGCGTAGCTCGTGACCGAGCGCAGGATGGCCTGCCAGGCGGCCGGCACGTCCGGCGGCCAACCGATGGCCCGCAGCACGCCTTCCTTCCACGGCTGCCCGGGCGGGACGTCCGGCCAGCGCGTGATCCCGACCGCGGCCGGGCGCACCGCGGCCCAGATGTCGATGTACGGGTGCCCCGCGATCAGGACGTCGGGCGACCGGACGCCGGCCGCGATCCTGCTCTCCTTGGAGCCGTCGACCAGGTGGTCGACGAGCACGCCGAGGCGGCGGCCGGGTCCCGGGGAGAAGGCCGCGACGATGGCAGGCAGGTCGTCCACGCCTTCCAGGTACTCGACCACGACGCCGACGTCGCGCAGGTCATCGCCCCAGATCTTCTCGACGAGCTCGGCGTCGTGCCTGCCCTCGACGTAGATCCGGCTCGCCCGGGCCACCTGGGCCCGCCGAGCCGGGGGCGCTACGGACCCGGAGGCCGTCCTGGCCACGCCGGCCGCCGGCGCATCTGGGGGCCTGACGAGGGTGACGGGCTGGCCGTCGAGCAGGAACGCCCCCGGGGCGAGCGGGAAGACGCGCCGGCGGCCGTGCCGGTCTTCGAGCGTTACCGCGCCCTTCTCCCCGGCGACCACCGCCCCGCAGAACCGGCCCTCCGCGTCCTCCACCACCAGCCCGGGCTCGGCCTCGACCTGCGGCACCTCGCGCTGCCCCGGGCGCCGCCTGGCCAGGCCGCCCGGCTGTCCCGCGGCGAGCACGTCTGCGCCGTATTGCCTGCGCCACACGGGGTATCTCCTTTCCTGAGATCATGGACCGCGGCGGTTCGCCTCGCTGTCGCGCGCCGGGAACTTGTTGGACGCAATAGACTTAGCACTCGGGCCCAGGGAGTGCCAAGGAGGTGGTACACGTGCTTGACGAGCGGAAGCTCACGGTCCTGCGGGCGATCGTCGAGGACTACGTGTCCACCACCGAGCCGGTGGGATCCAAGTCCCTGGTGGACCGGCATCACTTCGACGTGTCCCCGGCGACGATCCGCAACGACATGGCGGTGCTTGAGGAACAGGGCTTCATCGCGCAGCCGCACACCAGCGCCGGGCGGGTCCCCACCGACAAGGGGTACCGGCTGTTCGTCGACCGGCTGTCGGGCGTCAAGCCGCTGTCCGCCGCCGAGCGCCGCGCCATCGAGACGTTCCTGGGCGGCGCGGTCAGCCTGGACGACATCGTGATGCGGACGGTCAGGCTGCTCGTCCAGCTGACCCGCCAGGTCGCCGTGGTCCAGTACCCGTCGCTCACCAGGTCCGCGATCCGGCATATCGAGCTCGTCCCGCTCGCCCCGACCAAGCTGCTGCTGGTGCTGATCACCGACACCGGCCGGGTGGAGCAGCGCACCGTCGACCTCCCTGACCCGTGGGACGACGCCTCGGTATCCCACGTGCGCGCGGTGGTGAACGCTTGCCTGGACGGGCACAAGCTGGCCGACGCCGCCACCATGGTCACCGACCTGTCCGAGCGGATCCCGGCCGAGGAGCGCGCGAACGCCAACGCGGTGTTCTCGGTCCTGCTGGCCAGCCTGATCGAGCGGAACGAGGAAAAGATCGTGTTCGGCGGGGCCGCGAACCTTGCCCCTCATGACTTCAGCCGCGGTATGCGGGAAGTGCTGGAGGCCCTGGAAGAACAGGTGGTGCTGATGCGGCTCCTCGGGGAGGCGAACGAGCCCTCCCTCCTGACGGTCAGGATCGGCTCGGAGAACCCGGTCGCGGGCCTGCACGCCACCTCGGTGGTGTCCACGGGGTACGGGGGCGCCGCTCAGCCGCTGGCCAAGCTCGGCGTGCTGGGGCCGACCCGGATGGACTACCCGGGCACGATGGGCGCGGTGCGCGCGGTGGCGCGGTACGTCGGTCAGATCCTGATGGAGTCTTAGTGGCCACGGATTACTACGCCCTGCTCAAGATCCGCCGGGACGCGACGCAGGATGAGGTTAAGCGAGCGTACCGGCGGCTGGCGCGCGAACTGCACCCGGACGTCAACCCGGACCCCGAAACCCAGGAGCGGTTCAAGGAGATCACCCAGGCCTACGAGGTGCTGTCCGATACGGAAAAGCGCCGGATGTACGACATGGGCATCGATCCGTTCGCCCCGGCCGGATCTGGCGCCGGAGGCAGCCCGTTCGGGTCTGGGTTCTCGCCGTTTACCGACCTGATCGAGCAGTTCCTCGGCGGCACGGTCGGCGGGGCCACGCGCGGGCCGCGCAGCCGGGCGCAGCGCGGCCGCAACGCGACGATCAGGCTCGAGCTGGACCTCTCGGAGTGCTCGTTCGGCACCACCCGTGAGCTCACCGTGGACACGGCCGTGGTCTGCCCCACCTGCTCGGGTGAGGGGACCGCGCCGGGCACGCACCCGCAGACCTGCGACATCTGCGGCGGGCGCGGTGAGGTGAACCAGGTGACCCGCACCTTCACGATCCAGATGGTGGTGCCCAGGCCGTGCCCGGGCTGCGGGGGGTACGGGACCGTGCTGGTCCGGCCCTGCCACGAGTGCGACGGCGACGGCCGGGTGCGGACCAGGCGGACGATCAAGGTGCGGATCCCCGCGGGCGTGGAGGACGGCACGCATATCCAGCTGGCCGGCGAGGGCGAGGTCGGCCCGGGCGGCGGCCCGCCCGGCGACCTGTTCCTGGAGATCGCGCAGCGACCGCACGCCATCTTCGAGCGGCAGGGCGACGACCTGCACTGCACGCTGACCATCCCGATGTCGGCCGCGGCGCTGGGGGCGACGCTCCCGGTCGAGAGCCTGGACGGGCCGGCCGACATCGACATCCGCCCTGGTACCCAGTCCGGGCAGGTCATCCCGCTGTACGGCCAGGGCGTCCGGCACCTGAACGCCAACGGGCGCGGCGACCTGATCGTCCACGTGTCGGTCGAGACGCCCACCAAGCTCGACCCGGAGCAGGAAAAGCTCCTGCGCGACCTGGCCAAGCTGCGCGGCGAGGAATCGCCGCCTGGCCGGTTCGTGCCGGGGCAGCAGGGGTTCTTCTCCAGGCTGCGCGACGCGTTCAACGGGCGCTGACCCGGGGCCGACGGTGCCGCAGCCGCCTGTCTTCTACGCAGGGCGTAAGGACCTGGACGGCGATGTCGTCATCTTGTCCGGGGCCGAGGGGCGGCACGCGGCCACCGTCCGCAGGCTGCGCCCCGGCGAGCGCGTGGACGTCAGTGACGGCGCCGGCCTGGTGGCCGAGTGCGTGGTCACGTCCCGGGCCAGCGCCGGTCTCGAGCTGGCCGTGCGGGCCAGGCGCGAGGTGCCGCGCCCGGACCCCGCGATCACCGTGGTCCAGGCCATCCCCAAGGGTGACCGGGGCGAGGCGGCGGTCGAGGGCCTGACCGAGGTTGGCGTGGACCGCATCGTGCCCTGGACCGCGGCCCGCTGCGTCGCGGTCTGGGCTCCAGAGCGCGGGGAGCGCTCGCTGGCGCGGTGGCGGTCGACCGCCCTCCAGGCCGCCAAGCAGTCCCGCCGGGCGTGGCTGCCCGAAGTGACAGAGCCGGCCTCGACCAGCCAGGTCGGGGCCATGATCACGGCCGCCTCCTGCGCGATCGTCCTGCTCCCCGAGGCCGGCCAGAGCCTCGGGCGCACGGATCCGCCGCCCTCAGGTGAGCTCCTCGTGGTGGTCGGGCCCGAGGGCGGGATCACCGACGACGAGGTCAAGGACTTCCTGGCGGCCGGTGCCACCGCCCGCGGGCTCGGGCCGACGGTGCTGCGGACGTCGACGGCGGGGATAGTCGCGGCCGCCGTGCTGCTGAGCCGCGCCCACCGCTGGTAAGCGGCCGCCGGGCGAGCCCGCTATCAGGCGGGTGAGCCGCCGGACAAGTCCGTTGAGCTGCTGCTGTACGGGTTGACCCCGCTCCCGCCGGACGAGTCCGGCGTCGAGGGGCTGGGATCCGGCGAGACCGACGGGCTGCCCGAGCCCGGCGAGGTCGTCGTGCTCTTCGACGGGGAGGCGGACGCGCGGCCGGAGGGCCCGGACCCATTGCAGCTGGCCGCCGGAGTCGGAGTCGGGGTCTGCGTCGCGGCCCGGCGGGACGTACTGGCGCGCGGGCTGGGGCTGGCACTCGCCGACACCGTGGCCGAGGCGCTGTCGCTCGCGCTCGCCGTGTCGCCCGGGCTCGCGCTGTCGCTGCCGGTAGCGCTGCCGTTCGGGCTAGCGCTCGCGCTCGCCGTGTCGCCCGGGCTCGCGGTGTCGCTGCTCTGGGACGGGCTGGCCGTGCTCGGCGACGCCGTCACGCTCGGGCTCGTCGGCGCGCTCGTCGACGCGGTGGCCCGCGCAGTGCTCGACGTCCTGGGCGTGGCGGAGCCGGACGCGTGCGACTGGGACGGCGACGTGCACGGCACGGCCGACGGGCTAAGGGTGATCCCGGCCGACGCGCTGCCTTCGACCCCGTTGGGCCCGGTGCCCAGGCCGGTGCCGCCGGTCCCCGCGGGGCTCGCTGACGTGCTCGACGATCCGCTGCCGGTCAGGTCGTCGCTGGCCTGGACCAGCACCTGTCGCAGCGGAGGTACCGCGGCCAGCACGACCGCGACGGCGAACACGGCGACCCCGATGGCCAGCGCGGGTCGCAGCATGGCCTCGCGCCAGTCCAGGGGCCACCGGTGGGCGGGCCGCGCGTGCCCAGGGCCCGCGCCGCGTCCCGGTGCCCGGCCCGGTCGAGGCGGCACGCCGTGGCCGCGCGGTGCGCTGTGCTCGCCGCGCCCGCCGAACAACCGCCGGACCAGGCCGCCGAGGACCCCCGAGCCCCGCAGACCAGACCTCGCGCCCGCCTCGGGATCGGTGGCCGAGGCGTAGACCGGACCGGACCGGATCTTCTCGCGGATCCGGTCCAGGCCGTCGGGGTTCGGATCGACGTGCTCCGCGGCGGCGTGCAGCGACCGGCGCACGAAGTCGGCGAACTCGTCCCCTGGCGCGCCCTCGGGGCGGTGGCGGCGGGTCATGAGTCTTGCTCCAGTGCCGAGCGCAGTGCGAGCATGCCCCGGGCCGTGTGGCTCTTCACCGCGCCGCGGCTGATACCCATGGTTGAGGCGATCTCGGCCTCGCTCAGGTCGGCGTAGTACCGCAGCACGATCGCCTCGCGCTGCCGGCCGGGCAGGTCCCTCAGCGCCGAGACCACGGCGGACCGCTCGAGCAGGACCAGCGCCCCGTGCTCGGCGCTCGGCATGTCCGGCGGGGCCTTCTGCAGGTTCTTGTCCACCACCGTCCGGTGCCGCAGCACGGACTTGGACCGGTTCACGACCGCCTGCCTCAGGTAGGCCAGCGCGTTCTCCGCGTCCCGCAGCCGCTGCCAGGCGTCGTGCATGGCCACGAACGCGTCCTGCACCACTTCCTCGGCCGTCCCCGTATCCCGCACGAGCAGCGCGGCCAGCCGCACCAGGGCCCGGTAGTGGAGCGAGTACAACTCGGTGACCGCACTTTCCGCGCTCCACCCCAGGCACGCGGAACCCGGCGCCAGAAAAGCGCTGGGCATGATGGCACTCGTGGCCACCAGGGTTTCGGTCACAGTTGTTGGACGCGCATCCCCGTCCGCGGGTTCACCCACTAGCCGGACGCCTCCAAAGCGGCCGGACGCGTAAAGGACATCGGGTCTTTCATCGCCTATTTCCCCACCCATCTGATCACCCGCTGCCATGCTGTCATCGGCAACCACCCGGCCGCAGGCCTGGATGATCAGTGACCAGGCGGTCTGCGGCGCGCCACGCTGGCTTTCGTGGCACTGCGCTGTTCGCCGGGCGATTGCGGGAAAACCAGGATATCGAGTGTGTTAAACGTTTGACACCACTTGGGGGGATCGGCGCGGTAACAACGCATGGCAACGGGGTTACCCGTAAGTGCCCTGGAGGAGGTCTCGTTGTCGACATATGCGGACAGATCGGGGAGGCTCCAGGAGCCTCCCGTGGCTGAATGTTGCTCCCTGGGCCCGGGGGATGAGCCAGGGCGGGCGCAGGCCGGATAGCATGGTGTGCACCACGCTCGGGGGGCGGTCCTCCGGGTCTTCGAGAGCGTCGAATTGACAGATACCCGAAACGACGACCTGCGCGCCAGCGTCCCCGGCGGCAACGGCCAGTCTCGTGAACCCGAGGGTGAGCTGCGATCGGTGGTCAGGATCGTGATTCCCGCCGATCATTCGATGGTCAGCCTGCTCGGGTCCGGGGACGAGCTACTGCACGTGATCGAGCGGGAGTTTTCCGCCGATATCCACGTCCGCGGCAACGAGATCACCGCCACGGGCAACCCGGCCGAGATCGCCCTGGTGAACGACCTGTTCGCCGAGCTGGTCGAGTTGCAGCGCAAAGGCACGGACCTGACCGCGGACGTCGTGGAGCGGGCGGCGGCGATGCTGCGCGCCAAGCACGGGATTCGCCCGGCCGACGTGCTCACCGTCGGCATCCTGTCCGCCCGCGGCCGCACGATCAGGCCGAAGACGCTCAACCAGAAGCGCTACGCGGACGCGATCGACAAGCACACGATCGTGTTCGC
>JBOHCK010000109.1:0-17950 GCA_050698755.1 Streptosporangiaceae bacterium | reverse complement strand
GCGGTACGTCCCAGGCGAAGGTGTATGCGGCGAAGGCGCCGGTTGCGGTGTCGGTGAACGGCGCAGCGCTGCCCGGTAGCAACTCGTCGTACAACTCCGGCGAGCACGTCATCACGCTACGGGGCCTGCCCGCTGGGACGGTGCTGGTGCAGTTCAGGCGAGCCTGACCAGACACAGCCACGCCGACCAGGCGCTTATTCGGGCAGCGCTGCACAGGTCAGAGCAAGATGAGCCTGCGGGTGCAGCTCGAGTCAGCATTGATGCCTTTCCAGCTTTACCGCCGGACGAAATAGTGGTGTGGCGCCCGAGGGCCTGCCCGAGAGCCAGTAGTGCGGCTGATGGGCGTGATAGCGGCGGTGAGAGTGATGGCGGCGGTGATAGTGATGGCGGTGAGGAATGCGCCGCCACCCGGCCGCGGCTGCAACCGTTTGCGCACGTCCGGGACACCATCTCGACACCCAGTGGACCTTGACATCCCGTTTTGTGATGTAATGATTGAAGGGTGCGCTTTGGCTCGGCCCTCGCGTATCAGATTGTGGGGTGGCTGGAGGGGTCTTGCCGTAGAGGGTGGCGCGTGCGGATTTCACCGAAGTTAAATTCAAGTTAAAACATATATCCTATGAGTGAAACTCATATCGATACGGACTCCTACATGTCTGGCACGGACTCGCAGCGTCGGGCCCGCAGCCAGTCGCTCACTTAAGGCCGAGGCACCGGACAGGCTCGGCCAATGGACGGCCGGGAATACTGGAACCCAGCCTCTGCAATATCCCGTCAATCCTGTTCAGGTAAATGTATCCATTTACTTCAGGTAATAAATCCGTTCACCTAACCCTCCTATTCGTTCAGAGATCAGCCTAACTGCCCCAGCAGGACAAGGGTGTCTGCGAGTTGCAGTGCACCAGACAGATGTCCGCCATGCGCTTTCGGAGTGGGGCAGGTGAGGATTGTTGACGCGTACCGGGACCCGGGAGGCCGCGCTACCTGACCGGCGCCTGCGGGAAACATGCCATGACATGCGGCAACCGGTCGCTGCCGTGCTTGCGCTAGCGGTGATGGCGCTGGCCGACCCGGACGTGGGCGAGGAGACGCGCGCCCTTCTCGAGCAGATAATCACGCAAACCGAATGGCTCGCCGACATCATCGGGCAGTGGCTGGACACCGCTGACCCGCCCGCGCCACGCTCCCGTGTGACCAACCTCACCCGGGTCGTTAACGAGGCTGCGGCAGCCGAACGGCTCACCTGGCACGGCGAACTGACCGTGGCATGGCCCGCCGAGCCGGTCTACTCGCCCGTCAGCCGGGTCAACTTCCGCCGGATGGTAGCCAACCTGCTGGGCAACGCCATCCGCGCGGCTGGGCCGTCGGGCCGGGTCTCGATCAAAATCGAGCGACGTGACGGCCACGCGCTGATCGTGATCGAGGACAGTGGCCCGGGTTTCGGGCCTGTCCAGGAGGGCTTTGGGCTGGGTCTCTCATCGGTGGCCCGGAGCGTTGTCGCGTGCCGGGGAAGGCTGGAATGCGTCCACGGGCCCCGCCGTGGCGCCCGGGTTCACCTGTGGCTGCCACTCACGAACGACCTGAGGCGGAGGAGCGTGGGTTCATGCGCCTAGTTCTCTGTGACGACAACCGGATTCTGTGCGAAGCGCTCGCCGCCGGATTGGAAGCCCACGGCCATGAGGTCGCCGGAATCGCGACCACCGCTGCTGACGGTGTCCGGGCGGTGGCTGCTCATGACCCAGACGTGTGCCTGCTGGATCTTCGCTTTCACGAGGGACTGGATGGTCTCAGCGCCGCCCGGACCGTCCGGAAGGAGCATCCCCGCACCAAGGTACTCATACTGTCCGTCGTTACCGAGCCCGAAACAGTGGCGCAGGCCCTGGAGGCTGGTGTCGTCGGCTTCCTGCGCAAGGACCAGGACGTCGGGCAGATCGCTGACGCGCTCGATGTGGTGGCCGACGGCGGCCTGGTCATCGACGCGAGGCTGCGACGGGTTCGCAAGCGGGCTCTCCCAGAGCCGCGCCCCAGTGGGCTGACCCCCCGGGAGACTGAAGTGCTGCACCGGATCGTCGCCGGTCAGGACACCGTGCAGATGGTGTCCGAGATGGGTATCGCGGTCAGCACGCTGCAAACGTACGTGAAGAACGTCCTCACCAAGCTGGGAGCACACACCCGGCTTCAGGCTGCCGCCCTCGCCATCGGGAAGGGGCTGCTGGACGACCCCCCGATCCAGCCGCCGGCTCCCACCGCCGACTCTGAATCCGGCACCGCTGCTGAGCGATGGCCTCCTCAATCTGGCGTAGCTCAGCCCACGGCAGGATGGGGTTTCGCAGAGGAAGGGCGCTGAGCCAGGCTCAGAACTATGGGCCTTCGCGTCTTCATCGTCGACCAGGAGCGCACGTTCGCCGATGCGCTCGCCACCAGGCTGGAGGCTGAGGCGGACGTCGCCGTGGTGGCCGCTGTCAGCGCCGAGTCGCCTGCGCCGCGCCCGGTCGTGTCCCGAAACACCGACATCATGCTGCTTGATGGCGATCTCCCTAAAGGCGCCTCGTTCGCCCTGTGCGAGGAAGTGTCGAGCAGCAGCGATGCCGTCCACGTGATCATTATGAGCTACTCTGCGGAGGCGGAACGCATCGTGGCGGCGGTTCGCGCTGGGGCGGCCGCCTGGGTGCCCAAGGACGAATCACTGGAGCACCTGCTCCGTGTCATCCGTGGCGTCGTCCAGGGGGAGACCTGGCTGCCCCCGGTAGCAACGGGCCAGGTCCTGCGGCTACTGCTGCATGAGCGCGAGCAGCAGCGGGAACACGAGCGGCGGCTGGCCGCGCTCACGCCCCGGGAGCGTGAGGTACTGGCGTGCCTGGCCGACGGCGCCGCGCGGCATGAGGTAGCGGCCCGGCTCAGCCTCACAGCGAACACCGTTCGGACCCACTTGCAGAATCTCATGGCCAAGCTCCAAGTCCATTCCACATTGGAAGCTGTGGCGCTGACCCGGTCCGAACTGAACCGGGTCTCGGACGGCTAGGGCCCGGGTGGTGAGCAGCCATGCGGCTGACGTCAGGTTTCCTGGCTGGCACCACAGCCGCGGATGACACCGAACTGGATTGAGGAATCCCCGGTGATCACATACAAGTTCACGATCCAGGGGGAGATAGCGGCGGCGAATGCTACCGAAGCCTACGATGCCCTCAGTGAAGTGCTGACACGGATCGCAGACGATTTCCGGTCGCACGCGACGAGAGTCGAGTTGGCAGAAGAATTCAGGATTACGCTCGAGCCATTGCACAAACCGCCAGACTGGGATGTTGAGGAGAAGAACGGTTCTGGCGGAATTTAGAGTGCGATTCTGGCTGCGGCGATAATACCCGTAACTTCTGCCTGCGGGATCAGTTCTGCTCCCCTATCATACGGAATAGTCCTACGACAGATAGGGGATGCGCCGGGATCAGCGCACGGGCTAGCGTTGAATACGCATGACCCACTGACTTCCTTCGAACAGTTTACGTAACAAGGCATCATGCCTGCGTAGGGGGAGCGCGGATGCATAATAATAAAAGTATCATGACAAGGCCCGCCAGTTTGCCGCTGCCCGGCACCGTGCGCCCTTTCAATTAGCAGGTGCGGCGATGGCCATCGTGTTCGCTGAAACGCCCCTGCTGACCATGCGGCTGCTGGGAGGGTTCCACGTCGAGCGAGCCGGCGTGGCCGGAGCGGTATCCGGCTGGCAACGGCGCAGCGCGAAGACCCTGACGAAGTTGCTCGCGACATGCCCAGGGCACACGCTCCATCGTGAGCAGGTCCTCGACATCCTCTGGCCGGGCGCCGACGTTGAGTCGGCACTCAACAGCTTCGGCAAGGCACTCCATGCCGCTCGCCACGCGTTCGAGCCCGACCTGCCCCGGAGAATGGACTCCGCGTACCTCCGGCTGACAGACGCCATGATCGCGCTGAACACCAAGCATGTCGTGATCGACGCAGATCGCTTCGAGCAACTGGCGAAGGACGCGCTGCATGGACGGGATATCACAGCGTACGAATCCGCGCTCGCTGCCTATAGCGGTGAGCTGCTTCCCGAGGATCGCTATGCAGACTGGTGCGCTGAACGCCGGAGCTTCCTGGCGGAGCTGCGTGTCCGGCTGCTACTCGGACTGGCGGAGATACTCGAGGGCCACGGCGCCTGCAGCGAGGCAGCAGACCGTCTCCGCACAGTGCTCGGATACGACCCGACGCGCGAAGTGGTGCACCGCCAGCTGATGCGGCTGTACGCGGAGATGGGAACACCCGACCAGGCGGTCCGGCAATTCCAGGTTTGCCAGGACGTGCTGCGGCGGGAACTCAGCCTCTCACCTCAGCACGAGACGGTCTCCCTCTACCGCGACATCCTGCAAAGCCGCGTCCCGCTGCGCGGCCCGGCGGCTGGCCGCGAGGTCTCGATCGCCGGCCAACGGCCGAAGGCGGCCAGCCAGCAGCCGAAGACAGTAGACGTTCCCAGGCAGGCGCCTGCGATGGCCAGCACGGTCAGGCCCTTTGTCGGCCGGGAGCGAGTGATCCAGCATCTGTGCGGTCAGTTGCGGACCAGTGACGCGCAGCCACGCATGGTCCTCGTCACCGGAGAGGCCGGTGTTGGCAAGACGCGGCTCCTGGAGGAACTGGCAGCGAGGGCAGCCAAGCAAGGAGCTGCTGTGCTGTCGAGCGGGCGGGGGGCCCATGCAGGACGGTTTCCATGTGGCTTGTTCGCGGTGGCGTTGGAGAATCATGCGGCGGGTCTTCCGGAGTCGAAGCGCGCCGAGATGGCGCACCGTTACCCGGCCCTTGCTCGTTTCGTCCCGTCTTTGCAGGCAATGGGCGAGTTCCCGTCGGGTGCGACCGGTCCCGGCGACTACCACCTTGATCTCATGCCCGCCGTTGCGCGGCTGCTGATGGATCTTGCCAGCAGGCAGCCGGTCCTGCTGGTCCTGGGTGACCTGCAGGACGCCGATCAGCTCAGCCTCGACCTGCTTCGCTATCTCGCCCAGCTGGCGGTCAGGCGCCGGTGGCTGATGGTGGGCGCGGTCCGCGAAGAGGAGGTGGGGGCCACCACGGAGCCCAGGCGGATGATCGAGGCGACCATGCGCGAGGGTCTCTGCCTGAAGATCAACCTGGATTGCCTGTCCCGCAGCGACTGCGATCAGCTGGTGCGGGCCATGTTCGCGGGCCGGAATGGCGGTGACGAGCTTGCGGAACAGATCTACCACTGGTCCCGCGGGAACCCACTGTTCGTCGAGGAGCTCGTCCGGGAGATCCGCGAGAGTGCTTCTGGCCCGGCCGGGCGGCCTGAGACAGCCCGGGTCCCGGCACGCGTGCGTGCGCTGACGGCGATGCGCATGGCAGCTCTGGATGAGACCCTGCGCCGCGTGCTGGGGCTGGCGGCTGTTACTCGTGCGGCCGAGATCTCGCTGAGCGACCTCCGCACCGGGGCAGCGGCACTCGATCCCCCTGTCTCTGACGCGGCGCTCTTCGAGGTGCTCGATCGCGCGCTGCAGATCGGCCTGCTGGAAGAGCGCTCAATGGGCTACGCGTTCCGGCATCCGCTCATCCGGGCGGCGCTGTATGAAGGCCTTTACCGGCATCGCCGGGACCAGCTCCAGGACGCGCTCGCCCAATGTTGATCACGGTGAACCCAGATCCTGCTCCCAGGTGCCCGGCGCCGCTGGCCGGTCACCGTCGCGGACCTTCATTCCGGGCGGTGAGCTCGATCGTCCCGCAGTCTATCATGCCGCTCCGACCAGCCATTATTCCTGGGAAGACGGCTGGAAGAGCGCTGGAATCACGTTGTCCCACGCTGGGAGGACGACCAGGCAGGTGTCCCACGCTGGGACGACCAGGCAGGTACGGACGCGAGCCTCCAGCACGTCGTCCGGGTCTGTGCCAGCCACGCGCAAGGCCGAGGGGGGCGCGCTGCGCCTGACTCCGGAATGACGACAGGCGGCGATGGGCCCTGCGCCTCTCGGGGCGTTGCGACATCG
This sequence comes from Streptosporangiaceae bacterium, assembly GCA_050698755.1. Lineage (GTDB taxonomy): Bacteria > Actinomycetota > Actinomycetes > Streptosporangiales > Streptosporangiaceae > Palsa-504. The sequence goes on along the minus strand of JBOHCK010000109.1, from coordinate 11,948 downwards.
CCATAGGGAGGACACGGCGTGGCTCGCAGGAAGTTCGACGAGCACTTCAAGGCGGGAGCAACAGGGCTGGTCCGGGAGACTGGCAAGCAGCTCGCGCAGGTGGCCAGGGACCTTCGAATCAACAACAGCACCGCAGGCACTGGGGTCGCGCTGGACCGGCAGCGCCGGGCGACCGGGCAACTCAACGGGGACAACGCAGCCGTGCAGCCGGACGGCAACAATCCAGCCGGGCAACTGAACGGGAACACCGGGACCGCGCAGCGGGAGGGGCACATCCGGACCGCGCAACTGGACCGGGACACCGGGACCGCGCAACTGGGCGGTCACTACGCAACCGGGCAGCTGACAGGCCAGGAAGGCGCACAACTGACCGGAAATGAGCAGGCCCGCGCGCGCGCGACTGCGACAACTCGCCTGCTCAGCGCGCGGCAGAAGGCCGAGCGCTGGAAGGAATGGGGCCGGCTCCGGACCGAATTCCTCGCGGCGAGCTGGGACGCCCGGCTTCGGCCCAAGCTGGCCGGCAAGGACACCCAGGAGCTCGTGTGGGCAGGCCTCCTCCTCATCGCGATCGCCGCGAGTCTGCTGTGGCTCGTCGTGCTGCGGCCCGGGCCCTGGCAGGTTGGGCTGATCATCGCCGTTACGGTCGCGCTCGCGCCCCGGAAGCCGCAGTGGCTCGAGCGCCGAACCGAGGAACTTGCGCGCCGCGCGCTCGCCCCGCCTGCCCGCTATCTCACCAGGCGGATCGGCGTCCTCAACCGGATGCAGAGCCTGTGGTGTCGCGTTCCAGAAACCGGACGGCCGGCGACCCGCCTGCTCCTGCTCCTGAATTTCCTGGTCACAGTGGCGCTGTTCAATACTGCGAAGTTCTCTGGGCTCTGGGCTGTTAACACGACAATCATCTTCGCCCTCATGTTCTGCGTGAACCTGCTCGTGTTTAATTTCAGCCTTTCCTGGGCATCACGCACGATCCGCGTGCCTTCTAATGACCATTCGACCGCCCTTGACACCGTAGCGACAGCGATAACTGACCGCTCCAGCCACAACGGTCACGCGCAGGGCTCCCACCCGGACTCAGCTGAAAAATCCGGAAGCGGCGGACGGCAAACGGCACGGCCTGACGCGACCCCCGCAGGGAACGCGACCCCAGCAGGGGTATCGCCAAAATTTCGCCAGCTCCGGCTACCACGTTTCTCCGGGAAGATCCATCCTGGGCTGGCGGCAGGCGTGGTCATCCTGACCGTCGGATGGATTGGCTATGCACGCCCGGGGCTGCTGCTGATCCTGGCTGCCCTCGTCGTGGGAGCGGCGATTCTGTCCACGATGGACATCAGCCGTCATCAGGCGATCACCATGATGCTGGCGATCGCCCTCGGCGTGGCCACCGTTGACTACATTAGCTGGCGCTTCTCGGTGACGAACTGGCAGGGCTGGTGGATTGCCGTTCCGCTGCTCTGCGCGGAGGCTCTGGGGGCAGCCCACACACTTGGCTTCCAGTTCACGGTCTGGCCGTGGCCGGCGCCGGTGATCGAACTCGGCGAAGATCCGGTACGACATCCGATCTTCATTCTCGTCCCTACCATCAACGAGGGAGTCGGCACGCTCAGGCCGACGCTTGAAGGGTGCATCGCTGCCCGGCAGAAGTACCTGACCCAGCACCCAGATGGGCGGGTAACCATCGTCGTCTGCAACGACGGCCGCGCGGCCCGGTTTCCGCGCTGGGCGGAGACGGACGCGCTGGCACAGGAACTTGGCGTCCGCTGTGTGACGAGGACAAGTAACAGCGGCGCGAAAGCAGGCAACATTGAAAATGCACGCCAGGAATGCCGGATTACCGGGAACGCGTTCCTGGTAATCTTCGATGCCGATCAGGTGCCGAAGCCCGATTTCCTGGTCAAGACCGTCCCGGCGTTCGCTGACGCGAAGGTGGGCTGGGTCCAGACCGGGCAGTATTATGCGAATCTTAGCAATCCTGTCTCTCGCTGGGCGGATGACCAGCAGTCGATGTTCTACAACCTGCTGTGCCCAGGAAAGGCGGCGCTGAACGCCGCGTTCATCTGCGGGACGAATGTGGTCATACGCGCCGCGGCGCTGGACGAGATCGGCGGGCTGCCCCAGGACTCCGTGACCGAAGACTTCGCCGCCTCGGTCAGCCTGCACCCGCGCTGGCGCAGCATCTACCTGACCGAAGTCCTCGCCACCGGTCTCGGGCCACCCGACATCTCGTCGTACCTGAAGCAGCAGGGCCGCTGGGCGCTCGGCACGCTGGGCGTGTTCCGCACCCACTGGCGTGACATCCTGCTCCCGAGGAAGGACGGGCTGCGGCCCGGGCAGCGGGTGCAGTACCTCCTGGCCTGCACGCATTACCTCTGCGGCCTGCGTGATCTCATCTACCTGGTCTGTCCCATTCTCTTCATCTTTACCGGCATCCCCGCCGTGCGCAGCGCGACGTTGAGTCAATACCTGTTGCACTTCGTCCCATACGGCGCGCTCGGAATCACCGCAATGTGGTATTCCACACGAGGCGTGACCGGACTGCGCGGAATCATCATCGGCTTCGGCTCCAGCCCCGCACTGATTGGCAGTCTCGCTGCCGTCATCCTGGGGCGCAGGAAGCCCTTTGCCGTTACCTCCAAGGAGCGCCAGGGGCGGCGGTCGCTCAGGTACCTGGGCGTTTATGTCTTCTTCCTGCTGCTCTGCATCGCCTCCCTCGCCTGGGCTACCCAGGTCAGAGGAAGGCAGCAGACGTCGCTGTTTATCAGCCTGCTGTGGGTCATCTATTCAATGCTGCTGCTGTCGAGTTTCCTGTGGCTGGCCTACCAGGACATACGCGCACAGGCGGCTGCACAGCTGTCCGGGGCCGCCGAGATCACGGCTAAGCAGCCCTACCCGTCCAAGCTGCTCGTGCGCAAGAACGGCCTCAGGCCGGTGCTCAACCTTGGCATGGCCGCATTGATAGCGAGCCCTCTCCTGTTCAGCACCCGGCTGGCCTCATTGCCGATATTTGCCGACGCCGCCCCATCATTTGCGATCACAAAGAACCAGGTAGATGCGCAATATACCGGCGTATCGCTTCCTGTTCAGACGCTGATGAAACAAACCCCGGTGCTGGAGCACGACCTGGGCATCCGCTTTTCGATCATAGGCCGCACGCAGGTCATCGGTGACCGGTTCGACACAGCCTGGGCAGACCAGCTGGCGGCGCAGGGCGCGAGCCCGTGGATCAGCCTCGAGTTCGGCGTGTTCGGCCCGGGCCACAAGCCGCCGCTCACCGCCGATCTGGTGGCGATCTTCAACGGGGTCGATGACCAGGAGATCAGGCGGTGGGCCGTTGAGATCCGCGATTTTGCCAAGCCAGTCTTCCTGACCGTCCTGCTCCAGGTGGACAAGAACTGGGCCGTATCGTCTGGCGTTGCGAATGGGGGCATCCCGGAGGACGTGCCGAGGGCCTGGATGCACATACAGTCAATCTTCCGCGCAGCCGGGGCAAATAACGTGGCCTGGGTATGGGCCCCGGCTGATCCGCTGCGTGACCAGCGGTTCGCACCACCGCCGTCCACCATCAGCGCGGTCCTGCAGGACTTTATCAACTACCCGGGCACGCACTGGGGAAATCCGCAGCAGGTGCTGCACAGCCTGGCCCGGCGGTACCCGGGAAAACCCATCATCGTCGAGGTCAGTGCCTCGGGGCCAGCTGCGGAGAAGGCTGCATGGCTGACCCGGCTGGGACAGGCGGTCCGTGACTGCCCGCAGCTGTATGCCCTGCTCTACCACGAAGGCGGACCGGACCTCAAGCCGACCCCGGCCGAGTACAAGAGCTGGTCGCTGACATCTGATCCTGAGTCGCTGGCGGCCTGGAAGCACATCGTGACCAGGCTGCACGCGGGGGGGAGGCTCCCATGACCACGTACGCCGAGCCGCGGACCGCCGTCGAGCCCGGCCAGGCTCGGGCCGGCTTCCTTTCAGGGCGCTGGCCGATCTTCCTCATCCTGGCCCTGCAGGCGCTGGTCTCGGTCACCATGCTGCATAACACGGCGTTCCAGGACGAGGCTCTCTACCTGTACGCCGGCCGGCAGATCATCCATCACTGGAACGGCGGCCCCGTTCCGCCGGACTATACGTTCTATTTCTCTGGTTACCCGTATGTTTACCCGGTCATCGGCGGGTTCCTGGACATGATCGGCGGGCTGGAACTCGCCCGCAGCTTCAGCTTGGCCTGCATGCTGGGGGTGACGACGATCGTCTACGTGGTCACCAGGAAGCTCTTCGGCCAGCGTGCTGGCTTCTTCGCAGCCGCCGTCTACTCCGCAGCCGGGGTGGTCCTCTTCCTCGGCCGCCTGGCCACCTTCGACGCCATGTGCCTCTTCCTCATCGCGCTGGCCACCGCCTTTGCTGTGCACGGCGTCATGGGCAGGCGCCCCTGGATCACGCTGGCGATCGGGCCGGTGCTGGTCCTGGCCATCCTGGCGAAGTATGCCGCGCTGCTGCTGGTGCCCCCGGTATTCGGCGTGCTGGCCTGCGTGAGCCTCGTGTTCCTGGGATGGTGGCGTGCGCTCTTGCGCCTCGCCCTGGCGCTGGCGGGCTTCGCGCTCAGCTTGGGCGTCGCCTACGAGATCATGGACAAAGCGGCTTTCCATGCCATTTCCGGCAGCACCACGAATCGCGCTGTGGGTCTCAAAGCGCCCCGTCTTGCCCTGTTTAGCTACGTGATGCACATGGGCGGCCTGATCTTTCTCCTTTCGTTCCTGGGCCTGCTGCTGTTGCTCCGCCTGCAGCCACGGTTCCGGCTGCTGGCCGTGGTCTTGTTCGGCTCCTCGTTGCTGATGCCCGCCTACCACATCTATATGCAGGAACCGGTATCACTGGACAAGCACATCGCATACGCGCTGTTCTTCGCGGCGCCGCTGGCTGGTTACGCCCTCGCCTGGCTGTCAGGGTATCAACGGCAGCCGTCCCCCGCTCCGTACCGGGGCCACTGGCTGGCCGGAGTTGCCATCGTGCTGGCGATCTTCACGGTAGGCCTGGGCCAGTCCCGCACCCTCTACGCGAATTGGGCGAATACCTCAGGCCTGAGCCAGGCGCTGCACACGCAGGTGCGCGACGGATCGGGGAGGATCCTGGCGGAAGATATCGAGGTGGCCCAGTTCGACGCGATGGATGTCACCGAGCCATGGCAATGGAATAGTTTCTACTATCCTTATTACATCACCCCTTCGCATCATTTCCTGTATGGGAACCAGGCACTCGTTCAGGCGATCAAGACCCGTTTTTACAGTTGGGTGGAACTCAGCTTCAACTACCTCCCCCAGTCGGCATACTTCCTGGCCGGGCAGATGGCGGCGACGAGGAACTACGACCTGATCGCGGTGATCCTCTTCCAGAACTCGTACGGGAAGGGCCATTTTTATCTGTGGCGGAGCGCGCTGGTGCCAGGTCACGGCAATTTCAAGAGCCTGGCGCAGCTGAAGACGAATGACTGGGGCAGCTGAAGGCGGAGGGCTGGATCTGGACCGCTGGATTATGGTCACCGACGCTGGGGGCAAGCTGCGATCGCAGCCAGGAGCTCGCCGGAAGCGCGCGGCTATCCACCCAGCTGCCCACTTCCCGGCCGTCTGCTTCCGGCGGGGCCGCCACCGCCGCCGCCCAAGGCGGCGGCGGTTCGGGGCCTGCGTGGCCGTTTTCCTCTTGCTGACGGCCATCGTGAGCATCGCCGAGCTGCGTGGGAGCCGTGGCAGGAGCACCGACGGCAACCCGTTCTCGGGTGTCCGGCTGCTCATCGAGCCGCACAGTCCGGCGGCCCAGGCCGAGGCATCCCTCGAACGCTCGGACCCGGCGGCCGCCGCGCTGCTGCGGAAGATCACCAGCCACCCCGCCGGAATCTGGCTCGGCAGCTGGATCCCGGCCGCCCGGGTAGCCGCCACCGTCCGGGCGGTGATGCGCGAGGCCGCGGGCCGCGACTCGATGCCGCTGCTGGTGCTGTACGCGTTCCCCGACTACGGCTGCGCGCACGACGCTACCGGAGGCCTGGCCGACGCGGCCGCGTACGAGCGCTGGATCGGCCAGGTAGTCGCGGGGATCGGGACGGGCAAGGCCGCGGTGATCCTCGCGCCGGATACGCTCGCCCAGCTCGCCCAGCTCGCCCAGCCTGACTGCCTGTCGCCGGCCGAGCAGCAGAACCGGCTCGCGATGATCCGCCGGGCCGTTGACCAGCTCGCCACGTCGCCGGACACAGCCGTCTACATCGATGCCGGCAATTGGCGCTGGCGGCCGGCCAACGTCATGGCCCCGCTCCTCATCGCCGCCGGCGTCCGCCAGGCCCGGGGCTTCTCGCTGAACGTGAGCAACTTCAATTCGACGATCGCGGAGGAGTCGTACGGCGACGAGCTGAGCGCGCTGGTGCACGGCGCGCACTACGTGATCGACACCTCGAGAAACGGGGCCGCCACCGCGCAGACATGGTGCAACCCGCCCGGGCAGGCACTCGGGGTGCCGCCGACCGCGAGCACCGGCCATCACCTGGTGGACGCGTTCCTCTGGATCAAGCCTCCCGGGGCGTCTGACGGCACGTGCAACGGCGGCCCTCCTGCCGGGACATTCTGGCTGTCCTATGCGCTCGGCCTCGCTGCGAACGCGCGGTGGTGAGCTCCGCCCGGACGCGGCCGGGCCTCCGCCCGGACGCGGCCGGGCACGTCTACACCTCAGCCGACGCCGCGGATGTCTCTGGCTGGCTCTGCTGCCGGTACCACGCGGCAGCCAGGCGCACCCCGTCGCGGAGATCGACCATGGCGTGGTAGCCCAGCTCGCGCCGGGCCTTGTCGATCGAGTGCCGGTTGTCGGTGCCGAAGAGCTTGACGCCGAGCCGGGTCACGAACGGCTGCGCCTCAGTACCGGTGGCCGCCGCGACGCGCTCGGCGAGGTAACCGGCGCTGTACAGGGCCCGGTACGGGACGTGCACGTGGGGCGGGCTGGCGCCGGTCTCGCTGGCGATCGCTTCCAGCAGCTGCTGCTGGGTGAGCGGGCTGTCGTTGGTGATGTTGAAGGCCTGGCCGACGGCGTTGGGGTGGTCGAGCGCGAGCAGCAGGCCCTGCACCACGTCGGTCACGTAGACGAAGGGCAGCGCGTTGTCGCCCGGGCCGACGATGACGCCCTTGCCCGCGTGCAGCCGGTCGGCCATCCGGCCGAAATGCAGGCGGTCGCCGGGGCCGAAGAACGTGCCGGGACGGATGATGACCGCGGGCAGCTGGTCCTCGATGATCATCCGCTGGACGGCCAGGTCGCCTGCGGCCTTGGTGACCGCGTAGGGCTCGCCGAACGGCCGCAGCAGGAAATCCTCGCGGGCAGGCCGGCCCAGGTCCATCCCGTAGACGGTCCAGGAGCTGACGTGCACGAGCCGGGCGACACCTTCGGCCAGCGCTGCCCGGCACACGTTCTCGGTGCCGGTCACGTTGACGGCCCGGTAGTCCGCCATCGGCCGCCAGACTCCCATCATGCCGGCCAGGTGCAGCACCGCCCGCACCCCGTGCATCGGCGCCGTCAGGGTCTCCGGCCGCCGGATATCACCCCGGTACACCGTGACGCCGTGCTCGTCGAGCCAGCGGGTGTCCTCGGCCTGCAGGGCCAGGACGCGGACGCTCTCGCCCTGGTCCTGCAGCGCGGTGACGAGATGGCGGCCGAGCAGGCCATTTCCGCCGGTGATCAGGACGTCCATGTCGCTGTTTCCTCCTCCCGGATCGGCGGCCAATGGCGCCGTTGGTGCACTACGTCTGCCATGCCAGGGAACATCTGTACCCGCACCTCCTCGGCGTCAGGGCCGGCCCCGGGCAGGCGCACCGGCCCCGAGTGGCCGCCCCGCCGGTACCACTCAGCCGCGAGGTGTATGCCCTCGCGCAAGCCCACCGCGGGCTGGAAGCCCAGTTCGCGCTGGGCCTTCGCGATCGCATACCGGTTATCGGTGCCGAAGAACGCTGCGCCGAGCCGGGTGACCAGCGGCCGCCGCCGGGACGCGGTGGCCGTCGCGAAGCGCTCGGCGAGGTAGCCAGCGGCGTAGAGAGCCCGGTAGGGAACGTGGACCCGGGGCGGGCTGGCGCCCGTGGCCCGGGCGATCTCCCCGAGCAACTGCTGCTGGGTGAGCGGCCGGTCGCTGGTGATGTTGAAGGCCCGGCCGACGGCGCCGGGATGGTCGAGCGCGAGCAGCAACCCCTGCACGGCGTCGGCGACGTAGACGAACGGCATCGCGTTGCCGCCCCGGCCGACGATGATGCTCCGGCCCGCCCGCAGCTGGTCGGCCATCCGGCCGAAGTGCAGGTGATCGCCGGGACCGAAGATCTGGTCCGGCCGGATGATGACGGCCGGCAGGTGCTCCTGCGCGATCATCCGCTGCACCAGTCGGTCGGCCGCCGCCTTGGTGACGGGATAGGGATCGGGGAACGGCGCCAGCGGGAAGGTCTCGTCGGCCGGCCGGCCGAGGGCCATCCCGTAGATGCTCGACGAGCTCATGTGAACGAGCCGACGGACCCCCGCCGCGAGCGCGGCCCAGCACACGTTCTGGGTGCCGGTCACGTTGACCGCGTGATAGTCCCGCAGCGAGCGCCAGACGTCCATCATCGCGGCCAGGTGGAGCACCGTGTCCATGCCACGGACGGCCGCAGCGACGGCCTCCGGCTGGCGCACATCACCCCGGCAGACCGCGACGCCGCGCTCGTCGAGCCACCGCGTGTCCTCCCCCGGCAGCGCGAGCACGCGCACCGTGTCACCCCGGTCCTGCAACGCAGCCACCAGGTGCCGCCCCACGAAGCCATTGCCGCCGGTGACCAGCACGCTGCTCATGACGCCACCGCCACTTTCTGCGCCACCCGGTGGTCATCCAGGTACCACCTGACACTGAGCCGGATGCCGTCCGCGAGGCCCACCCGCGGCGAGAAGCCGAGCTCGTGCCGGGCCCGGCTGATGACGAAGCGGTTATCACCGCCCAGCAGCCGGACGCCGTACCGGGTAACTGGCGGCGGCTGCCGCCTGCCGGTCACCCGCCCGACCGCCTCCGCGCAGGCGCCGGCCAGCACCGCCAGCCGGTACGGGATCCGCCTGGTCGGCGCGGGGACGCCCAGGTAGGCCGCGATCGTCGCGAGGAAATCCCGCTGCGTCACCGGCTCGTCGTTGACCAGCAGGTAGGAACGGCCTTCCGCACCGGCCGCCGCGCCCGCCAGCAGGACCCCCTCCGCGGCATCGCGGGCATAGACCAGTGGCAGATGATTCGTGCCGGGCCCGAACATGATCATCTGACCCCGCTCGATCATCCCCGCGAAACGCGCGAAGCTCGCGCTGTCTCCTGGCCCGTAGATCCAGCCCGGGCGCACGATCGTCACCGGCGCGCCCTCGTCCCGGATCAGGCGCTCCAGGAGCCGCTCGCCGGCCACCTTCGACCGGCTGTAGGGGTTGGGCTCCGCGCGCAACGGCGCGTCCTCATCGGCCTGGCCGCCGACGTCGTTCCCGTGCACGGTGATCGAGCTGACGTGCACGATGCGACTCACGCCTGCGGCCATGGCGGCTCGCACCAGGGTCTCCAGGCCGCGCACGTTCGTCCGCTCGTACTCAGCCGCCGGGCCCCAGGGACCGGTCCGGGCTGCGCAGTGCAGCACCTGGTCCACCCCCTGCAGCGCGGCCCCGATCGCGGCGCGATCGCTGATGTCGGCGGTATGAATGTCGGCTCCCGCCGCGGCCAGCCGCCCGCCGCTGTCGTCCGGGCCGATGAGCGCCCGGGGCCGCTCGTCCCGCGCCAGCAGCAGATCGACCACATGGCCGCCGAGGAAGCCCGCGGCTCCCGTTACCAGCACCGTCATACGTCTTCCAGCTCCTTTCGCTGCAGCGAAGCCCACTCGCCTCGCTCGTGCGCTTCCGGTTCCGCCTGCGCTTCCGGTTCCGCCTGTGCTTCCGGCTCCCCGTGCTCCCGGACCTGGCGCAGCGTGCTGCGCACGGTCAGCCCCATCGCGCTCAGGCACGCCAGGCCGGTGCACGTCATGAGCAGCGCGGTCCAGGGATGGGAGAACAGGAACATCGCGCCGACGCCGGAGCGGCTGATGCCGAACGAACCGGAGAAGATCAGCAGCCCGATGAGCTCATTGCTGCCCACCTGGCCCGGCGGCGACGGCAGGATGAAGGCCAGGTTGAAGAACGTGTACCCGTACAGGACGACCGGCACCGGCACGACCACCCCGACGGCCCGGAACGCGAGCAGGCAGAACAGCGCGTCCAGGCCGAGGGCGATCATGGTGTACACCGCGGCGGCGAGCAGCTGGCGGGGCCGCCGGAAGAGCGCCAGCAGCGTGTCGACGAACTGGACGATGAACGCCGCGGCCCGCTCCTGGGCACCCTTGGGCAGCAGCGCCGCGGCCGGCCGGGTGAGCAGCGCCAGGGCCCGCTCCCGCCGCCACACCGCCAGCGCGAGCACCCCGGCGCCGAAGCCGACGACCGCCAGGGTCAACAGCAGCAGCACCCAGAGCGGGTCGCTCAGGCGCAGCGGGACGAATGGCAGGACGGCCAGCAGGGCGACCACCGGCAGCAGGTCCATGGCCTTGTCCATGCCCACCGCGGGCAGCGAGCGGCTGACCGGGATGCCGTCCGTCCGCCGCAGCAGCAGGCTCATGGCGAGCTCACCGCCGCGGATCGGGAGCAGCCAGTTCACGAAAATGGCGACCTGGTAGATGGCGACCGCGCGGCGGATGCTGACCTGGCACGGCCGCAGCAGGCAGCGCCAGCGGAGGCCGCGCACCACGTACGCGCCCAGGAACGCGGCTCCGCATAGCAACGCGAAACCGATCTCCAGGTGCTGCAGCCGCTGGTAGACCGCGCCCACGTTGACCAGGCGCAGGAAGGCGATGGCCAGGGCCGCCCCGGCGGCCAGTCCGGCCGCGGTGCGCAGGGTGACGGTTCGGACTTGGGCCGCCCGGCCGCGCGGCGCCGACGCTAGGTCCATGGCGACGGCTCCCTCCCGCGGGCATGGGCATCCTGATGGCAGCCGCGGCACAACGAGGTCAGGTTCTGGGTCGCGTAGGAGGGCAGCAGCAACGGCTGGCGCCGGACGTGAGCGTCCATGGTCGGTGCGCCACATGCCTGGCAACAGAACCCGTCGCGCTCCAGGGCGGCCGCGCGCGCCCGGTGCATGCGCGCCTTATGTTGCGCGTCTAGGGCGACGTGCAGGCCCATGCCCATGGCCACAGGCAGCAGCCACGGCCAGCCGAACCCGGCGGCCAGGACGGCGAGCAGCGCGGCCGGCGAGTGCAGCGCCCGCGTGCCCGGATGCTGCGGCGGGTGCGCCTCGTTGAAGAAGCGGACCGCCGCCACCGGGTTCAGCCGCCGGTGCCGCAGGCAGAACCAGGCGTAGTGGTCGGCGTCGATGAGCACGCCCCCCGCGACCAGGCCCAGCGCGTCCCGTCCGGCCCACGGTCGGAGCAGCGCCGCGCCCGCCGCGGACAGCACGATGTGATCCCGGACTCGCATCAGCTGCTCCCTCCTGCCACCCTGGTTCAGGACGCCGTGCTTGGCGTGAGGAAGCCCTGCTGCCGGTACCACGCCATGGCCGCGGCGGTGCCGGCCGGCAGGTCCGTCACGGCCGCGAAGCCGAGCAGGCGCTGGGCCTTCGTGACGTCGTACACCCGGCTGTGGGTCAGGAAATCGAGCCGGCTGCGGGTCAGCGGGGCGGACCGGCGGAGATCGGACGGCAGCCGGTCACCGACCGCCGCTAGCGCCTGGGCGGCCAGCATCGGGATGTGCCCGGCCGGCAGCCGGGTCCCCCCGGCCTGGGCGATGGCGCTGGCCAGCCCGTCCAGCGGCACCGGCTCCCGGCCCGCGAAATGGAAACACTCGCCGGCCGCGCTGGCCTGCTGGCCGCACCGCACCAGCGCGTCGGTCATGTCGTCGATGTAGATCGGGTGCAGCCAGACCTTCCGCCGGCCGAT
>JBOHCK010000108.1:0-18164 GCA_050698755.1 Streptosporangiaceae bacterium | reverse complement strand
CCCCTGGACCCCCTGGACCCCCCGGCCTGGCGCCTTTGGCACCCTTGGCCTTCTTCGGTTCGCGACCGCCGATGCCGATCGTGCAGTACAGCGTGGCGTTGGACGCATCCACCAGCCGACCCTTGACTTCGAGCTTCCCGGTGGCGAGCAGGTCGAGGGCGGCCTGCTCGGACCGATCGCTCTCGGGCGGGGATCCCTTCGCGTCAAGCATGGGCGGCGCGGTGACCGTTCTGCCTGGGGCAGACGTGCCCGTCGGTGTCCAGGGGCAGACCGCACAGCGGGCAAGGCGGTCGCCCGGCGGAGACGATCTTGGCGGCGCGCTGGGCGAAGGCGCGCGCGGCGCCCGGGGTGATCCGCACCCTGAGGACCCCGGGCCCGTCGGCCGGCACGTCCTCGGCCAACGGCTCCACCGGCTCGTCGGATTCTTCCTGGGCCTCGATGACGACCATGCCGCCGTCGCCGTCCCAGGCCAGGGCGATCGCCCCGACCCGGAAATCCTCAAGCAGCGGCAGGTCGAGCGGCCCGTCGTCCTGCAGCGACACGGGAGCGGCGGCTGGTACCTCGGGTGACCCGCCGGTGCGCCTGAGCACCTCGTCCAGGAGCTCATCGATCCGTTCCGCCAGCAAGCTGACCTGGAACTTTTCCAGCACGACACTGGTGACGCGACCGCTCGAGGTCGCCTGCAAATAGAAGATCCGCTCTCCTGGCTGCCCCACCGCTCCGGCTACGAACCTGTCGGGCGGGTCATAGAAGTAGACCGGCATAGTCCTATCCTTGCGCGTCCGCCGGCTCTTGACGAGCCGGGTGGAGTGCGTCGGCCCCGGCGGTCCCGGGCCCGGGCGTCGCGGTCACTGCCCCGTCCCGCCCGTTGTATCCGGCTCCGCCGGAGCCTCCGCCGACGGCTCCGTCGCTGTCCGCGGCGCCGCGGACCCCTGAGGAGTTGGGACCGTGTCGGTCAGGGCGGGGCAGGAGGTCCTCCACCCCGCCCCCCCGGTCGTTCATCCGGACCAGGAACGGCCGCAGCGGCGTGTACCTGATAACCGTCAGCGAGCAGGGATCGGCCTGGATCCGCTGGCACTGATCGAGATGCAGCCCCAGGCTATCGGCCACGATGGCCTTGATGACATCGCCGTGGGAGCAGATGAGGTAGGTGGCGTCCTTACCGAGCCTGGCGTTCCAGTCCCTGACCGCCGCCACCGCGCGGTGCTGCATATCCGGCATGGATTCGCCCTCGGGGCCGGGGAATCTCACCGCGCTCGGGTGAGCCTGCACGACGCGCCAGAGCTGTTCGGCGGCCAGCTTCTTCAGCGGCCGGCCCGTCCAGTCCCCGTAGCGGCACTCCCCCACCCGGTCCTCGGCGATCACCTGCTGGCCGTCCCGCCCGCCGGCAATCGCCGCCGCGGTCTGCATGCACCGCTCCAGCGGGCTGCTGACGATCGCGGCGAGCGGGAGCGGGGCGAGCCTGGCGGCCAGGGCCGCCGCCTGCGCCTGGCCGCGATCATCCAGCGTGATGCCCGGCGTCCATCCGGTCAGCACGTGCCCGGTCGTCGCGGTCAGCCCGTGCCGCACGAGCAAAACGGTCGTCACGCCTTCCGACTGTAGTCGCAGCGCTAGACCGGGGGCGCCTGCTGGGGCGTCTGGGCTCGGACGACGAACAGCGCCGAGCCGAACTGCACCATGTCTCCGGGGCGCAGCGGGACCGGCTCGCGGACGAGCCAGCCGTTGACCCGGGTGCCGTTGTGCGAGCCCAGGTCAGACAGCAGCCAGCCATCCTCGCCGCGAGTGAGCCCGGCGTGGCGCCGCGACACCGACATGTCGGAGATGCGCAGGTCACAGTCCTGGGTACGCCCGATGGTAAAGGTGGTCCCGCTGCCACGCGGAAAGTCCAGCGGGGCCGGAGCAGGTGCGGGTCCGCTGGGCCGGCCGGACCAGGCCGGCGAGTACCCCACGGGTCCGTGCGCCCCCGGCGGAAGTCCCTGCCCCGGCGGGAGCAAGGGCGTGACCGAAGCGGCCGGCTGCTCGTCATCGTCGCGGCGACCGCGGCCCAGCAGGGCCGCCTTTACCCGGGCCAGCAGCCTGGTCCGGCGCGGCGGCAGGTCGGTGAACAGGCGGTTCAGCTGACCGTGGTTCTGCGCGCCGAGGGCGGTCTCCATGCGGAGGATGAAGGTCTCGTGGGACAGCCTGCCGTCGACGTACTCCTTCCTGAGCTCGTCGACCACGTGGTCGCGCTCCGCGTCAGAAGCACGGAGAAACGCGGGCGTTGCGGGCCTGTCCGCCGACCCTCCCATGAATGGAGTATCTGCATCATCCGCGTCCAGGGCAAGCCGAAGCCGCGGATGCGCGCTTCCGCTCCCGCCCACCGCCGGATCTAGAACGGGTCGCCGGTGCTCGTCAGCGCATGGACGTCGGCGGCCGCGCCGTTCGCGGTCTGCAGCGGGAAGTGGCAGGCGGCCACGTGGCCCGGGCCGAAGCTCCGCAACTGCGGCTCTTCGACGGAGCAGATCTCCTGCGCGTACTTGCACCTGGTGCGGAACCGGCAGCCGGAGGGCGGGTTCACCGGGCTGGGCAGCTCGCCCTTGATGGCGACCTCCCGCTTCGCTCGCTCGACCGTCGGCTTGGGCGCCGGGATGGTGGCGATCAGGCCGGCCGTGTACGGGTGCGCGGCCCGCTCGTAGATGTCCTGCCCGGACCCGAGCTCGACCATCTTGCCCAGGTACATGACGCCGATCCGGTCGGCCATGTACTTGACCACCGCGAGGTCGTGCGAGATCACCACGTACGTCAGGCCGTGCGAGGCCTGCAGCCGCTTCATCAGGTTCAGCACCTGGGCCCTGATCGACACGTCGAGCGCGCTGACCGGCTCGTCCGCGACGATGAGCCTCGGGTTCAAGGTGAGCGCCCTGGCCAGCCCGATGCGCTGCCGCTGGCCGCCGGAGAACTCGTGCGGGTACCGCTCGACCGCGCTCCGCGGCAGCCCGACCTCGCCGAGCAGCTCGAAGACCCGATCCCGCTGGGACCGCTTGCTGCCGAGGTGTTGCACGGCGAGCGGCTCGCCGATGATCGCGCCGACGCGCATCCTCGGGTCGAGCGACGAGTGCGGGTCCTGGAACATGAGCTGCAGGTCACGGCGCTTGCGCCGCAGCTCGGCGCCGTGTAGGCCGGACACGTTCGTGCCGCCCAGGGTGACCTCGCCGGAGTTCGGCTTCTCCAGCGCCACGATCATCTTGCCGATCGTCGTCTTCCCGCAGCCAGACTCGCCGACCAATCCGAACGTCGTGCCGGCCGGCACGGAGAAGGAAACATCCGACACGGCGTGGACGGCCGCCACCTTGCGCTGCATGATCCCGGAGGTGACGGGGTACTCCTTCACCAGGTTGCGCAGCTCAAGCAGCGGGACGGCGCCATCTCCGCCCGCCGCCGGCTCGAGCGGGCGCTCCGACACCTGGAGGCGGCCGTCGGCCGTCTGCCTCAGGCCCGCCGCCACGACCGCCGGCGCGGGTTCGGCGCTGTCCACGCCGGTGTCAGGCTCCGCGTCCTGGTCGAAGGTGTCCGCGTCGGTCAGCGGGGCGTCGGCGACCAGCGGCGGCTCGCCGGCGGCGTAGGCTTCCTCGACGCTCGTGGCGTCCGGTGCGAGCAGCCCCGTGCTCGCGGCGTCCGGGCCGCCCTGCCCGATCACGGCGAGGACGAGCGGCCCGTCGACCGGGTGCCAGCAGGAGAACCTGTGATCGAAGGTCTTTCCTGACAGCGACGGCTCGTCGGTCCGGCACTTGTCCGTAGCCCGGGAGCACCGGGCGGCGAACCGGCAGCCCCCCGGCGGGTTCGACAGGTCGGGCGGGAGGCCGGGAATGGCGTGTAGCGCCTTTCTCGCGTCCTGGTCGAGCTGGGGGATGGAGGCGAGCAGCGCCTGGGTGTAGGGGTGGTGCATCTCGTTGAAGAGCTGCATCACCTCGGCCGTCTCCACGACCCGGCCCGCGTACATGACGTTGACCCGGTCGGCGTGCCCGGCGATCACGCCCATGTCGTGCGTGATCAGCAGCATCGCCATGCCGAGCCGGTCCTTCAGGTCCCTGAGCAGCGCGAGGATCTGCGCCTGGATGGTGACGTCGAGGGCCGTCGTGGGCTCGTCGGCGATGAGCAGCTTGGGTTCGTTGGCCAGCGCCATCGCGATCATCACGCGCTGCCGCAGGCCGCCGGACAGCTGGTGTGGATAGTCGTCCAGGCGCTCCTTGGGCCGGGGCAGGCCGACCAGGGTCAGCACCTCCACGGCCCGGTCGTGGGCGTCGGCCTTGGAGGCCTGCTTGTGCAGACGCACCGGCTCGGCGACCTGGTAGCCGACGGTCTTGGTCGGGTCCAGTGAGGTCAGCGGGTCCTGGAAGATCATCGCGATCTCGTTGCCCCGGACGTGCCGCAGCTCCTCACCCTTCAGCCCGACGAGTTCGCGGCCGTCCAGCTTGATCGAGCCTCCGACGATGGACCCGCCCGGCGGCAGCAGCCCCATGATCGACAAGCCGGTCATGGACTTGCCGCAGCCGGATTCCCCGACGATGCCGAGCGTCTCCCCGGCGTCGACTCGCATGTCAATGTTGCCGACGGCCTGCACGACGGACCTGGTGAGCTTGATGTGCGTCGACAGGTTCTCGATCTCAAGGACTGGGGCCATCAGGCCGCTACCTCTCGTTGATGGTTACCGTGGTTGATCGCCGCACCCGCCCCGGCGGGCTGGCCGCTACCGGCGTCTCAGCCGCACGTCCAGCGAGTCGCGAAGGGCGTCGCCGATGAAGTTCAGCGCCATCACGGTCAGCACGATGCAGGCGCCGACCGGGAAGATCAGCCACCAGTAACCGTCTTCCAGGTAACCGCTGCCCTGGGAGAGCTGATCACCCCAGTCGACGTTGGGGAAGTGCAGGCCGAAGCCGAGGAAGCCGATGTAGGCGACGGCCAGGATCGCGTCCGCGACCTGGAACGTCACGTTGACGATGACCACGCCGAGCGAGTTCGGGATCAGGTGCCTGCTGATCAGTCTCCAGCTACCGGACCCCGCTGTCCTGGCCGCCAGGACGAAGTCGCGTTCTCGCAAGGAAAGCACCTCGCCCCGGACCAGCCGGGCCGGGACCTGCCAGGCGAAACCGCCGATGACCAGGCTCAGCGACAGGACCGTGGCCCCGAACTTGACCGCCAGGATCAGCACCACGAACAGGAAAGGAACCGAGAGGAACACGTCGACCACGCGCATCATGGCCGAGTCCACGATCCCGCCGGCCAGGCCGGAGACGGCTCCCCATAGGGTGCCGATCACGATGGCGACGAACGCGGCGAAGAAGCCGATCTCCAGGGCGGCCTGGCCGCCCTTCATCATCCGGCCGAGCTCGTCAAAGCCGCTGATGTCGGTGCCGAATAGGTGGGCGGCCGAGGGCGGCTGGTACGCGATGGTCAGATTGGTGTCGAGCTGATCGGTGTGGTAGATGAGCGGCCCGACGAACGAGAAGAGCACGAAGAAGATGAGGATGCCGAAGCCGATCACGGCCAGCCGGTTGCTCATGAACTCGCGCAGCGCCAGGCGCCACCCGCTCTGGACGGCTCCGATTTCGCCGCCCTCGGGGGCGCGCTGGATGTCCAGCGGCGGCAGGGATGATGGAGTGGTTGCCATTGCTGCCTCCTTCCTCAGGCCAGCCGGATGCGCGGGTCGGCGACGGTGAGCGCGATGTCCGCGACCAGGTTCCCGACGATCACCAGGACGGCGCCCGCCAGGGTGTAGGCGAGCAGCACCGGGTAGTCGATCTTCTGCAGGCTCTCGAAGAAGAGCAGTCCCAGGCCCGGGTAGTTGAACAATGACTCGGTGATCAGGTTGCCGGCCAGCAGCCCGGGCAGGGACAGCCCGATCAGGGTCACCATGGGCAGGCTGGCGTTGCGGACCAGGTGCCGCATCAGCACCAGCCGTTCGGGCAGGCCTTTAGCCCGGGCCACCTTGATGTAGTCCTGCGCGAGGACGTCTATCGACGCGGATCGCATGTACCGGGAGAAGGCGGCCACCTGGATCAGGGCCAGCGTGAAGATCGGCAACGTCATGGAGTACCAGTCGCCCATGACGTAGAACACGTTGGTGGACTGGCTCGCCTCGAAGTTGAAGATCGGGAGGGAGAGGGCGAAGACCTGGATGAGGATCAGGCCGAGGAAGAACGAGGGCATCGAGTACAGGATGAACGCGCCGCTGGTGGCCACGTTGTCACCGATGCTGTTGCGCTTGACCGCCTGGAAGATCCCCAGCGGCAGGGCGATGATCACCGAGAACACCAGCGCTATCCCGGACAGGTAGACGCTGCGCGCGATCCGCTCCTGGAACAGCGCCAACACCGACTGGTTCTCGACGTAGGAGTAGCCCAGGTTGCCCTTCAGCAGGTCCGGGCCAGTGCCACCGTGGGGGATGATGCCGATGTAGTGCAGGTACTGCACGATGACCGGGTCATCGTAACCGTTTTGCTTGTTGAACGCGGCGATCTGCGCCGGCCTGGCGAGCAGGCCCAGCGCAGCCCGGGCCGGTGACGGGTAGGCCGCGTGCAGCAGAAGAAAGATGAAGATGGAGACGCCGATCAGCACGATGATGGAGGTGATGATTCGGCGTATCAGGTAGGTGATCATTCGTCCCTGCCTTCCCTGCGCGGCATATCACGCCGCGAGGACTTTTGCGTGGCGTTCCGCAGGCCGCGTCCGGCCGAATCGCTGCCCTGGTCTCCGGTGTATCACCGGAGACCAGGGCAGTCCAGCGTCGAGCGGAATAGTTACTACGAGTTGAAGTACCAGAACTCGGGAGTGGCGTAGTACTGGGTCAGGTTCTCCCAGGCCTGCGGGTTCACCGCCGACAGCGTGTTCTTCCAGGCCCAGACCACGTCCGGGTTGGGCTGGAACTCCACCGGCTGGTTCTCCGTCAGGAACGACGCCTCGTTCTTGACCGCCGCCGGATCGCCGCCCGAAATCGAGGCGTTGATCAGGGAGTCGGCCGTCGGGTTGCTGTAGTCGCCGACCTGCGAAGGTCCGCCGGTGTTGAACAGGCCGAACGTGGTCGCGTACGGCACGTCGGTCTCACCGCCGAAGTCCTCCATGGCCCACTTGTTCACGTTCGCCGGCGCGGACGGGTCCAGGTAGTTGGCGATCATGTAGTTGAAGTTGCTGCTGGACAGGGTGATGTTGACGCCGGCCTGCTTGGCCTTCGACACGAGGTCGGTGGCCTGGTAGCCGATCAGGGCAGGCGAGGTGCTGTAGATGTAGTTCCACGCCAGCTTGGTGCCCGCCGGGATGCCCGCGCCGCAGTCACCCGCCGCGGTGCCGGCCTTGGCGCACACGTCGGTCCCGCCCGGGTTGACGGTCCAGCCGTTGGCCTTCAGCAGGCTGACGGCCGCGGAGACGCCGAACGGATACGGGTTGGTCGCGGCGTCAGTCGGCAGGTACGGGCTCTGCGGGTAGGCCGGGATCGGCCCGTACGCAGGCGCGCCCGCGCCGTGCATGAACGCCGTGATCCAGCCCTGCTGGTCCACCAGGTGCGCGAGCGCCTGCCGGATGTAGAGCTGGGCGATGATGTTGTTGAAGTCGCCGGTCGTGTCCTTGAAGTTGTACGCCGCGAACGTCAGGCCGAAGTCCGGCTCGCCGAAGTAGCTGTACCCTTCGCGCAGGACCGTCGGCAGCTGCGGCACGTCGTCGAAGTCGACGTAGGCGACGTCGACGGCCTTGGACCTGATGGCGTTGAACTCAGCGGTGTTCGAGGTGAACGGAACTTCCTGGAAGCTGGACATCGGGGTCACGTGCGGGCCGCCGTAGGTGGTGTTCGGCACCAGCGTGTTTCCGCCGGTGGTCGCGTTGTAGGCGGACAGCTTGTACGGTCCGTCGACCACTTGCCACAGCGGGTTGGTCGCGTAGGTGCTGAGCGACTTGGCCTGGCTGGTCAGGTAGTCGAAGATCTTCTTCATGGCGGCGGGGGTCCAGCCGGACGGCGGGATCACCGCGCCGCCCGCCGAGTCCACAGCCCAGACCGTGCTCGGCAGCGGGATGATCGGGCCCTGACCGAGGACGTCCTCGGTGAACCAGGTCGGGTTGACCGCCGAGTTCAGGTTCAACACCAGGGTGGTCGCGTTCGGCTCCGATGTGCTGACGACGTTGTCCGGGAAGTGGCCGGGCACGTAGCCCGCCCAGTTCGCGGGGGATTCCTTGATCGCGGCCTTGACCAGGTCGATGAAGAACACGATGTCGTTGGCCGTGATGGGCTGGCCGTTGGACCACTTGTAGCTGCTCTTCAGCGAGATCGTGACGGTCTTGTCGCCGTTGGAGTACACCACCGGGTTGGCGATGCTCATCGGCGGATACAGCTCGGGGTCGGTGCCGTACACCGTCCAGTACAGCGGCCGCCACATCATCCAGATGAACGTGAAGTTGTTGAAGACCGAGTTGGAGGCGCCGGGCACGATCGGGAGGATCCAGTTCGGGGCGGTCCCAGGCTCAAGCGCCCAGGTGATCGTCCCCGCGTGCTTCGTGCCGCTTGATGACGCGAGCGGCACCGAGCCGATTCCGCCTGGGACCGTGACAGAGCCTGGGGTGGTGGTCGTCGTGCCACTGCTGCTGCTACTGCTGCTACTGCAGGCGGAAAGCGCGGTGATGGTGGCCACCGCTACGAGTAGCCCTCCGGCAGCCTTGCTCCGGAATCTCATCATCGGCCCTCCCTCCCTGCGGTGCCGGCGCCGATAGTCCGTCCTGGGGTCATGAGCTTGTCGCCCTTCTCTCTCGAAGTTCGCCGGTGATCCGCTCCGGCACCGTCGCGGGGCTCTGGGTCGCAGTCCCCTTACCGGTTACGGCCCGTATCCCCCGGCACATCCGCGCCGGCCCATGGCGGGCCGACCGGTCAGTTACCGGTGTCATGAGTTAGCGGAAGCGTAAGATCCTTATTGCATCGATCTCTCGCCAATAAAGTCACAACTTGCCATCAATCCCCAGGCTGCAGCATCCCGTGATGGCTTCGCCGGCACCTGGAGATTTCCGGATCCATGCGGTTTTGTAATCTTCGTCCCCTCATCCTTGCTGGCCTTAGCGGCGTGAAGGATTGCCGCGGAAGCGGCGCCGCGCCGCAGAATCTCCGTCCGCGCCTGCCACCCTCGCCAAGATCGTCGGCGAGTTTCCCCCTCGCGGCACTCCGGTACCGGGAGCGATATACCCCCGAGTCGTGACTACTATGCGTAACTTTTTGCGCTGTGCAGCACGTTGGCTACCCAATGAAGTGCCCTGGTCTCCGGACACCTAGGCGCACCGAAGACCAGGGCAGTCGAGCGGATGGGTTATGAGGTGAAGTACCAGTACTCCGGCGTGGCGTAGTACTGGGTCAGGTTCTCCCAGGCCTGCGGCATCGTCGCGGACAGCGAGTTCTTCCAGGCCCAGATGTAGTCGATGACAGGCTGGAATTGGACGGGCTGGTTCTCCGTCAGGAACGACGCCTCGTTCTTGACCGCCGCCGGGTCGCCGCCGGCGATCGAGGCGTTGATCAGGGAGTCGGCGGTCGGGTTGCTGTAATCGCCGACCTGGGCGGGTCCCGTGGTGTTGAACAGGCCGAACGTGGTCGCGTACGGCTCGTCCGTGGAACCGCCGAAGTCCTCCATGGCCCACTTGTTCTCGTTCGCGGGCGCGGACGGGTCCAGGTAGTTGGCGATCATGTAGTTGAAGTTGCTGCTGGACAGGGTGATCTGGATCCCGGCTTGCCTGGCCTTGGACGCGAAGTCGGTGGCCTGCTCGCCGATCAGGTCCGGGGTGGAACTGTAGATGTAGTTCCACGCCAGCTTGGTGCCGGCCGGGATGCCCGCGCCGCAGTCACCCGCGGCGGTGCCGGCCTTGGCGCACACGTCGGTCCCGCCCGGGTTGACGGTCCAGCCGTTGGCCTTCAGCAGGCTGACGGCCGCGGAGACGCCGAACGGATACGGGTTGGTCGCGGCGTCAGTCGGCAGGTACGGGCTCTGCGGGTAGGCCGGGATCGGCCCGTACGCAGGCGCGCCCGCGCCGTGCATGAACGCCGTGATCCAGCCCTGCTGGTCCACCAGGTGCGCGAGCGCCTGGCGCATATACAGCTGGCTGATGATGTTGTTGAAGTCGCCCGTGGTGTCCTTGTAGTTGTAGGCCGCGTAATACAGGCCGAAGGGCGGCTCGCCGAAGTAGCTGTAGCCGAGCCGCAGGACCGTCGGCAGCTGCGGCACGTCGTCGAAGTCGACGTAGGCGACGTCGATCGCGCCTGCCCTGATGGCGTTGAACTCAGCGGCGTTCGAGGTGAACGGGACGCCCTGGAAGCTGGACATCGGGGTCACGTGCGGGCCGCCGTAGGTGGTGTTCGGCACCATGGTGAACCCGCCGGTCGTCGCGTTGTAGGCGGACAGCTTGTACGGTCCGTCCACCGTCTGCCACAGCGGGTTGGTCGCGAAGGTGCTGAGCGACTTGGCCTGGCTGTTCAGGTAGTCGAAGATCTTCTTCATGGTGGCAGGGGTCCAGCCGGACGGCGGGATGATCGAGCCGCTGGCCGACTCCTTGGCCCAGACCGTGCTCGGAATCGGGGTCAGCGGGCCCTGGTTGCCCATGATGTCATCGGTGAACCAGGTCGGGTTGACTGCTCCGTTGAGGTTCAGCACCAGGGTGGACGCGTTCGGCTCCGACGTGCTCACCAGGTTGTCCGGCAGGTGGCCGGGCACGTAACCTTCCCAGTTCGCCGGGGATTCCTTGATCGCGGCCTTGATCAGATCGAGGTAGAAGAGCAGGTCGTTGGCGGTGATGGGCTGGCCGTTCGACCATTTGTACGTGCTCTTGAGCGTGATCGACACGGTCTTGTTGCCGTTGGAGTACACCGGCGGGTCGGCGATGCTCATCGGCGCGTACACCTCGGGCACGACCCCGTTGACCACCCAGTACAGCGGCCGCCACATCTGCTGGTTGAAGGTGAAGGTGTTGAAGACCGAGTTGGAGGCGCCGGGCACGATCGGGAAGATCCAGGTGGGGGCGGTACCTGGCTGCAACGCCCAGGTGATCGTCCCGGCCTTCTTCGGGCCGTTGGCGGCCGCAAGCGGCACCTTGCCGATGCTGCCAGGGACCGTGACGGACCCGGGTGTGGTGGTGGTCGTCGTCGAGGTATTGCTGCTACTGCTGCAGGCGCCCAGCGCGGTCAGGCTGGCTAGCGCCACGACGACCCCGAAAATCTTGCGCCGGCGCTTCTCCCTCCTGGCATGGTTGGCACGTGTGGTCCGTCCTGTGGTCATGAGCGTGTCGCCCTTCCATCTTGAAGGTCGCCGGTGATCCGCTCCGCCACCATCTCGGGCCGTGGGTTGCTGTCTGCAACCGTTACGGCCTGTCTATCCGGCCCGCGCCGCCCATGGCAAACTCGCCGGTTACGATTTCATCTCCCGGCGCATCGGCCCATGGCAGACCGATCCGGTTACTGTCCGTATTCCCCCGGCGCAACCGGTGTCAGGGCCACCGTAAGTTCGCCATTGCATCGATCTCTCGGCGAAACAGTCACAACTTGCCATCAATCCCGGGCGGAGCATTCTCACCGGAAGATCACGGTGCGGCGGCCGTGCAGCAGGACACGGTGCTCGGCGTGCCAGCGGACGGCACGGGCGAGCGCGACCCGCTCGGCGTCGCGGCCGATGGCCGCGAGGTCCTCCGGGCCGCAGGTGTGGTCGACCCTGGCGACTTCCTGTTCGATGATCGGGCCCTCGTCGAGGTCCGCGGTCACGTAGTGTGCCGTCGCCCCGATCAGCTTCACGCCGTGGGCGTGAGCCTGGTGATACGGTCGCGCCCCTCTGAAACTCGGGAGGAAGGAGTGGTGAATGTTGATGATGCGCCCGGGCATCTTGGCGCAGAGCTCGGGTGACAGGATCCGCATGTAGCGGGCCAGCACCACGAAGTCGATGTTCAGCTCGCTGATGAGATCGAGCAGGCGGCCCTCAGCGCGCTGGGCGGCCAGCGGATCATCCCGTCCGGACCCGGCCGGCACGTGCTCGAACGGGACCCCGTGCGCCGTAGCGAGCGGAGCCAGGTCGGGATGATTGCCGATCACGAGCGGGATGTCGATCCGCAGCGACTCCGCCGCCCGCCGGTACAGCAGGTCGTTCAGGCAGTGGCCGGCCCTGGACACCATGATCAGCGCCCGCGGCCGGAGCGAGGTGTCGTGCAGCTCCCACTCCATGCCGAACTCGGCCGCCACCGGGAGGAAGCCCTGGTACAGGTCCCGGTGCGTCTGGGGCACGGGCGGCAGGGCCTCCACGTGGACCCGCATGAAGAACCGGCCGGGCCCGTCCGCCGTCCGGTCTCCGAACTGCTGGCTGTCGAGCACGTTGCAGCCCGCCTCGTGCAGGTACGCGGCCACCGCGTGAACGATCCCGACCCGGTCCGGGCAGGACAGCGTGAGAACGAACTCGCCCATCACGCGCCCACCGCGTGCACGCCGCCGTCCACGTGCACAATCTCCCCCGTCGTGGCGGGGAACCAGTCGGAAAGCAGGGCGACGCACGCCCGCGCGGTCGGCTCCGGGTCGGTGATGTCCCAGCCGAGCGGGGCACGCTCGCCCCAGACCCCCTCGAACTTGTCGAAGCCCGGTATGGACTTGGCCGCCATGGTGCGCAGCGGCCCCGCCGCCACCAGGTTGACCCGCACGCCCTGCGCGCCGAGGTCACGGGCGAGGTAGCGCGCGCACGACTCAAGCCCGGCCTTGGCCACCCCCATCCAGTCATAGCCCGGCCAGGCCACGCTCGCATCGAAGTCGAGGCCCACCACCGACCCGCCGCCGCCCATCAGCGGCAGCGCGGCCATGGTGATGGCCTTCAGGGAGTACGTGGAGACCTGGACGGCCGTCGCGACATCGGGCCACCTGGTGCGCAGGAAGTTCCCTCCAAGAGCCTCGGCCGGGTTCGCGTACGCGATCGCGTGCAGGACGCCGTCCAGCCCATCCACGTGCGCAGACACCCGTCCGGCCAGCGAGGCGAGGTGGTCATCGTTGGTCACGTCGAGCTCGAGGACGGGCGGTGGCGAGGGCAGCCGCTTCGCGATCCGCTCGACCAGGCTCAGCCGGCCGAACCCCGTCAGCACCACGGTCGCGCCCTCCTGCTGAGCCACCCGCGCTACGTGGAACGCGATTGAGGCGTCCGTGATGACCCCCGTGACCAGGATCCGCTTGCCCGCCAGGATTCCCATCACACCCTCACTCTCCGGCCAGATCGGCGCACACCTTAAGCTCTCCACCCTGCCTCGTCAGGACCTGAGCGCTAAATGGCCTGCGTCACGAAGCTACCGCGCACCCGATTGTGGGTTCCTGACAACAAAGCACCGGCCCGGTGCTAGCCGCCTCAGTGACCCATGCCCAGCCCGCCGTCGACCGGGATGACCGCGCCGGTGATGTAGGCCGCGTCCTGGCTGGCCAGGAACGCCACGGCCGAGGCCACTTCGTCCGCCGATGCGTACCGGCCGAGCGGGACCGCGGCCAGGATGGCGGCCTTCCTGTCCTCCGTCAGGCCCGCCGTCATGTCGCTATCGACGAAGCCCGGAGCGATCACGTTCGAGGTAATGCCGCGAGAGCCCAGCTCACGGGCCAGCGACCTGGCCAGGCCGACCAGCCCGGCCTTCGACGCCGCGTAGTTGGCCTGCCCGGCCGAACCGTACAGCCCCACCACGGACGAGATAAAGATCAGCCGACCGCGGCGCATCCGCACCATGCCGCGTACCGCTCGCCTGGCCACCCGGTAAGCGCCGACCAGGTTCGTGTCGAGCACGCCCGCGAAGTCGTCCTCGCTCATCAGCGCGAGCAGCTTGTCGCGAGTCACGCCCGCGTTCGCCACCAGCACCTCCACCGGCCCCTGTTCGGCTTCCACGGCCGCGAACGCCGTGTCGACCGACGCCGCGTCCCGCACGTCGCAGCGGGCCACCGCCAGCCCCTCCACCGGGTCGCCGGAACGGGACGTCACCGTGACGCTGTCGCCGTCGGCCGCGAGCCGCCTGGCGATGGCCAGCCCGATCCCCCGGTTCCCCCCGGTCACCAGCACCGAACGTCCCACCAGCACCTCTCCTTCCGCCCTCAGACTACGAGGATGGCCGCCCAGTGTACGGTCCCTATGGAGTTTGGGGGAAAGGGGGAACAGGACAGGTTCCCTGGGGGCCGGAACGGGCCCCAGGGCCGAGGGGGCCTGGGGGGAAGGCTTCCCCCCAGGCGGGGGGTCCCCGGGGGGTCTGGCCCCCGGGGGCTAGCAGGACTTCCCCCAGGCGGGGGGTCACCGAGGGTCGAGCCACGGGGACTAGCATGTCTTGCCGTGGATGATCAGCACGGTCGGATCGACCCCGAGTTCGCCTCCCTCCCGCTCCGGGACCTCGCGGATGCGGCGCTTTCGCAAGCCAGGGCCCTGGGCGCCCAGCACGCCGATTTCCGCGCGGAGCGCATCAGAGGTCAGCACATCGCCCTGTCAGACGGGAACCTCCAGGGCGCCGTCGATGCCGACGATACCGGGCTAGCCGTCCGCGTCATCGTAGACGGTACCTGGGGCTTTGCCTCGGCCGTGGACCTGGACGCGGACGCGGCGGCCCAGGCGGCGCGGGAGGCGGTCGAGGTGGCCAAGGTGGCCGCCGCGATGAATACCGAGCCCATCGAGCTCGCCCCCGAGCCCGCTTACGGTGAGGTGACCTGGGTCTCGGCCTACGAGGTGGATCCCTTCACGGTCGGCGTAGCGGAAAAGGTCGCCCTGCTGGCCGACTGGAGCAACACCCTGCTCGCGCACGCCGCCGTCAGCCACGTAGATGCCTCGATCCAGCAGATCAGGGAGTGCAAGTTCTACTCCGACGGCGCGACCACGACCACGCAGCAGCGGGTCCGCCTCTACCCGGTGGTCACGGCCATCGCGGTCACCGACGACGGCCGGTTCGACACCATGCGGACGCTGGCCCCGCCCGCCGGGCGTGGCTACGAGTACCTGACTTCAGGGGCGCCGGCGGATTTCGCCGCCGAGCTGGCCGAACTGCCCGACCTGCTCGCGGCCAAACTCCTGGCTCCCTCGGTCGAGCCGGGCCGCTACGACCTGGTCATCGACCCCTCCAACCTGTGGCTCACCATCCACGAGTCGATCGGGCACGCGACCGAACTGGACCGGGCGCTCGGCTACGAAGCCGCCTACGCCGGGACCTCGTTCGCCACGCTGGACAAGCTCGGCACCCTGAAGTACGGATCGGACGTCATGCACGTGACCGGCGACCGCACCGCCGAGCACGGCCTGGCCACCATCGGCTATGACGACGAAGGGGTCGCCGGCCAGTCGTGGGACCTGGTCCGCGGCGGCATCCTGGTCGGCTACCAGCTTGACCGGCGGATGGCGCAGCGATGCGGGTTCGGCCGGTCCAACGGGTGCGCGTTCTCCGACGGCCCCGGCCACGTCCCGCTGCAGCGGATGGCGAACGTTTCGCTGCAGCCCGCCCCGGCCGGCGGCCCGTCCACCGCGGATCTCATCGCGGGGGTGCAGGACGGGATCTACGTCATCGGCGACAAGAGCTGGTCGATCGACATGCAGCGGTACAACTTCCAGTTCACCGGGCAGCGGTTCTTCAAGATCAAGAACGGGAGACTGGCCGGGCAGCTGCGCGATGTGGCCTACCAGGCCACCACCACCGACTTCTGGGGCGCCATGGAGGCCGTCGGCGGTCCGCAGACCTACGTACTCGGCGGCGCGTTCAACTGCGGGAAGGGCCAGCCCGGCCAGATCGCCCCGGTCAGCCACGGGTGCCCGGCGGCGCTGATGCGCGGCGTGCGGATACTCAACACGGCGGAAGAGGGGGCAGCATGACCGAGACCGGACCGTCCCCCCAGGAGACCGTGGAGCGCGCGCTGGCCGCAGCCCGGTCTGGCGATTGCGTGGTAATCGCCGAGGAGACCTCGGACGCCAACCTCCGCTGGGCGGGAAACACGCTGACCACCAACGGCGTGACGCGCTCCCGCCAGCTCACCGTCATCGCCATCGACCGGCGCGCCGACGGCGCGGCCGCCGGCGTCGTCTCCCGGTCCGGGGTGCGTCCCGGCCAGATCGAGGAGGTGGTCCTCGAGGCCGAACAGGCCGCCGCCGAGGCCACGCCCGCCGAGGACGAGGCGCAGCTGCCCGGACCCGATCAAGCCGCGGCTTCCGGTCCGGCGGACGACGGGTGGGCGGCACCGCCGCGGCGGACCGACATCGGCGTGCTGCGCGACTTCGCGGCGGCGCTCGGCGAGACCCTGCGCGAGGCCGCGGGGGTGGGCCGCCAGTTGTACGGGTTCGCCGAGCACGAGATGGTCAGCACGTTCCTCGGGACCTCGGCCGGGCTGCGGTTGCGGCACGACCAGCCGGCCGGGCGGATCGAGCTGAACGCGAAGTCCGCCGACCTGACTCGCTCGGCCTGGACCGGCGCCGCGACGCGCGACTTCACCGACGTGGACATCGCCGCCCTGGACGCCGGGCTCGCCGAGCGCCTCGGGTGGGCCGAGCGGTCGGTGTCGCTGCCCCCGGGCCGGTACGAGACGCTGCTGCCGCCCACCGCCGTATCTGACCTGCTCGTCTACTTGTACTGGCAGGCGGGCGCGAAGGACGCCGCGGACGGGCGGACGGTATTCAGCAAGGCGGGGGGCGGCACCCGGGTCGGCGAGCAGCTATCCGCGCTGCCCGTCACGCTGTCCAGCGACCCGCGGGCGGCCGGGCTCGGCTGCGCGCCCTTCGTGATCGCGCACACGTCCGGCCCGGATTCCTCGGTGTTCGACAACGGGCTTCCGCTGCGCGAGACGTCGTGGATCAAGGACGGCTCGCTCGCGGCCCTGCACTCCTCGCGGCACTCGGCCGCGCTGGCGGGGCTGCCCGTGGCGCCCGCCATCGACAACCTGACCTTCGCCGCCTCATCCGACGGGGCCGCCCCGCTACCCACCCTGCCGGAGATGATCGCATCGACCGGCCGCGCGCTGCTGCTGACCTGCCTGTGGTACATCCGCGAGGTGGACGCGCAAACCTTGCTGCTCACCGGACTGACCAGGGACGGGGTCTACCTGGTGGAGAACGGCGAGGTGGTCGGCGCGGTGAACAACTTCAGGTTCAACGAGTCCCCGGTCACGGTGCTCGGGCGGCTGCTCGAGGTCGGCGCGACAGTGCCGACGCTGCCGCGCGAATGGGGCGACTGGTTCAACCGCGCCGCGATGCCCCCGGTGCGGGTCGAGGGGTTCAACATGTCATCGGTGAGCCAGGCCAGCTGATCTGCTGGGGTGCCTCGCCGCGGCTTGCGCGGGGGCATACCGTGGAGGGATGAGGGCAGGGCACGCTGGCCGCGGGCGGCCGCCGGTGCACATGGTGACGCAGGCGCGACGGTCGCTATCCGAGGACATCGCCTACCGGCAGCGCAGGTACCTGTTGATGATGGGCATCCGCGCCGTCTGCTTCGGCATCGCCGTGATCATGTTCATCAATCATCTCGGCTGGCTGACCGCGATACCCGCCGTCGGCGCCATCTTCATTCCGTATTTCGCCGTGGTGTTCGCCAACGGCGGGCGGGAGCCCGACAACACCCGCGGCTTCATGGAGTACCAGCCGAACCTGCCGACTACCCGTGAGCGGCCCGGGCCGGGCTCAGATGGAAACGGCGGCGCAAACAACGGGCACGCCGAGTGGCCGCGCCCGGGCGACAACTGATTCGGCCTGCTCAGCCCTGTCCCGAGATCGGGTTGTAATTGGGTCTTGACACATAGGGGGTAGTTTCCGTGTAGCATTCATATCGGTGCTCTGGTCCCCCGTCGGGGCACCACTGCCGGCGTTCCGGGCCCCCGTCGGAACGCCGATGAACGCGACGCCGGGTGGTTTGCCCCCGTAGCCACCCGGCGTCGCCCTATACTCACCGCCTTTTGGGCGGTTTCGCGTGGGCTCGCAGTGCTTTTCCGGGGGGACGACCCCCCGGAACCCCCCGCGTGGCTCCCTCGGCGTGGCGGTCCTCGCTGCTGGCCCTGTTCTCGGCGGTGGCCTGATCTCGCTGCTGCCCTGGTCTCGCTGCTGCCCTGGTCTCGCTGCTGCCCTGGTCTCGGCGCTGGGCTGGTCTCGGCGCTGGGCTGGTCTCGGCGCTGGGCTGGTCTCGGCGCTGGGCTGGTCTCGGCGCTGGGCTGGTCTCGGCGCTGG
>JBOHCK010000107.1:0-18352 GCA_050698755.1 Streptosporangiaceae bacterium | reverse complement strand
GGCAGTAAGCAAGCACGCGGCGGGGATCTTCGACAAGCTGGAGCTGGCCCCTTCGGACGACGACAACCGGCGCGTCCTCGCGGTGCTTGCGTACCTGGATTCCTGATCTCGGGGAGCCGTCGTAATGGATGCTGCGCTGGTCCACCTGGCCGAGTCGGCCACCGGGTTCATGCCCGCGGCCGAGGGCCGGGCCCTGTTCGACGCGGCCGCCGCCTACGCGGCCCGCGGGCCGGTCCTGGAGATCGGCAGCTACTGCGGCAGGTCCACGATCTACCTCGCGGCGGCGGCCCGCGCCTCCCGCCAGGTCGTCGTCACCGTCGATCATCACCGCGGCTCGGAGGAGCACCAGCCGGGCTGGGAGTATCACGACCCGCGGCTCGTCGACCCGGTCACCGGCCGCCTCGACACGCTGCCGAGCCTGCGGGCCACGCTGGCCGCGGCCGGCCTCGAGGATCACGTGGTCGTCGTGGTGGGCCGCTCCGCCGACGTGGCCCGGCTCTGGGGCACCCCGCTCGGCCTGGTCTTCATCGACGGCGGTCACACCGACGCGGCGGCGGTCACGGACTACGAGAGCTGGGCGCCCTGGGTGGCTCACGGCGGCGCGCTGGCCATCCACGACGTGTTCCCCGACCCGGCCGACGGCGGCCAGGCGCCGCACCGCATCTACCGGCGCGCCCTGGCCTCAGGCGCGTTCACCGAAGTTCGCGTTGAGGGTTCGCTCCGGCTACTGGAACGCACCGGTCCTGGCATATAACCGGCACCCTGAACTACCGGACCCCACCCCACCGGACTGAACCACCGGACCCCACCCCACCGAACTGAGCTACCGGACCCCACCCCACCGAACTGAGCTACCGGACCCCACCCCACCGAACTGAGCTACCGGACCCCACCGACGCTGATCTTATCTGCTCTGATCTGTTCTGATCTGATCCACTACGTCCCGGAACACTCCCGATCCGCCGGATAGGCCCATCAGCGCGTCGGCCGCCAGGACCACCGCGGCCGCGGTCCAGCTCGACCGTTCGGCCGGGAAGTGGGCCTGGTTGGCGTACTGCCAGCCGGTCCAGTAGGAGCCGTCCTGGCATCTCAGGCGCTGCGCGGTCGCGAACACCGCAGCCGCCTCGGCGGTCATCCCGCACGCGTCCAGGGCGAGTGCGAGTTCGCAGGTCTCGGCCCCGGTCACCCACGGCTGGTCGCTGACGCACCGGACGCCGAGCCCGGGCACCACGAACGTGTACCAGCCCGCGGTGAGCCGTCGAACCGCGTCCGCCCCGCGGACCGCCCCGCCGAGCACCGGGTAGTACCAGTCCATGGCGAACCGGCTCTTGTCCGCGAACGCCTCCGGGTGCGTGGCCACCAGGCCCGCGAGCCGGTCCGCCGCCAGCTCCCAGTCGGGCTGCGGATCGTCGGCCAGCTTGGCCAGCGCTACCGCGCAGCGCAGGCTCTGGTGGATGCTCGAGCACCCGGACAGCAGGGCGTAAGTCCCGGGTACTCCGGACGCGTCCCGCTCCCAGAGCACCTCGCCGCTGCGCCCGCGCAGCCCGAGCGCCCACTCCACCGCCCGGCGCACGGTCGGCCACATGGTCACGGCGTGGCCCTCGTCGCCGGTCACCAGGTAT
Organism: Streptosporangiaceae bacterium; assembly: GCA_050698755.1. GTDB lineage: Bacteria > Actinomycetota > Actinomycetes > Streptosporangiales > Streptosporangiaceae > Palsa-504. Next base: position 16,730 of record JBOHCK010000107.1, on the reverse strand, counting down.
TCGTGCCAGGCCCCGACGGCGACGTACGCGGCGTGGTGGCTCTCCGCCGCCGGGTCGCTCACCGTGCCGCCGCGGCTCGACCGGGGCCATGACCCGTCGGCGCGCTGCGTGTCACGCAGCCACCGGTACGCCCGCCGCGCCGGCCCGCGCAGCCCGCACGCGCTCAGCGCCATCGCGCATTCGACGTGATCCCAGGGGTCGACGTGCCCGTCGGGCCACGGGATCGACCCCGAGGGCTCCTGCACCCGGGCGATCGACTCACCCGTCGCCAGCACGTCAGCCTCGCCCAGCGCGAGCCTCCGCACTGCGGCGGCCTCACCCATGTCCACCGCCCCGTCCCGCCTTGACCGCGTACACCACCAGGCTCTTGCCGATCAGGGGGTTCAGGGCGCGGTCAGCCGCCCGGGTGACGGCGGGCTTGCGCATGATGTCCCAGACCAGCATCCGGTGGTAGCCGCTGGCCAGCGGGTGCTTGTCGTTGTGGACGCCGACCGCGCACTTGAGCCACCAGTACGGCGAGTGCAGGCTGTGCGCGTGGTGGTACCACCCGACGTTCAGCCCGGCCCTGGCTAGCTTGGCCTCCAGCTCGACCCGCGTGTAGATGCGCACATGCCCCCCGGGGACCTCGTGGTATTCCGTGGACAGGGCCCAGCAGATCCGTTCGGGCAGCCAGCTCGGCACCGTGATGGCGGCCAGCCCGCCAGGTCGCAGCACCCGCGCGAGCTCGTTCATCGCCCGCTGGTCGTCGAGGACGTGCTCGAGCACCTCGGCGGCGATCACCCGGTCGAATGTGCCGTCGCCGAACGGCATCGCCGTGGCGTCGCCGGAGACGACCGTCGCGCCGCTCTGCCGGCTCGCCTCGCCCGCCTCCCGCATCGCGCAGAACATGCCCCGCACCGGGTCGAGCTCGGTGGGATCCAGGTCGAACGCGACCACGTCCGCGCCGCGCCGGTACACCTCGAACGCGTGCCGCCCGCCGCCGCAGCCCAGGTCGAGCACGCGCTGCCCGGGCCGGACGGGGAACCGGCGGAAGTCGACGGTCAGCACGGTGTCCCCGAGCCGTCCCGCCGGCCCATGGCCTCCCAGTACTGCGCCACGGTAGCCCTCGCAACCGCAGGCCAGGCGAACCGCTCGCCGACCCGCCGCAGCGCGCGCTCCGCGAGCGCGGCACGCTCGGCCGGGCTGTCGTGCAGCCGTCTGAGCACGGCGGCGAGTTCCTCGCTGTCCGCGGGCGTGACCAGGGCGGCGGCATCCCCTGTCACCTCGGGCAGCGCTCCGGAGCGACTAGCCACTAGCGGGGTGCCCGACGCCATGTGCTCCACGGCCGGCAACGAGAAACCCTCGTACAGCGAGGGCACCACGGCCACCTCCGCGCTGGCCAGCAGCGCGGAGAACGCCTCGTCGTCCAGGCCGTTGGTGAACCTGACCCGGTCCGCGAGGCTGAGCTCGGCGGCGAGCTTCTCGGTGGCGGGGGAGGGCTTGCCGACGATGACCAGGTGCGCGTCCCGGTCCGTGACGAGCTTGCCGACCGCGTGCAGCAGGGTGGCCACGCCCTTGATCGCCGAGTCGGCGCTGGCCACCGCGATGATCCGGCCGGGTACCCGCGCGTCCTGCCGCGGCCGGAACACGCGCGTGTCCACCCCCAGCGGGACGACGTGCACGCGGTCCGGCGGGACCCGGAAGTCGCGGCAGATGTCCCGCTTGGCCGAGGCCGACACGGTGATGAGCGGCCCGTGCCTGGCGACCCGGCGCGCGACCCTGGCCTGCATCCGGACGAACCCGTACCAGCGCCGCCGCGACAGCCGGTCGAGGCGGCGCAGGCCGGCCAGGTCGATGCGCTTATCCACGCTGATCGGATGATGGATGCTGGTCACCAGCGGCAGCCCGAGCCGCCGGACGCCCAGCATCCCGTAGCCAAGCCCCTGGTTGTCGTGGACGACGTCGAAGTCCCCGGCGCGGGCGGCCAGCGCGCGCCGCGCCCTGATGCTGAACGTCAGCGGTTCGGGGAACGCCCCGCCCCACATCATGGCCGTCTCAAGCACGTCGGCCCAGTCCCGGTACTCACCCCACCGCGGCGTCCGGAACGGGTCGGGTTCCCGGTACAGGTCCAGGCTCGGCACCTCGGTCAGCCGCGGGCCCGGGTCCAGGTCGGGGTACGGCGGCCCGGAGAACACCTCGACCCGGTGCCCGAGCGCGTCGAGTTCCCGGCTCAGGTGGCGGACGTAGACCCCCTGACCGCCGCAGTGCGGCTTGCTGCGATAAGAAAGCAGCGCGATCCGGAGCGGGCGGTCCGCGGTCACCACTGGTTACGGTCCCAGTACGGCCCGGCCCAGCCGCCGGAATCCCGCGAGGCAGCGCCGCGCGCCGCAGGCAAGTGACCGAGCACCGTGAAATCATACGGGGCCACCCTAGGCCCCCACACGCGGCCCGCCCGGCGCACTCGAGCCAGCCGTCTCTGCCCCACGCGCGGCCCGCCCGGCGCACTCGGGCCAGCCGTCCTCCGCCCCACAACCGGCCCGCCCGGCCCGCTATGGCCAGCCGCCCCCGCCCGCCCCTTCCGGCCCCAATGAGCCCGGCCCGGACGGCCCGCACCCGCCTTGACTTTACTGATTTCATGGATCTAGCATTCAGATATCAATTTATGACAGGACGGGGTGAGTCCGATGAAAGAGAAGCAGACTGGGCGTGCGCGCCCCAGGATCCGGCTGTTCGTCCCGGTGACGGTGCTCGCGGCGCTAACCCTGCTGGCCACGGCCTGCAGCAGCAGCAGTAGCAGTCCGGCGCCGACCAGTACGGTATTTCACGGCGCGACGGTGCCGACCGGATCGTGGCCGTACCCGAATGGCGACCTCGCCAACACCAGGATCGCGCCGGACTCGGTGATCTCGGCGGCGAACGTGTCCGGGCTGCGGGAGGCCTGGTCGTTCAAGCCGCCCGGCCTGAATCTTCCGGCCGCCGACGCGGCGGTCGGCGCGCTGACCGCACCGCCGGTCGTGCAGGACGGCGTCGTGTACCTGCAGGATCAAGAGGCCAACGTGTACGCGCTGGCGCTCGCCACGGGCAAGCTTAAGTGGGAGTACTCGGTCAACGTCCCGGAGGTGAGCGGACCCGGACCGGACGGGGTAACGGTCGCTAACGGCGCCGTGTACGGGGACACGTCGACCACGGCGTTCGCGCTGAACGCCGCGACCGGCAAGACGATCTGGGTGGACAGCAGCCTGCTAAACAGCGGCCAGGGGGCGTTCGAGATCCAGCCTCAGGTCGCGGACGGCCGGGTCTACCTGGCCAGCGCCTACGGAACGGGATCGGGCGGCGGGGTGCTCCTGGCGCTGAACGCGTCAACCGGCGCCGTGCTGTGGAAGTTCAACACGGTCACCGGCGCGCACCCTGGCGTACAGGCACTCGGTGCCGGCTCGGGCGGGGCCTGGGAGCCGCCGCTCGTCGGGAGCGACGGATCGGTGACGTTCGGCATCGGGAATCCGTACCAGACCATCGGCCAGGCCATCGCGCACCCGGCGCGGCAGCTCTACACCGACAGCGCGGTGAACCTGGACGCGGCGACCGGGAAGTTGCGCTGGTACTACCAGGCCGTGCCGGACGACTGGGCGGACCACGACCTGCAGTCCTCGCCGATCGCGACGACCATCGGCGGCGTTCCCGCGATCATCGCCGGCGGCAAGGTGGGCATCGTCTACGCGCTGAACGCGCAGACCGGCGCCCTGCTGTGGAAGACGCCGGTCGGCGTGCACAACGGGCACGACAACGACTCCCTGCTGGCCATGTCGCATCAGCTCACGATCAAGTACCCGTACGTCGTGGAGCCCGGATCGCTGGGCGGCATCCTGTCGAATATGGCCGTGGCGGACGGGAGCGTCTACGTGTCCACCATCGACCTCCCGATCGGCTGGTCCGGCCCGAACGTGCCCGACGGCAACAAGGGCGAAGGTCCCGAGTCCGGGGAGATAGAGGCGCTCAGCCTGGCCACCGGCAAGGTCGAATGGGACACCAAGGTCTCCACCCTGCCGCTCGGCGCGGCCACGGTCTCAAACGACCTGATCTTCACCACGCTGTACACCGGCACCCTGATCGCCCTCAACCGCGCCACGGGTGCGATCGTCTACAGCCAGAAGCTGCCCACCTCGACGAACGCGCCGATCGCCGTCTTCGGCAACACGGTCCTGGTCCCGGCGGGCGGGCCCAAGACCGCCACGGGCGGCGGCAACCCGCAGCTGGTGGCCTACACGATCCCGTAAGTCACTTAAAGCGCCGCAACGCCGCTCACGCGGCTAAAGGGGACACCGCGTGAGCGGCGTTAGCTTGTGTGGCTATCGTTGCCCGCGGATGGAGGTGGTTCGCGATGGCACACAGGTTCCCGGCGCTGATCGCGGCTCCGGCCGCGGCGCAGGGGCGGCTCTGGCTGACCGGGGCCCGGCTGTTTGACGGGACCGGGACCCCGCTGCGGGACGGCACGGCGGTCCTGGTCGAGGACGGGGTGATCCGCCAGGTCACCGACGCGGCGCAGCCGTGCCCCCAGGGCGCCCGCGCGGCCGACGTGGGCGGGCGGGTCCTCATGCCCGGGCTGATCGACGCCCACACGCACGCGTCGGGCTCGGTCCCGAGTGTGGACAAGGGTGCCGAGGAGCCGCTGCCCGGAGTCACCGCGCACTTCCTCCAGGCCGAACTCCGCGACTACCTGCGCCTCGGCGTGACCACCATCCGGGTGACCGGCTCGCAGGGGCTGATGCCGCAGGAGGCCAGGCAGGCCATGCGGTACGGCGCGTTCCGCGGTCCCCGGCTGCTGACCTGCGGGAAGATCATCTCCGCCACGGCGCCGGGCGGGCGTTTCTACGGCGACATGTACCGGGAGGCCGACGGCGAGGACGACGTGCGCCGGGCGGTCAGGGAGCAGATCCGCTGGGGCGCCGACTTCGTCAAGATGATGACCACCGGAGCCCGGTCCAACGAGCTGGAAGACCCGGACCCGCTCCAGCTCACCGACCCGGAGATGGCCGCCGTCACCGACGAGGCGCACCGGCTGGGCTACCGCGTCTCCGCCCACGCCGAGGGCGTGGACGGCTGCGCGGCCGCGATCAGGCACGGTGTCGACACCGTCGAGCACGGCATGTACCTGCACTCGCGCCCGGACCTGCTCGACGCCATGGCCGCCGCGGGCCAGGTGCTGGTGCCCACGCTGTCGGGCTACTACTGGATGTCCGGCCTGGGTTCGGAGGTCATCGACCCGGCGCACGCCGACGCCGAGCCTGACATGCCGCCCGTCCTGGTGGAACTGGCCCAGCGGAACCTGAGGGAGGGTGCGGCCAGCATGCGGGCCGCCCGGGACGCGGGCGTCAAGATCGCGCTCGGCAGCGACACCAGCCTGGCCGCCGGGCTGGAGATCCAGCGCATGGTCCACCACGGCCTCACCCCGGCGCAGGCCCTGGTGGCCGCGACGAAGACCGCGGCCGAGGCGCTCGGGCTCGACGAGCACGTCGGGACCGTCGAGCCGGGCAAGCTCGCCGACCTGATCATCGTCGACGGCGACCCGCTGGCCGAGCCGCGGTTGCTGTCCGACCCGGCCAGGATCTGGCTGGTGCTGCAGCTAGGCGTGCCCGTGGCCGGCGAGTTGCTCGCCAACCCGGCCCTCGCGGGCCAGTTCACCTCGCCAGGTCGGCCCGCCGCACCCAGGCCGGCCGACATGGAAGGCTGGATCCAGCACGGCCGGACTACCCAGTGACGTGACCGACCAAGAGGCCGATCAGGTAGGTGATCCCGGCGGCGCACGCGCCCAGGACGAGCTGCCGGAGGGCTCCGCGCCAGAACGGCCGGTCGGTCAGCCGGGCCACTATGCCGCCGCCCGCGACCGCGGCGACCGCGCCCAGCCCTAGCGCCGCCCACAACAGGTGCAGGCCGACGAGGTAGGGGAGCAGCGGGATCAGCGCCCCGACGGCGAAGGTGCCCAGCGACGCGACGGCCGCCTCCAAGGGTGACGGCAGCTCGCCGGGGTTGATGCCGAGTTCCTCGAGTGCGTGGACGGCCAGCGCCTTGTCCGGGTCCGCCGAGATCTCCGCGGCCGCCTGCCGCGCGGTGGCGGCGCTCACGCCTCGGGCCCGCAGCATGCCGGCCAGCTCGGCCTGTTCGAAGGCCGCGTTGTGCTCGAGTTCGTGCCGCTCCTTGTTGACCTCGGCCTGGACGAGCTCGTTCTGGGAGGAGACCGAAACGAACTCCCCGGTCGCCATGGAGAAGGCGCCCGCGGCCAGGCCCGCCAGCCCGGTCAGGACGATGGTGTGCGCGGACCCGCCGCCGCCGCCGACCCCGGCGATCAGCGACACGTTGGTCACCAGCCCGTCCATGGCCCCGAACACGGCCGGGCGCAGCCAACCGCCCGACACGTCCCGGTGATGGTGCCCGTGCCCAGATCCGAAGCCGTGGCCCTGACCGTGGCCCTGACCGTGGGCCTGGGAGTCAGCCCGCGATCGCTTGTCGGTCGCCATCCGGGACGCCTTTCCGCCGGGGCCGGGCCGGGCCACAGTCCAACTCATGGCCCCGGCGCACTGTACACCCGGCCCATTCCCGGGCTGGCGCGGGCCCACACCGGGCCCGCGCCAGCGGGCGCGCTAGCTCTTCGTGGCGTTGTACAGGAAAATGTGCCCGATCGCGGTGGGGTAGACGCCGGACACGTTCATGGCCGTGGCCGTCAGGTAGTTGTAGAAGTACGGGTAGATGATCGGCGTCTGCTGCAGCAGGAGCGTCTCGATCTGCCCGGCGACGGTGCGCTGGGAGGACAGGTCGGGGGATGCGACGTACTGGGCCACCAGCCTGTCGTACTGCGAGTTGGCGAAGTGGGCGGCATTCCACGGGCCGGTGCCGGTCTTGGTGTTGGTCGTCTCGAGCGGGGCGGTCAGGAACACGTTCGGCACGCCGCGGTGCCCGTAGTCGACCAGGCTCATCGTGGCGTCGAGCCAGTCCGAACCCCCGAACTCGAAGTTGCCGTAGTACTTGGACTGTTCCTCGATGTTGAGGTTGATCTTCACGCCGATGGCCGCCGCGGCCTGCGCCACGATCTGCGCCAGCTCCGGGATCTCCTGGATGTTCTCGGTCGACAGCGTGGTGGTGAACCCGTTAGGGTGCCCGGCCGCGGACAGCAGCGACTTGGCCATGGCGATGTTCTGCGTGCGCTGCGGGATGCTGCTGTTCGTGGAGGGGAAGACGGGCGCGAACGGGCTGTCGTTGCCGACCACGGCCAGGCCCTTGAACAGCGCGGTGACGATCTCCGGCCGGTTGAGCGTGAGCGCGACCGCCTGGCGTACCCGCGGGTCGGTGAACGGCGGCTGGTCGCAGCGCATCGAAAGCTCGCGGTGCGCGCTCGAGTTCAGCTTGATGACGTTGTAGCCGCCGGCCAGCAGCGCCTGGCCGCCGGTCACCGAGAACTGGCCGAGGACGTCGATCGTCCCGCCGGTCAGCGCGAGGATCGAAGGCGGCTGGGTGTCGTAGAAGGTGAACTGGGTCCCCGAGGGCAGCGCCTTGGTGCCCCAGTACGACTCGTTGCGAGTGAAGGCGGCGCCCGCCTTCGCCGTGTACGAGCTCATCACGAACGGCCCGGTCCCGACGAAGGAGCTCTGCCACTGCGTCGGCGCGTAGTTGTTCGGGATGATGATCGTGTTGTAGTTGTCCGAGGAGACCAGGTACGGGAAGTTCCCGTTCGGGGCCTCCAGGTTGAAGGTGACCGTAAAGTCGTCGACCTTCTGGATTCCGTCCGGCTTGAGCACGCCGGCGAACGCGGACAGGGCGGCGGACCCCGGACCGGCGTACAGCTTCATGCTGTAGACCACGTCGTCAGCGGTCAGCGGGGTACCGTCGTGGAACTTGACGCCCTGGCGGATCTTGAACGTCCAGGCGCTGGCCGAGGAGTTCGCCGACCAGCTCGTCGCCAGCACCGGCTTGAGGGTCAGCGTCTGGTCCGAGAGGACCAGGTATTCGCCGGTCTGCGCGAGCATGTCGAGCCCGCCCTGGTCGGCGACGGTGACCGGGTTGATCGCCGCGGCCGGCGTGGTGATGCCGACCCTGATCGTCGCCCCGGGTGCACCGGAGGACGCCGGGGCGCCGGTCGACGTCGAGCTCGACGAGGTAGACGAACTCGAAGAGCTGCCGCACGCCTCGAGGATCGACCCGAGCACCGGGACGGATATGCCGACGACGGTCGCGCGGCGGATGAAGTCGCGACGGGAGAGCCGTCCCGCGGCGAACTCGTCGATGACGTGGTTAGCGAGCTCACCCTGGTCCTGGCGCAGTCGCCCGAGCCGGCGGTGGTCGATCTTCCTGGTCACTGGGAACCTCCCTGGGATGGGACGGATTGGCTGCGCCGGAGTTCTCGCAGTTCGGCGAGCGGGATGTGACAACGGATCTGGTGGCCCGGCTCGTCCTCGTGCAACGGTGGTTCGGTGGACTCGCACTCGCCGGTCGAGAGCTTGCGGGGGCATCGGGTGTGGAACACGCAGCCGCTCGGCGGGTCGGCGGCGGACGGGATCTCGCCGGTCAGCCTGATCCGGTCGGGCCGCTCGCCGTCGAGCGAAGGCACGGCGGAGAACAGCGCCTCGGTGTACGGGTGGTGCGGGCCGGCGAAGACGGTCTCGGCGGGCCCGACCTCCATCACCCTCCCGAGGTACAGCACCACGATGCGGTCCGACAGGTACCTGACCAGGCCCAGGTCGTGGGAGATGAACAGGTAGGTGGCCCGCTCGGTCTGCTGCAGGTCCGCGAGCAGGTTGAGGATGGCCGCCTGGACCGAGACGTCGAGCGCGGACGTGGGTTCGTCGCAGACCACCACGTCCGGCCCCGGGCCGAAGGCCCGCGCGATCGCGACGCGCTGCTTGAGCCCGCCGGAGAGCTGACTCGGGCGCAGCGGCAGGTGCCGGTCCTCCAGCCGCACCGAGGCGATCAGTTCCTCCAGCCGGTCCCGCAGCGCCGTTCCCGAGAGCCCGGCCAGCTGGGCCAGCGGGCGGCTGATCAGGGCCCGCACCGAATGGCGCCGGTTGAGCGCCGAGTCCGGGTTCTGGAACACGATCTGCAGCTGCCGCAGGACATCCCGCGGCCGTCGCCGCGCATCCGGGCTCAGCGGCTCGCCGTGCAGCGTGACGGTCGAGCCCGAATCCGGCGTGGTGAGCCCCAGCAGGACGCGCGCCAGCGTGGTCTTGCCGCTGCCCGACTCGCCCACCAGCCCGAGCGTCTCGCCTCGCTCGATGGCCAGGTCCACCCCGGCCAGGGCCCGGACGCTGCCCCCGAAGGTCTTCGACAGCCCCTCCATGACCACGAGCGGCCCGTCGGCTCCGTCCGCCCCGTGGCCCGCGAGCTCAGGGATCGCGGCCGGGGTGGCGCGGGGCAGGTCCGGGGCCTGCTCGTGGAAGTAGCAGCGCGAGGTCCGGCCGTTGGAGACCAGGAAGAACGGCGGTTCCGTAGTCCGGCAGCGCTCCTGGACCAGCGCGCAACGCGGCGCGAAGACGCACCCGGTCATCGCGTGACCGGGAGTCGGCAGGAAGCCCGGGATGGTGTCCAGCCGGTCGCTGTCCTTGCGCTGCCCGCGGCGCGGGATGCAGCGCAGCAGCCCGACCGTGTACGGGTGCCGGGGGTTCTCGAACACCGCGCGCGCGGGTCCCTGCTCGAGTAGCTCGCCTGCGTAGAGCACTCCGACCCGGTCGCACATCTTGGCGATCACCGCCAGGTTGTGGCTGATGAACAGCACCGTGGTGTCGAACTCCTGGCGCAGGGCCGTGATCAGGTCGAGCACCTCGGCCTCGACGGTGGCGTCCAGCGCGGTGGTCGGCTCGTCCAGGATCAGCAGCGACGGCGAGCGGGCCAGCGCCATCGCGATGACCGCCCGCTGCGCCATCCCGCCGGATAGCTCGTGCGGGTACCGCCGCATGACCCGGGCCGGGTCTGAGATCTGCACCTTGCGCAGCATCTCCTCGGCCGAGGCCGTCGCCTGGTCCTTGTGCTGCCCGGCGATCGCGAACACCTCGGCGATCTGCTTGCCCACCCGGATCGACGGGTTGAGCGCCCGCCCCGGCTCCTGGTACACCATCGAGACGGTGCGGGCCCGCAGGTCCCGGAGCCCGGCCCGGCCCATCGAGAGCGGGTCGAGGTCGTTGATGCTGACCCTCCCGCCGCTCACCCGGCCGTTGCTCGGCAGGTAACGCACCAGCGCGAGCGCGACCGTGGATTTGCCGGACCCGGACTCGCCCACCAGCCCGTAGGACTCACCGCGCGCGATCGAGAACGTCACGTCCCGCAGCGCGAGGCGGTCCTGGCCCCGGACCTTATAGGTGACATCCAGGTTCGTCACCGAAAGGGCCGGAGCAGCCGGATCAGACGAGGACGGCCAGGGCGACGAGGGAGCGGAGTCGGCGGTCATGACGCGAGCACCTGCTCAATCGAGTCCGCGATCAGGATGACGGCGATCACCAGCGAGGCGATGGCGAGCGCCGGGAACAGCGTCTGCCACCAATAGCCGGACAGCAGGCCGATGTAGTTGGCGTAGATGTCCGCGCCCCAGTCGGGAGTGGGCGGCGTGATACCGAAGCCGAGGAAGGACAGCGTGGCCACCGCGAAGATCGCGTAGCCCAGCCGGACCGTGAACTCGACCAGGATGGTCGGCATGACGTTGGGCAGGATCTCGCCGAACATGACCCGGATCGGGCTCTCGCCGAACAGCCGGGACGCGGCCACGTAGTCCTGCTGCCGTTCGACCTGCGTCGCCGCCCGGACCGTGCGTGCGATGAGCGGCGTGAAGACCAGGCCGATGACCACGATCAGGGTCCCCGTGGAGGGGCCCAGGGCGACGATGAACAAGAAGGCGATGATCACGATGGGCAGCGCGAGGAAGGCCTCCACGATCCGCCCGGCGATGAGGTCGAAGACGCCGCCGAAATAGCCCATGGCCAGGCCGAGGATGGTGCCGAGGATCGTGCCGAGGATGGTGGCCAGCGGCGTGATGATCAGGATGTCCCGAGATCCGACGATGACCCGGGAAAGCACGTCCCGGCCGAGGCTGTCGGTGCCGAACCAGTGCGCCGAAGACGGCGCGGCGTTGGTGAGCAGTAGCTGCTGGGTGAGCGGGCTGTACGGCGCGAACAAGTGCCCGAAGATGGCGCAGACCACCCAGAACAGCACGATGCCCCCGCCGACCCAGAACGCCGTCCTGCGCAGTAGCAGCCGCCAGGCGGAGGCGGCCGACGGGGCACGGCTGGCGGCCGCCACCGCCGTCATCGCAGTCGCCCCGAGATACCCGGTCGTCATGGTCAGGGAACCAGCGGGCTCAACGGACTCGACGGGCAGCACGCCGTCCGGTTCGGCCGGCGGAGGGAGCAGGCCGCTCATTCTGCCCCTCCGATGCGCAGCCGCGGGTTCAGCCACGTCAGCAGCAGGTCCGCGACGAGCGTGGCCAGCACGTAGACCACGCCGATGATCAGGACCCCGGCCTCCATCATCGGGAAGTCCTTGGCCACCGCCGCCTTGTAGATCAAGTTCCCGAGCCCCTGGTAGTTGAACAGCGTCTCCACCACCACCAGCCCGCCGATCAGGTACCCGGTCTGGGTCGCGATCACGGTGATGGTCGGCAGCAGCGAGTTCCGCAGCACGTGCCGGCGGATCACCGTCGCCCGCGGCAGCCCCTTCAGCATCGCGGTGCGCGTGTAGTCAGAAATGAGCGCCTCGATGGTCCCCGCCCTGGCCATACGGGCAATGTACCCGAATAGAACCAAAACGAGCGGTATAGCCGGCAATATCAGGTGCCTGAATTGCTCCAGGTCCGAGGCGTTCTGGCCGGCGGAGGCGGTGACCGGCAGCACCTTCAGCTCGACGCCGAAGATCACGATGAGCACGATGCCCGACACGAACTCGGGCACGGTAGACAGGGCCAGCCCGGTCACCGAGATGACCCGGTCCGCGGCGCGCCCCGCGTACAGCGCGGCGATCACGCCGCCGATGATCGCCAGCGGTACCACGATCACGAACGCGAGCGTCGCCAGCTTGATCGAGTTGATGAGCGCGGCCCGGACGAAGGGCTCCACCGCCGTCCGGTAGGAGTAGGAGGTGCCCAGGTTGCCGTGCAGCAGCCCGCCGACCCAGCCCAGGTACCTGGTCAGCAGGGGCCGGTTCACCCCGAGCTGCGCGTCCAGGGCCTTCACCGCGCTAGGCGCCGCGAACGGTCCGAGCGTCGCCCGCGCGGGATCACCGGGGAGGATCTGACCTGCGAAGAATACGATCAGGCTCAGGATCCACAGCGTGATGACCATCAGCCCTAGGCGCCGCAGCAGGAACGTTGCCATCGCTGGCCTCCTTGAATGCCGGGCCGCCTGACGCGGAACGTTCCAGAGCGGCACAGCCTAGCTCAGTTATAGATGGGTGAGCAATCAATGACGATCATGCTCAATGGAAGTGACCTGACTGTTACGCAGGTGCTCGGGGCGGCCCGGCACGGCGAAAAGGTGGCGATCGCGCCGGACGCGAGAGAGGCCATGAGGCAGGCGCGACAGGTGGTACAGGAGGTACTCAAAAAGGGCGAGCCGGTCTACGGCCTGACCACGGGCGTCGCCGAACGCAAGTCCTTCCTCCTCGATCCCGCCGAACGCCGTCGGTTCAACCATCGCCTCGTCCTCAATCACCGGATGGCGCAGGGCGACGCCGCGCCGCCCGACGTGGTCCGCGGCGCGATGGTCTGCCTGGCCAACAGCTACGCCAAGGGCGTGACCGGGGTCCGCCCCGAGCTCGCCGAGATGATCGTCGCGCTGCTCAACGAGGGCTTTGCGCCTCCGGTCCGCAGGCTCGGCTCGGTGGGTCAAGGTGACCTCGGCCCGATGGCCGACCTCGCGCACGGGCTGATCACCCGCAGCGGCTTCGAGGTCGCAGAGAACGAGGGTCTCGCCCTGGTCAGCAGCAACGCCTTCACCACGGCCTGGGCTGCCATCGCGCTGGCCGACGCGCAGACCTTGATGGACTCGCTCGACGTCGCGGGCGCGCTGGATTTGGAGGCGTTCGGCGCCAACCTGACCTGCCTGCACCCGGTCATCGAGCAGACCCGCCCGTTCCCAGGCCTGGCCGCCACCTTGCAAAACCTGCGCGGACTCCTTGAGGGCAGCTACCTGTGGCAGCCCGGCGCGGCCAGGTTCCTCCAGGACCCGCTGACCTTCCGCTGCCTCCCGCACATCAACGGCGCGGCCCGCGACGCCCTGGCCTACGCCACGGACATCCTCTGCCTCGAGCTCAACTCCTCCCAGTCCAACCCGGTGGTCGTGCTGGCCGAACGCCGGATCGTCTCGGTCGGGAACTTCGACATCGGCCCGCTAGCCGCCGCGCTCGACTTCGCCAGGATCGCCCTCGCCCCGGTGGTGACCAGCGCGAACGAGCGCGCGGTTAAGCTGCTCCAGGCCCCGTTCTCCGGCCTGCCCGCCGGCCTGGCCGCGGCCGCGGGCTCGCCCGACGACGCGCTGTCCGAGCTGGCCGTGGCCGGCCAGGCCATCACCGTGGAGGCGCGCACGCTGGCCCACCCGGTCTCCTACGAGCTGGCCAGCTCGGTGAAGGGTGACGGCATCGAGGACCGGGCCACGATGGCGCCGCTGTCGGCGCGCCGCCTCGCCGACATGGTCGACCTGTCCGCGCGGGTCGCGGCGATCGAGCTGGTCGTCGCCGCCCAGGCCATCGACCTGCGCGCCCCGGGCCGGCTCGGCGAGGGCACCGCCCGCGCGTACCGCATGATCAGGAACCTGGTCCCGTTCACCCGGGCCGACGACACCCTGCCCGCCGACCTCGAGCCCGTCGTCGAGCTGGTCACCCGCGGCCTCGTGGCCCAGCCAGGCCGGCCGAACGAGCCGGTCCCGGCACTCTGAGCGGCGTATAGCATGCCCCCATGCAGGAGCACCCCGTTCAGATCGGCGAGAGCTACGTAGGCGAGGGCGTCGAGGCGGCGCACGTTAACACCGTGCTCGGGGACCGCCACGGCCCGGTCGGCACGGCCTGGGCGACCGCGCTGGCCACGCCGCGCCAGGGTCACATCCCGTTCGTCACCGTGCTGCGCCCCAACCTCCCGGTCAAGCCGCCGACCCTGTTCGTGAACAAGGCGCCGGTCCTCGACGACGCCCACGCCAACCTGACCTGGGGTGCCGCCCAGGCCGGCGTGGCGGGCGGGGTCGCGGACGCGGTCGCGGAGGGCATCATCAGCGAGCAGGACGCGGAAGACCTGGTGCTCATCGCGGCCGTCTGGGTCAACCCCAACGCCAGGAACGCTGGGCAGGTGTACCGGAACAACCGCGCCGCCACCCGCATCGCCCTGCAGGCCGGCGACCTGGGCACGCCGAAGGTCGCCGACGTCCTGGCCGCGAAAGACGCCCCGCATAACCCGTTCTTCACCCCGGAGTGAAGGCAGCGTCCATTGAAGATCAGGGCCATCCGGCTGGACCGGATGCGCCTGCCGCTCGACCCCCCGTTCCACGCGGCCTGGGATCCCGCGCCGCGCCGCCACTTCGACGCCACCCTGGTCCGGGTGGAGACCGACCAGGGCGTCACCGGGTACGGATCCGGCGACACGATGGACGGCTTCGAGCCGTTCGAGCCCCTGTTCACGGGCCGCGACCCGCTGCGCATCGCCGACCACGTCCGGACCATCGAGACGATCGGCTTCCACGCCGGCCGGTACTGGCCGCTCGAGGCCGCCCTCTGGGACATCCTCGGGCAGGTGACCGGGCAGCCGGCCAGCGTCCTGCTCGGCGGCGCCACCCGCCGCCTGCCCGCGTACGCTTCGTTCGGCCAGGCCAGCACCGCCCCTGCCCGCGCCGACGCCGCGGTGGCAGCAAAGGCCGCGGGCTTCCGCGCGATGAAAATCAGAATTGACCGAACGAACGTTGGTGCCTCCCTCGCCTCCTTCCGGGCGACCAGGGAAGCCGTCGGCGACGACATCGCCCTGATGGCCGACCTCAATCAGTGGTGGCGGATGGCCGGTGACATTACTCCGGCGCTCGACCTGGCGGCGGTCCGCCGCATCGCCGCCGAGCTCGCCGACCTCGGCGTCCTCTGGCTGGAAGAACCCCTGCCCGCGGGCGACCTGGACGGCATGCGCGCGCTGCGCGCCCAGATCAGGGTGGCGGGCGGCGAGATGGCCAGGACCCCCGCCGAGCTGCTCGCCGCGCTGGACTCCGGCGCGCTCGACGTGCTCCAGCCCGACGTGGTCCTCTCGGTCGGCCTGCTCCGCGCCCGGACCCTCGGCGAGCTGGCCCTGCTGCGCCACCGCTGGTTCACGCCGCACACCTGGACCAACGGCCTCGGCCTCCTGGCCAACCTGCACGTGGCCGCCGGCGTAGGTGGCGGCCCCTACATCGAGTTCCCGTACGACCCCCCAGGCTGGACCCCCGAACGCCGCGACTTCTTCCTAACCGACCCCCTCCGAATCGACGCCGAAGGCTTCCTGACCGTCCCTGACCACCCCGGCCTAGGCGCCCAGATCGACCCCGCCGCCGTAGCCCACTACGCCCGCTAACCGCGAGCCCGCCCCGCCCCACTTCCGCCTCGGCTCGCCCATCCGGTTGCGATCACCTCATAGGCATCATGAGCAACCCGCCCGCGACGCCCTGTTTGGGGCTTGTGGGCCACGAGCCCCGTCTGCGGGGTCGCGATGCCACATGCGGGGCGCTGTGCGGCCAAGGTGCGGGGGAAGCTTCAATCGGTGAGGAACTGACCGGGGTGCCGTTGGATATAAGCGGCCTGCGCCGGATCCAGAGCAGGCGCCTCCCAGTACCGGTAGGTCAGCGTCTTCAGGACGGCGACATTGCCTGCAGAGACGTACGCCTGACGCCAGCCGGGATCGCGGAACTGCAGTCCGGGCGGGACCACCGCCTGGACTGCAGCGACGGCTTCGGTAAGCAGTTCAAGGTGCAGCGGAGCGTCCAAGAGCCGCAGACCGGCTGCAGCCTCTTCCACATAGCACCGGGACGCGTTGAAGAAGTACTGTTCGAAACCGCCATCCAATACCTCGCCGTCGAGCAGGCAGGTGCCCCAGAGCATCTGCAGTCCTGGACTCATGGACTCCACATAGCCAAACTGCGCGGCGCGGTCCCGGTCCCGTTTCAAGATGACTTCCACCAATCGCAGGAAGACCACTCACGGCAACTGGTCCGCGGTGATCTCGCGAAGCGAGGCAGCAGTGATCTGGCCCGGAGGCTGGTACACGCCACGACCATACCCAGGCACACCGGACGGCACGAAACCTGCGTACACACGCCCCAGAGCACCCGCATGATCACACGTTCACCGTGGCGTCTACGGGTTGGTGTGGACCCCTCCCGAGGCATTAGCAGGGATTCCTGGGCGGTGGTCGTCCAAGCGGACGGCCTTGGATACCTGCCTCTTAGGCGACTTCAAGCGGCATCGCGTGCGGCGGTGTAACAACCGGGATCTTCCGCATGATTTCCGAGAGCCGGGTATCGGGCGCTGAGGACCCTACGGACCACACAGGGTGCGTTCCCTCTTCCTTAGCAATCGGCAGCGTGAGAAGAAACTGGTCTGCGATAGTTAGCGCCGCGATAACCGCGTCACCGGGACCGTCAAGCTGCGCGGCCAGCCAGCCCAGCGTGTCGGACGGCACGGCGCACACATAGACAGTTTCCCCCGCCGTATTCGTCACAGCCGAGACCAATGACTCCGCCTGGCCAGGTACCCGCAGGACCTGGCCGATGCGCTCATACACCGCC
>JBOHCK010000106.1:0-18463 GCA_050698755.1 Streptosporangiaceae bacterium | reverse complement strand
CCCCCTGGCCCCCCCGATCTTGGGGAGACTGCCGTCCCTCCAAACCCCCTGGCCCCCCCGATCTTGGGGAGACTGCCCGGTCCGGTTCCCGGCTTAGTGCGGCGTAGCGGCGGGGCGCCTGCGGCCTGCGGCGGTCGCCGGGGCACACTGCGTGCATGACGATCTTCTCCGAACACGAGGGCACCAATCCGATCCTCGCCGAGGTCGTGCGGTCGGGGTTCACCGAATCACGGCACCGCGGCGCGGTCGCGGCCCTGGCCGCCGACGGGACCCAGGTCATCGGCGTGGGCGGCACGGCCGTCCCCGTCTTCCCCCGGTCGGCGAACAAGCCGCTGCAGGCGATGGGCATGCTCCGCTGCCGCCTGGACCTGGAGGGTGAACTGCTGGCGCTGGCTTCGGCCAGCCACTCCGGCGAGGACTTCCACGTGGACGGGGTACGGAAGATCCTTTCGGGCGCCGGGCTTGGCGAGGACAGCCTGCGCTGCCCGCCCTCCTGGCCGCTTGACCTCGACGCCGCGCGCCGGCTAATCGCCGCGGGCGGCGAGCCGTCCAGGATCCGGATGAACTGCTCGGGTAAGCACGCGGCGATGCTGGCCACCTGCGTGCTGAACGGCTGGCCGACGGAGAGCTACCTAGCCCAGGGTCATCCGCTCCAGCGGGAGATCCTGCGCACCGTGGAGGAACTGGCCGGCGAGCGGGTGACCGCGACCGGCGTGGACGGTTGCGGGGCGCCGCTGTTCGCGCTGACATTGGCCGGACTGGCGCGCGCCTTCCGGGCCCTGGTGCTCGCGGCCCCGGAGACCCCGGAGCGCAGGGTGGCCGAAGCGATGCGCGCGTACCCGGAGTGGATCAGCGGCACCAACCGCGACGAGCGCCTGCTGATGGACGCGGTGCCCGGGCTGCTGATCAAGGGCGGCGCCGAGGGCGTGGCCGGGTTCGCGTTCACGGACGGACGGGCCGGAGCCGTCAAGATCGACGACGGGATGGGGCGGGCCCGGATTCCGGTCGTGGTGGCCACGCTGCGCCTGCTCGGGGCCGTCGTCCCCGACGAACTCGCCACCGTCCCCGTCGCCGGCGGTGACACCGTGGTCGGCGAAGTCCGGGCCGTGGCGCCATAGGAATGACGGGCGGCGCCTTAGGATGACGCGGTGAGCAAGAAGACCGGGCAGCGGCGCAGCGGGGCCGCCAGGAAGGCGCCGGCGACCGCCAGCGCGGCGGGAGCACGCGGCACCTCGGCCACCTCGACGGCGCGCGGGGACGCGCCAGCCGGGACCAGCCGACAGGCGGGCCCGAGCAGGTGGGCCAGCGCCGCACGTGACGAGGAGGCCGCGGTCGTCGAGCGGCTCTTCGGCCGGCTGCTGACCGCGGTCGCGGCGGGCGACCCGCTCAGTGCCGAGCTCGAGACCGCGACCTTCATGGCCATCCCCCACGCCATGGGGCAGGCCACTCCCGAGCAGGTCGAGGCCTTCATCGCCAAGGTCCTGGTGGACGGCGCCGTCACCATGCGGACGCCAGAGGGCGCCGCGCTGCTGCGGCTGCTGGCGTTGCTTGGCTCACCGGCCACCAAGCGCGCCGCTAGCCAGGGCCTGGGCAAGCTGACCCAGGCTGGCGTCTACCCGCCGGACTGGGTGACCGAGGCCGGCAAGCCGGTCCCTGGCCGGGCCTGGCGCCGGTACGACGTGTTCGGCGACCATGAGGTGGTCGCGGTGACGTTCAGCTACGGCGAAGCCGAGCACGCCATCGTGGCCCAGGTCGACCTGACCGGCTTGCCGACGGCGGTCATGGTCGGCGTGACCCCGAATCCGGCCGACGTCATCGAGGGCGTGACCAGGGACGACGACCCATTCGTACGGGTAGAGACGATCGGCCTGGCCGAGGCCCGCTGGCGCCTGGAAGAGCCGCTGGACCGATGCGAAGCCGACCCCATCCCCGGTAGCGCCCCCGACACCACCGTCTTCCTGCCCGTCATGCGTTCCCGGGTCCGCCGGCTGCCCGCCGGCGACGGATGGCCCGCGCCGTCCTTCACCGCGGACGACCGCAAGGCCGCCGTTGATGAATTCCTGAGCAACCCGCTGGCCGCCGAGGCGGTCGCCGCGGACGAGGCAGCCACGCGGTTCTGGGCCGAGGTGCTCACCGGCTACAGCAGCCACGTGCCCGGGGAGCCGCCCGGCCAGGTCGGCCCCCGCAAGCTCACGCACATCCTGCTGGGCAACGTGCCGAGCATGTTCACCCTGACCCCGGCCCAGCGGCAGCACCTGGAGCCTGCCGTGACCGCGTGGACCCACTGGTCCGCCGCTCGCCGGAACCTGGACGACAACGCGACCGCAATGCTGACCGACCGTCTGCCCGTGGTGTTCGGCCGGTTCGACCAGGCCTACGACGCCGACGACGCGGCCCTGGCCCGCACCTACATGGCCGACCTGGCGACCAGCGACGTCGACTTCTCCTGGCTCGCCGATCGGGTAGGCCGCCGGATGTTCGCCCTGCCCATGCCGGAAGCCGGCGAGGCCAGCGAGTTCAGGGACGCCAGCGACCCGCAGGTGCGCCGGGACATGACGGAGGCCGAGTTCGCCGACTGCAACCCGCCCGGCGGCATGGCCCGCGAGCAGTTCATGACGGCCGTACACCGCGTCATCTCCGAACTCTGGGACGACGACCCGCCCGAGACCTTCGCCGCGGCTAAGCTCCTGTTCTCCAGCGACCACAACCGGCACGACGTCATCCACGCGCTGGCCGAAAGGGCTGCCTCATCGGCCGACCGATGAGCCCGGCCGTCATCCGTCGTTCTAATCGCTAGTCAGCACGCGAGAGGAAGGCACGGCGATGAGCTACGCGGACGTGAACGGCAGCGTTCACTTGTACTACGAAGAGCACGGCCACAGCTCGGGTCGGCCGCTCGTCCTGGTGCACGGCGGCCTGGGCTCGGGCGAGATGTACGACCCGATCCTGCCGGCCCTCGGCGAGGGCCGCCGGGTGATCACGGTCGACCTGCAGGCGCACGGGCGCACCGCCGACGTCGACCGACCGCTGCGGCACGAGTCACTGGGCGATGATCTCGCCGGGCTCATCGAGCATCTCGGCCTGGCCGAGGCGGACGTGATGGGCTACTCCCTCGGCGCCGGGGCCGCGCTGCGCGCCGCGATCCAGCATCCCGATCTGGTGCGCCGCCTGGTGATCGTGTCGTTCCCGTGCCGGCGGGACGGCTGGCACGCGGAGAGCCTGGCCGGGATGGACCAGATGGGCCCGCACCTCGCCGAGCCGATGAAGCAGTCCCCGCCGTACCAGAGCTACTCCCGCATCGCGCCCCGGCCGGAGGACTGGCCGGTGCTCCTCGGCAAGACGGGCGACCTGTTGCGGCGGGACTATGACTGGTCGGCGGACATCACGAAGATCACCGCGCCCGTCATGCTGGTCTTCGCCGACGCCGACGCCATCCGCCCGGCGCACATCGCCGAGTTCTACGCCCTGGTCGGCGGTGGGCTCCGCGACGCCAACTGGGACGGCTCGGCTCGCTCGGTGGCGCGCCTGGCGGTTCTGCCCGGCTACACGCACTACGACCTCTTGACCGCACCCGGCCTGCCGGCCGCGGTCATCCCGTTCCTCGACGCGCCGTCGCTCGAGCCGCCGCCGCCGTTCGGCCAGTGAGCGGCTCCTGTCACCGCCAGCCGTGCGGGTCGTCAGGCACGTCGCGCCACAGCGACGGGGGACGGTAACCGGACGATCCCGCCCGGTCGGCCCGGTCCTGGCTCGCGTGGGCCGACGGCCGCAGGCTCGCGGGGGCGGCCGGCGGCCACTCAGCCGGGGCCCGCATGTTCAACGGGGTGGGCGACGGCCGCTGAGCCGGGGGCCGCAAGTTCAACGGAGCGGCCGGTGGCCGCTGGGCCGAGGGCAGCGGGCTCACACGAGCGGCCGGCGGCCGCGAGCCTGAGCGCTTGTGCCTCGTCCTGGCGCGGATCCGGTGACCCTGGGTCGGTTGGGTGCCGCGACGTGACATCCCCAGCAACATCATCACGGCCACGAACATGCCGATTGCCGCGACCGCGACGATCGCCATCCGCGGCATGGTCATCCCGGCGGCAGGTCCCACCGCGCGCACCATCCACATACCCTCATCCACGCGCCACCGGACGGCCCGGCTCGAACGCCGACCCTCACGCAATAGGTTGGTAATGATTACGTTCGGTGATAGGCGCGGCCCTGAGCCTGCAGGCGGGGGTCTCGCTCCTGGGGGGCGGCCGGGGCGGCGAGTTGGCTGCTCAGGCCAGCCAGGAGCTGGCCGATCGTAAGGCTGCCCGTGGTGGCGGCGGACGGGCCGCGGGACGTCCGCGGCGGCGTGAGCGTCGCGTGCAGCTCCGCGAGCCGACGAGCGGCCTGCTGCCTGGCCAGGCGCGCGTCCGCCGTGGCCTGCGCGTAGGCCTCCTGGTAGGCCAGGGTCCAGTGCTGCTCGCTGGCCGACCCCGAATCCGCCGGCGGCCCAGCGAAAGCCGGCGGCAGCCGACGGTCGATACCGATCCTGACCCCGTACCTGGACGCGGTGTGAGCCTGATCGTCCAGCGCGCCATCGATCCTGGCCAGCTCCGCCGCGAGATCGTCGACGACGCCCGCGGCCTGGTAGACGACGGCGGCCAGCGGGCCGGCCGGGCCCGGGTCCTTGGTCTGTCCTGCCTGCTTATCCGGAGCGTGCGGGCCAGCCGCGATGGCCGGAACGCAGCCGTACAGCGCCGCCGCGAGCGCGCAGGCGCCCTCGAGGCCGCCGCCCAGCCAGTCCGCGGCGGATGCCGCCAGCAAGGGCCCGGACCTGATCATGACCGCATCCTCGGCGACCGCACCGGACGTCAGCACCCGGAATCCGTGGCTCACCTGGCGCCGCCCGCGGGCCGCGCGGCCGTCCTGTCAGGCTGGCAGGCACCAGGCGGATGCGCTGGCCGGATCGCCAGTCGCTGCCCCTGCTTGCCCGGCATCCTGCTCATGCCCGTCCCACTCCAGCCTCATCAAGACGCTGTCGCCGCTCCTACTCACAAGTACGACGGCCGGTCCGCTGCGGTTCGACGGTTGATCACGTTTTCAGCGGTTCGTCGGCGGGTCGTCCTGGGACACGACCGAGCACAGCCTGGCCAGCGCCGTGGTGTAGGCGTGCTCCGGCGGACGGCCGTAACCGATCACGAGGCCGGCCCGGTCGCCGCCTGCGGCGGGACCCGTCCCGTCCGCTCGGTAGCTTTCCAGGCCGGTCAGGGCGAGGCCGTGCCCGGCGGCCGCGGCGATGACGAGCCGCTCGGTTTCCGTCCCCGGCAACTCGAGTACGGCGTGCAGGCCGGCGGCGATCCCGGTGACCTGCTGGTGCTGGCGGCCCAGCGCGGCGACCAGGCGGTCGCGGCGGCGCCGGTAGGCGAGCCTGGCCCGGCGGACCTGACGATCATAGCCGCCGGAGGCGATGAATTCGGCCAGCGTGAGCTGGTCGAGCGCGGAAGGTCCGGCGGCGAGCTGGGCCGCCACCGCGTCCAGCAGGCGCGGCGGGACAACCAGCCAGCCGAGCCGCAGGCTCGGGGCCAGGCTCTTGCTCGCGGTGCCCGCGTAGACGACGCGATCGGGCGCGAGCGCCTGCAGGGCGCCCACCGGCTGCCGGTCGTAGCGGAACTCCCCGTCGTAGTCGTCCTCGATGACCACCCCGCCCCACCGCGCGGCCTCCCGGCGGCGCCGCGGATGCAGGGTCACGCCCAAAGGGAACTGGTGAGCCGGGGTCAGCAGCACCGCGTCGGCCCCGCCCGCCTCGCCGAGGTCGGCACCGCTGCCGTCGACGGGCAGCGGCCGCAGGCGCAGGCCCTGCGCCAGGGCGATGTCGCGGTGGGCCTGGTGGCCATAGGCCTCGACCGCCAGCGTGCCCGCGCCGCGGGCGTGCAGCGCCCGGCAGGTGACGGCCAGGCCGTGAGCGAAACCCGCGCAGATCACGATGTGCCCCGGATCGGTGACGACGCCTCGTGCTCGCGCCAGGTAGCCCGCCAGGACCTCCCGCAACTGCAGGAGGCCACGCGGGTCCGGGTAGTCGAGCAGCCGGTCGGGAGCCGTGGCCAGGACCCGGCGAGCAGTGGCCAGCCACGCCCGGCGCGGGAACGCCGACAGGTCCGGCACCCCGGCCCGCAGGTCGTAGCGAGGCACGGCGCTCTCGGGGCGCGCCACGAGGTCCAGGTCCGGGTCGTCGGCGGCGCGGCGTTCGGCGACGGAGGTCCCCGAGCCGGTCCTGGCCGTGAGCCACCCCTCGGCCACGAGCTGGCCGTAGACCTCAGCGACCGTGTTGCGGGCCAGGCCGAGATCAGCGGCCAGCGCCCGGGACGACGGCAGCCGGGTCCCGGCGCCGAGCCGGCCGGCCCGGATGGCGTCGCGCAGGGCGATCTCCAGGCCCAGGCGGACGCGGTGGCTCTGGGGTCCCGACAGGTCCAGGTGCAGGTCGAGGCCGCCGGCGGTGGCCATACTCGCGCCCCCGGCACCGGCTTCATCCGACACATTGGCCCATGTTTCTGACATAGAAGTGGACCTTACCCTGGGCCGCTTTGACTCGTAGGGTCGAAGACATGACAGTGACCAGCGAAACCACGCATATCCCGGTCCGGCTGGACTTCGACGCCCTCGCGGCAGGATTCGCCCGCGCGATGGCCCACCTGGACCAGGCCGCGACCAAGGAACTCGACAAGGCGGAGATCGACCCCAGGCTGTGCGAGCTGATCCGCATCCGGGCCTCGCAGCTCAACGGCTGCGCCTACTGCATCGACATGCACACCAAGGACGCGCGGGCGATCGGCGAGACCGAGCAGCGCATCTACGGGCTGGCCGCCTGGGCCGAGACGCCGTACTTCACCGCCCGCGAGCGCGCCGCGCTGGCGTTCACCGAGGCGGTAACGCTGCTGGCCGATACGCACGTCCCCGATCAGGCCTACCTGGACGTGGCCGCGGAGTTCAGCCAGCAGGAGATCGCCGCGCTGGTCAGCCTCATCGTCACCATCAACGCCTGGAACACGATCGGCGTCAGCACCCGGGCCTGGACCCCTGGTTCGTACGAGCCGTGACGAGACCGACCCCTCAGCGAGGGTTCAGCCGCGCAGGCGGGCCAGGGGGCTCCGTGAGGGTCAACTGCGGGGCGAGGGCCGCGTCAACTGGGGCGGTGGCGGGTCAGCTACGGGGCGGGGCCGGGTGCGGGCGCAGGTGAGGTTGCGGGTGACTGGGTAGCTCGCCGGGGCAACTGGGGCGGTGGGCGTGGTCAGCTACGGGGCGGGGCCGGGTGCGGGCGCAGGTGAGGTTGCGGGTGACTGGGTAGCTCGCCCGGGCAACTGGGGCGGTGGGCGTGGTCAGCTACGGGGCGGGGCCGGGTGCGGGCGCAGGTGAGACTGCGGGTGACTGGGTAGCTCGATGCGGCCGCCTGCCCACAGCAGTGCCGTCCACGGGTCGACGTCGAGCGGGCCGGTCGGCGCCTGCGGGTAGAGCCGGGCGAACACGCGGCGGCACACGTCGTGCGGCGGATCCAGGCTCAGGCCGAAGCCCAGTGCGATGTCGTTGCCGTGCAGGAGCGCCTCGTTGCAGCCCAGCGCGGCGAAGCCTTCGGGATCGCCCATCCCGGCCGGGTGGAAGGCGCGGACGTGCGCAGGCGACGTACGCACCATCGAGGCCAGGACGCGCCCGCCGGTGACCGCGAACTCCAGCACCTCGGTCGGGGACGCATCCTTTTCTGCCGAGGCCACGGCGCGCACGTACCTGGTGGTGGGCTGGACGGCGAGCTGCCACGCGTACGACAGCAGGCAGTCGCCGATGTGCTCGGCGGTGTGCCAGCAGTCCCACTCCAGGGTGCCCGCCCGCACCGACCAGTCCCGGTCGGTTACCGGCAACAGGCCGCTGACCACGCATGAGATCGCATGGTCAAGATCACTGGCGGTTACGGTCATGATACTTCGAGCCTACGTTCATCGACGGGCAGGCACGAGGGGTTCGCCAGTAGTGACGGCTATCGCCGCGTTCCGGTCAGAACTGTCCGGAACGCCGTAAAGCGGGACGGTCAGCGGCGGTATTCGTCTTGGCGGCGGACCCAGAACGGCGGGAAGCCGTTGGCGGGCGGATGCTGCGGATCGATATCAAGGACAACGGGTCCTCGCTGTACGCGGCATTGCGCCTGGCCGCGCGGTAGGCCGCGTGCCCGCGCCGACCGCGGACCGGTTCCGCTCGGGGGTAACGTGAAGCCGAACGGCGAGAACGGTCCGGCACCTGACACCGTGATCTGGTTGAGGTCTTGCTGCCGCCGACCGATAGAGCTGCCTGGTTCTTGCCGGTCCCGCGCCTGTCTTCGGTTACCTTTACGGCAATGAACAGCGCGGCCGTCGAGCCGGGCCCGGTTGTGATCCTGGTTGCCCTTTCGCGCGGAGGTGGGCGGTGAGCGATGATAGGCATCGCGAACTTGCCGACTGCTTCGCTGCCGACGCCCGTGACCTGTTCGGATACGCCTGCATCCTGGCCCGGGGGGATCAGGCGCAGGCCGGCGATCTCATCCAGGGGGCCTTTCAAGCCGGGTACCGGGCCTGGCAGGTCGTGCGGGGCCTGGACGAGCAGCAGCGCTGCGCCTGGCTGCGCGGCACGCTGCTGACCAGCGCGGTCAGCGGCTTCCGCCGCGAGGCCACGCTCCCCGACCGGCTGCCCCACCTGCAGGACTGCCGCCGCAAGACCCAGGCCGAGCCCGTCGAGCCTGCGTTCCCCCCCGACGTGCTCGAGCGGTGCTGGCGAACCATCCAGGACCTGCCGGAATGGCCCCACGCTATGGCCCTCCTGCGCTGGCACCTGGACATGAAAGAGGCCGAGATCGCCGCGGCGGTGGGCCGGGCCGAGCAGACGGTGAGCGCAGACCTGGACCGGGCGCGGCACAGGCTCATCGCGCAGCTCGAGCCTGACCGCCAGGATGCTGGCCACCCCGGTGATCCGGGTGACGACCCCGACGAAGACGTCCTGCTCTCCCGCGTGTACCAGCAGGTCACCGCCCAGGAGGAAGCCCGGTTCGCCGCGGAGTACGACCTCGTGGCTGGCCTGGACCGGTATCAGACCTGGCTGCGGGCGGAGCATAGTGCGGACCAGGCGGTCCGGCAGCTGTACACCGAGCAGTACAAGTCGCTGGTGCGGCTGGCCGCCATGCTCGTGCGGGACACGCCCACCGCCGAGGAAGTGGTGCAGGAAGCGTTCGTGGCCATGCACACAGGATGGCACCGGCTGGAAGACACCGACAAGGCGCTCGCCTACCTGCGGCAGGCCGTGGTGAACAAGTCGCGTTCGGTCCTGCGGCACCGAGTCGTGGTCGAGAAGAACCTGCAGAACCCGCCGCCGGATATGCCAAGCGCCGAACACGGGGCCTTCACCTTGCTCGAGCGGTCCGCCGTGGTCAAAGCGCTCCGCGGCCTGCCCGAACGACAGCGTGAGGCAATCGTCCTGCGGTATTACCTCGACCTGTCCGAAGCCGACATAGCCGCCACGATGGGGATCAGCCGCGGCGCGGTGAAGAGTCACACCGCGCGCGGCATGTCGGCCCTGCGCGCCGCCCTGGAGGAAGAGGACAAGGACTGAGGGCGGGCCGCGAGAGCGCCGGTGCTACGGCGTGCCGGTATCCCTGAGTCACGCGGGACCAGCGGGGTTACCGGGGGAGGCGCCACCGCCGTTCGGAATATTGGGTTCCTGCTTTGAATTTAGTATGGGCACTATGCCCGCCTCGGAAGAGACAATCCGTTCCGCGATCATCACCGTGGATGATGACCCGGGGGTGTCCCGCGCGGTAGCGCGTGACCTGCGGCGCAGGTACGGCGAGCGGCACAGGATCGTGCGGGCCGAGTCGGCGTCGGCGGGGCTGGACGCGCTGCGGCAGATGAAGCTGCGCGGCGAGCAGGTCGCGGTGATCCTGGCCGACTACCGGATGCCGGAGCTCAACGGGATCGAGTTCCTCGAGCAGGCGATGGATATCTACCCCGGCGCGCGGCGGGTGCTGCTCACCGCGTACGCCGACACGGGCGCGGCGATCGACGCGATCAACGTCGTCGACCTCGACCACTACCTGCTCAAGCCGTGGGACCCGCCGGAAGAGAAGCTCTATCCCGTGGTCGACGCGCTGCTGGATGCGTGGCTGTCGTCGGATCACCGGCCGGTGCCGGAAACCAAGGTGGTCGGCCACCGCTGGTCGGCGCGGTCCTCGGAAGTCCGCGAGTTCCTGGCCCGAAACCAGGTGCCGTACCGGTGGTACAACTCCGACGAGCCTGAGGGGCAGCGGCTGCTCGACGCGGCCGGCGCGGACGGGCGCGCGCTGCCCGTCGTGATCACGCAGGACGGTGACCCGCTGATCGAGCCGACCGACGCCGAGCTGGCCGCCCGGGTCGGGCTGGCGACGACGCCGTCCAAGGACTTCTACGACCTGATCGTCATCGGCGGCGGGCCAGCGGGTCTTGGCGCGGCGGTGTACGGCGCTTCGGAGGGCCTGCGCACCGTGCTGGTGGAGCGGACCGCGACCGGCGGGCAGGCCGGGCAGAGCTCGCGGATCGAGAATTACCTGGGCTTCCCGGACGGGGTGTCCGGGGCGCAGCTGACCGACCGGGCCCGGCGGCAGGCCACGAAGTTCGGCGCCGAGGTGCTCACCACCCGCGACGTGGTCGGCCTGGAGGTGCGCGGCTCGGCCCGGCGGGTTACGTTCGCCGACGGGACGTTCATCGACGCGCATACCGTCATCCTGGCCACCGGCGTGTCGTACCGGCTGCTGGACATGCCGGGGGTGAGCGAGCTGACCGGGCGGGGGATCTACTACGGTTCGGCGCTGACGGAAGCGTCGGCGTGCCTTGGGCAGGACGTCTACGTCGTGGGCGGCGCTAACTCGGCCGGGCAGGCGGCGGTGTACCTGTCGCGGCACGCCAAGTCGGTGACGAACCTGGTCCGGGGGTCGTCGCTGGAGAAGTCGATGTCGTACTACCTGATCAGGCAGATCGCCGACATCGGCAACATCAGCGTCCGCACCTGCACCGAGGTCGTCGGGGCCGAGGGCGACGGGCACCTGGAGCGGCTGACCCTGCAGGACGCCGTCACTGGGGCGACCGACACGGTCGAAGCGCAGCTCATGTTCCTGTTCATCGGGGGGGCGCCGCTGACCGACTGGCTGGATGACGTCGTGGTCCGGGACTCACGGGGTTTCGTCGTGGCGGGGCCTGACCTGTCCATCGCGGGCGAGCGCCCGCCCGGCTGGGAGCTTGACCGGATGCCGTACCACCTGGAGACCAGCGTGCCGGGGGTGTTCGTGGCCGGGGACGCGCGCGCCGAGTCCGCCAAGCGGGTGGCCTCGGCTGTCGGGGAGGGGGCGCTGGCCGTCATGCTCGTGCATAGGTATCTGGAGAAGAGATGAGCGAAGGGCCTGTCGAGGCTGTCCAGCCTGTCGAGCCTGTCGAGCTTGAGTGCAGCATCGAGGAGCTGCGGACCCTGTTCCTGTTCGAGAAGCTGACCGACGAACAGCTCGTCTGGCTATGCGAACGGGGGCACGTCGAGGCCTTTCCTCCGGGGGCCGTGTACGCGGAGGGCGAGCCCGCCACCTGCCTGTACATCCTGCTCGACGGGACCGTGGTGCTGTCACGGCGGGTCGGGACCGACGACGTCGAGGTGGGCCGGACTTCGGCCCGGGGGTCGTATGCCGGGGCGTTCCAGGCCTACTTCGGCGACAAAGTGCCGCAGACTTACAACAGCTCGCTGCGGGTGGCGGCGCCGTCCCGGTTCTTCGTGCTGGACGCCGCCGCGTTCGCCGAGCTGATGAACGAGTGGTTCCCGATGGCGGTGCACCTGCTGGAGGGCGCGTTCTTCGGCAGCAAGAACTGGGCGCAGGAGATCGGGCAGCGGGAGCGGCTGCTGGCGCTTGGCTCGCTGTCGGCCGGGCTGACCCACGAGCTGAACAACCCGGCCGCGGCCGCGGTCCGGGCCGCGGCGGCGCTGCGCGAGCGGGTCGCCGGGATGCGCCGCAAGCTGGCCACGATCGCGGGCGGAAAGTGGGACCGGACCACCCTGGAGACGCTGATCCGGCTCCAGGAAGAGGCGGCCGACCGGGTGCCGAAGGCGCTCGCGCTGACCCCGATTGAGGAGTCAGACCGGGAGGATGCCTTCACGGACTGGTTCGACGACCACGGCGTTCACGGTGGCTGGGAGCTGGCCCCGACGTTTGTCTCGGCCGGGCTTGACGTCGCCTGGCTCGATCACGTCGAGGCGACGGTGGAACCCGCGGTCCTGGACAGCGCGCTGCGGTGGCTGGGGTACACGGTCGAGACCGAACTGCTGATGAACGAGATCGAGGACTCCACCACCCGGATCTCCACCCTCGTCGGTGCCGCCAAGCAGTACTCCCAGCTCGACCGGGCCCCGTTCCAGGTCGTGGACGTGCACGAACTGCTGGACAGCACGCTGCTGATGCTGGCCGGGAAGATCCCGCCCGGGATCAGCGTGGTCAAGTCCTACTACGACGGGCTCCCCCGCATCCCCGCCTACGCGGGCGAGCTGAACCAGGTCTGGACGAACCTGATCGACAACGCGGTGTCGGCGATGGGCGCGACGGGTGTCCTGACCGTTCGTACGGGTCTGGACCGGGACCGGGATCAGGTGTTCGTGGAGTTCGGCGACACCGGGCCGGGGGTTCCTACCG
Organism: Streptosporangiaceae bacterium; assembly: GCA_050698755.1. Taxonomy (GTDB): domain Bacteria; phylum Actinomycetota; class Actinomycetes; order Streptosporangiales; family Streptosporangiaceae; genus Palsa-504. Next base: position 5,790 of record JBOHCK010000106.1, on the reverse strand, counting down.
AGCTTAAGGAGCGGATCTTCGAGCCGTTCTTCACCACCAAGCCGGTCGGTGAGGGGACTGGGCTGGGTCTGGATATCTCGTGGCGCATCGTGGTGAACAAGCACCACGGGGCCATCACGCTGGAATCGGAGCCGGGCTCTACACGTTTCCGGGTTCGGCTGCCGATCACGCAGCTCACGCAGCTCACGGAGCAAGAGGAGAGAGCTCAATGACTTCGATTCCGGGCATTGACCCGTCCGTGCCGCCGAGCGGGACCGGGTGCGTCGAGTGCGAGGCCGCCGGCGGCTGGTGGGTCCACCTGCGGCGGTGCGCCCAGTGCGGCCACATCGGCTGCTGCGACACTTCGCCGTCTCAGCACGCCACCGCCCATGCTGCGGCCACCGGGCACCCCTTCATCCGTAGCTTCGAGCCGGGCGAGGACTGGTTCTGGAACTACGAGACCAAGGAAGCCTACGACGGCCCGGAACTCGCCTCGCCGCAGCACCACCCGCTCGACCAGGGCGTTCCAGGACCCACCGGGCGCGTCCCGCGGGACTGGCGCCTCCACGTGCACTAGCGGCTCGTTTGCCGGCCCCTGGCGGGCTGGCTTCTAGCGGCGTGGCGGGCTGGCTCCTGGCGGCCTGGCGGGCTGGCTTCTAGCTCCTGGCGGGCTGGCTTCCAACCCATGGGTGTGGCACCCTAATGATTCTTCCCATTACGTTGCCACACCCATTGATTGCGTTCTGCTACCGGCGGGGTCAATAAGGGTTATGAGACCAGAGGGACTCAGGCCTGTGGGGGTTTCCCGGGGCTGCCCGCTCAGCGGTCCGCTTAGCTGGGGTCTCTGAGGTTTTGGGGGTTTTGGGGTTTTCGGGGCGACCGGGGGGGCGGAGTCGGCGCGAAATCAGGGTCATACCAGGGTCATACCAGGGTCATCCCGGATGCCGTGGCCTGATCCGAGGCGGCACGCTGCTGGTTATGACCAGGCCAACCCCCAGTCAGCCCCGGTCGCATGGTCTTGTTCCGCGGTTCCGCTACGGCTACACCGATCAGCACCTCAGGGTCTCCGACGCCGAGCGCAACGAGGTGACCGACCGCCTGGCCGTGCACTTCGGCGAGGGCCGGCTCACCCAGGCCGAGTTTGACGAGCGCGCCGCCCAGGCGATGAACGCCAAGACCCGCGGGGACCTGCGCGGGCTGTTCGATGACCTCCCGGAACCGGCGCCAGCGGTGGATTCCGGGGTATCGGTGCGCGACCCTGTGCATCCGGTGCGTTCGTACGTTCACCCCTTCGTCCTCGTCCTGCTGGTTGTGGTCATCACCGCGGCCGGCACGGCCGGGGAAGCGGTCTTCGGGCACGTGGCCGGGCTGAAAACCTGGCTGATGGTCGGGATCATAACCGCGATCGTCGTGTACGCGGCCGGGATGCTGAACCGCTCCCGCGCCGCGCGCGACAAGTAGGGCAACGGCCTGCGTGGCCACGGCGCGGTCGGACCTGCGGTAACGTTTCATCGCCCTGACCGACCGAGGGAGGCGGCGATGGAGCCTGACGGGACCGCGCAGGTGGCCGTGTTCGTGGACTTCGAGAACCTCGTCCTCGGCGCGGTCAAGGAACTGCCCGGCCAAGCGAACCCGGCCCCCTACGAGGCGCTGACCAGGCTGTGCCGCGGATACGGCAACGCCTCGGTGCGCCGCGCCTACGCCGACTGGGCCGATCCGCGCTTCGGCAGCCACCAGGAAGACCTGGCCATGAACGGCGTGGACCTGATCCAGGTCGCGCGGGTCGGCATCCAGAACAAGAACGCTGCCGACATCAGGATGGCCGTCGACGCTATGGAGACCCTGATCGTCCACCCCGAGGTCAGCGTGTTCATCCTGGTCAGCGGCGACGGTGATTACTCGCCGCTGGTGCAGCGGCTAAGGGAGTTCGGCAAGTGGGTGGTGGGCGTCGGAACCGAGGCCAACGCCAGCCGCAAGCTCGTCTCAGTGTGCTCGGAGTACAAGTACTGGGGCACGCTGGTCGCCGAGGTCGAGCCCGCCGCGCGTCCGGCCGCCGCGTTCGACGTCAGCGACGGCGAACGCCTGCTGGTCCGGGCCTTCGAGGAGTCAGGCTCCGAGACGATGACCGCCGGCGGCCTGAAGAGCAAGATGCTCGCGCTGGACCCGTCGTTCGATGAGCACAACTACGGCGCCCGCAGCTTCCGCGCTTTCCTGACCCTGCTCCCGAAGCGGGTCCAGGTCGCCGAGGCGGGTGGCCCCGACATCACCGTCAAGCTGGTCGAGCCGGCTCGCCCGAGCACGAGGACGCGCACCCGCAAGTCCTAGCCGGTGGGTCTTTCGGGGTGGCGGGACACCGCTTGAACCGCTCACCGCAGCGATGTGGGCCGTCGGCCTGATCGGGGCAGGCGTAGGCCGCCCTTAACTCAGCGCTGGAAGAGGGCGAGGTTGATGGCGTCTGCCATCGCCTGGTAGCCGAGATCGTTCGGGTGCAGGTGGTCGCCGCTGTCGAAGGCGGGCAGCAGTCGCAGTGGGTCGGACGGGTCCCTGAGCGCCTGGTCAAAGTCGATGACGCCGTCGAAGGCGCCGCTGGTGCGGATCCAGTGGTTGATGGCCTCGCGTTCGGCTTCCCCAGCGGCGGAGTAGTAGCCCGAGCCCTGGAACGGGGTGAGCGTGGCGCCGAAGATCTTCAGGCCCGCGGCGTGGGCGGCGGCGATCAGGCTCTCGTACCCGGCAATGATCCGTGCGACGGGCGTCAGGCTGAACCCGATGTCGTTGATCCCCTCGAGCAGGATGACGTACCGCGCCCCGGACACGGCGGCCGTGTCGCTGAGGAACCGCGCCTGCGCGCTCACGCCGAAGCGAACCGAGTTGACGAGAACCCGGTTGCCGCTGATCCCCTCGTCGACGACCGGGTGGACCTGCCCGGGCGGGTCGGCCAGGAACCGTTCCGCCAGGTCATCCGGCCACCGGTCGTTGGCACCGACCGTGGACTGGTAGCCGTCGGTGATCGAATCCCCGAACGCGACGATCGTGCCGCCGGTCGCGGCGGCGACCTGGACGTCTACTTCGTCGAGGAAGTACCAGTGCTGGCTGGTGGTCGTGAAGCCAGCGGCCGAACCGCTGTCGGCGTAATCTCCGGGCGCGGAGACGTAGTTCACCTGCTGGGAGTCGCTGTGATAGGTCGCCGGTCCCGTCGGCCCGCTGGTGAACAGGCTGACCGCGAGATCCGTCTGCGCTGGGACGGTCATCCTCACCGGATCGCTGACGACGGCGGCACCGGGCGGGATGGTGACCGACAACTTCCCGGCGAAGGTGACACGGTGATTGGTGCCGAGAATGAGCGGACCGCCAGCCGAGAGGCCGATATCTGCCTGGCCGGACGTGACCGGCCGCCGGCCGAACTGGTTGGACAGGCTGATCCGTACCGCCTGCCCTCCGACGCTGGTCCAGACGATGTCCCTGATCGTCTGGTCGTTGAACCCGGCCGAGGAGAAGTCGTCAGGGGCCGTCAGCCTCGCCGGCGTGGCCGCCATCGGGCTGGCGGTCCAGGTAGCCACCCACTTACAGGCCAAGCCATGACTCCCGCACTCGGCCGCCGTGCCAACGGTGGGAAACGCCAGGGCACCGGTCAGGGCCGCGGCCAATGCAGCGCCAATTACCAGGAGAAGGGGGTGCTTAAGGCGCATCCTGCCCCGTTCGCCCTCGTGGAGGGTCGCCGTGGCGCGGGAAGGTCCGGAAGGAGCATCAGCCGACCGTGACGAGGGCGGATGGCACGATGGTCACGGCGAATGGAGCGGCCGCGCGGTATTCCTCGTGGCCGACGACGTGGGCGGTCTGCTCGTAGGCGCCAGAGCGCAGCTCGAAGACGGTCAGCTCAGGGTGATTCCGGTCCGGCTCGACGATCCAGTACGCGGGGATGCCGAAGCCCCGGTAGACATCCTTCTTCCGGTTCCGGTCGTAGAGTCGCGTGCGGGGCGAGGCGACCTCCACCACCAGCTCCGGCGGGACCTCCTGGAAGACGGTTTCGAGGGAGTTGGAGCGGACCACCGCGAGATCCGGCACACGGTGCTGGAACTTGCTGATGTTGACGCCGACGCCAGCAAGCACGACGAACTCAGCGGGACAGGCCGCACTGAGAATGACGGCCAGGCGGGTAACCGCTAGCTGGTGCAGGGTAGAGGGAGCCGGGGACACGATCAGCACCCCGTCATCCAGCTCGTAGCGGAACTCGTCGTCGGGCATGTTCTCCATGTCCTCGACAGTCAGCATCCGGTCCTGTCCCGACCAGACGTCCGGAACGGTCATGACACCCATGGTGCCCTCCTCCTGTCATGTTCGCCACCATGCCAGGAAGTACTGACATTCTTACCGTCCGTAACTAGCAAGGGGCTGCTCGCGCGCCTGAGAGCTAGTTCGTGCTGGTGGTCCCATCGGTCCGGACGCCGCCAGCCCCGCGCTGCGGGCGCGCATCACGTAATCAATCCGTTCGTCTTGCGCCGCACCTTACGAGGACCTGTTACATAGCATGATGCTTTGATCACAGTAAGTCCCAGGTTGGGAGTGTCTTGGGGTCCCTGGACCTGCCGGACGAGCCAGACAAGCCGATGCGGGCGACGGAGGCTGACACGGGCGGCGCGGACCGGGAGAGCCGGAGGCCTCGTGAGCTACCCGACCCGGACGAGCGCAGCCGTGCCTACGACGCGGCAGGAACGAACGTTTCCGCGGAAACGCCCGATGAGGCTTCGCCGGGCCGACGGCCTGATATGGCCGATCAGCGAAGCTACTGGGATGAGGTGCCGCGGTTCCAGAAAGTGTGGGCCGATCATGAGGGAACCTGGTCTGAGAAGGCGGACGAATCCGCGGACCGTTCAGGCGATCCCGCGGAGCTGCCCGCGACGACGGCCGAGGCCGTGAGCCGGATTCGTGAAGCCGAGCCGGAACTCTCCGCGGACGCACAGGCTTTCGAGCAGGAGAATAAGCACGGCGGCTGGCTGGCGGGCTTCGAGCGTCGACTCAAGGGGGAAGGCCGCATCCAAGAGAAGATCACTGAGAAGCTGGCGGCCGAGAAGCTGTCCGTCGAACCGCGCATGACCGCGTCCGAGGCTCTCCGTGAGATGGCTGATGTGCTGCGCTATACGTATTGCTTTCAGTCGGAGAACTACACGAGGGGCTATTACGACATCAAGGATCGGTTCGAAAGCCGGGGCCACGAGATGTACTACTCCGAGAACTACTGGACGAACCCTGAATACAAGGGCGTCAACACCCGCTGGGTAACCCCTGGTGGACAGCGATTCGAGGTGCAGTTCCACACCCCAGAAAGCTTCCACGCCAAGCACGAAGTGACTCATCTCGGGTACGAGCGGATCCGCAATACAGAGACGAGCAAGGCCGAGCGACGCGAGCTACACGCGTTCCAGGAAGAGGTGTGCTCACGTATTCGGGCACCAGATGGCGCAACCGATATCCCGAACTACAGAAGGGAAGGCTTCTAGGTGGCAGACAAGATCACGTACTACGCCATCGTCGGCGGCCGCAACACCATCGACAACCCTCGTGGGCTCGTCCGACGGCTTGAGCATGACGACGGCCCGTCCGACGAGGCACTACAGGAGGGCTTCGGCTGGAAGCTCACGCCAGTGATCATTGAATGGGAGCGCGGCGACTTCGACGACGAACTCATCGAGGTCAGTCACGAGCGGGCGAGCAAGATCATCGAGTACTTCCGCGAGCGCTGGGGGCCGTATGGGCAGGCGGTGGATTCCTGAGATGACGTGCTGGTTATGCCGCTGCGCAAGGGGGAATGGGTGG
>JBOHCK010000105.1:0-18489 GCA_050698755.1 Streptosporangiaceae bacterium | reverse complement strand
GCCCTCCAGCGTGGTGCGCCCCTCCAGCAGGCACTGGATGTGCGAGGCTACGCGGAGCGCCTGGCTGACGTCCTGCTCGACGAGCAGCACGGTCAGGCCGGTGGCCAGGATCTGCGGCAGCATGGCGCAGATGCGCTGGACGACCACCGGCGCGAGGCCCAGCGAGAGCTCGTCGAGCAGCAGCACGCGCGGGTTGGCCACCAGGGCCCGGCCGATCGCCACCGTTTGCTGCTCGCCGCCGGACAGCTGCGCCGTGCGCTGGTTCCGGCGTTCGGTCATCCAGCCGAACAGCTCGTAGACACGCTCGATCGTCCACGGGCCCTTCCGCGCGTACGTGGCGCCGACCTGCAGGTTTTCCTCTACCGTGAGGGATTCGAAGAGCCGCCGTCCCTCCGGCACCAGGACGATGCCCCGGGTGGCCCGGCGCTCGGGCCGGACCCGGGTCAGGTCCTGGCCGTCGAACAGGATCGAGCCCTCGGTCGGCTGGTGCAGGCCGGCGATCGTGCGCAGCAGCGTCGACTTGCCCGCGCCGTTCGCGCCGATGATCGCGTACACCTCGCAGGGAGCCACCCGCAGCGAGACGCAGTCCAGCGCCCGGAGCTGGCCGTGATGCACGGTCAGGTTGCGGACCTCCAGCAGGGCCTCGCTCATGGGGCGTCTCCGGGATCGACCTCGCTGCTGAGGGTACCGCCGGACAGGGAGGCGGTGACCTCGCTGCCGAGGAACACCTCGCGGACCGCCGGGTCGGCGAGCACCGTGGCCGGGTCGCCGTCGCCGACGAACGACCCGCCGTACAGGCAGGTCAGCCGGCTCACCACGGGGGTGAGCGCGCGCACCACGTGCTCGATCCAGATCACCGCGACGCCGTCGGCGTGGACGCCGCGGACGATCTGCACCAGCTCGGCGACCTCCGGGTCGGTCAGGCCGCCTGCCACCTCGTCGAGCAGCAGCAGCTTGGGCCCGGACGCGAGCGCCCGGGCCAGTTCCAGCCGCTTGCGCTGCAGCAGGCCAAGCCGCGCGGCGGGCAGGTTAGCCTCGTCGGACATGCCGGTGCGCTCCAGGGCCTCCGCGGCCGCGGTGTAGCTGGCCCGGCGCCGCAGCCTGGCGCCCTGCTGCGCGGCGACGAGCACGTTCTCGTACACGGTCATGTCCGTGAACGGCCGCGGTACCTGGTACGTCCGCCCGATGCCGAGCCGGCACCGGGCGGACGCGTCCAGCTTGGTGACCCGCCGCCCGGCGAAACAGATCCCCCCGGCGTCCGGGGACAGGTCGCCGGAGATGAGGCCGAACAGGCTGGTCTTGCCCGCTCCGTTCGGCCCCACGATCCCGACCGTGTCCCCCGGACCGACGCGGAACGACAGGTCCTCGGCGATGACGACCCGGCCGAACCGTTTCGTCACGTGATCGAGTTCAAGCAGCGGGTCTGTCATCCGGTCATTTGTTCGTCGGCTCGAGCGTGCCGGTGAGCGGCACCTCCGGCATCAGCGTGTTGTCGACCACCTCCATGGACCAGCCATACGTCGCGTTCGGCTTCCATTGCACGCCGAGGCACGGGGTGTCCACCACGCCCGGGGCGGGGGCCTTGCTCGAGGTCCAGTCGAGCTGCCCGGCGATGCCCTCGATGTTCACCTTGAACAGCGCGTCGGCCACCTCGGCCTTGTCGTGCGGGTCGCTGACCGAGGACAGGGCCGAGTAGGCGACCTCGAAGAGGCTGTAGTTGCTCAGCGACTGGACCCACTGCTGGCCGGTGGCGCTGGTGTAGGCGCTGGCGAGCTGCGTGCAGGTCACGCCGGTCAGCGAGGACTTCCACGGCATCCCGGGCGCCCACCAGGCGTCGGTGGCGATGTTGTTGACCAGGTTGCCGAGGGCTTTCACGTCGCCGGGGAACAGCAGCACCTTGGCCACGGTGGCCAGCTTGGGCTTGTAACCCTGCTGCGCGGCCTGCTTCCACATCGTGTTGAAGTCCGGCGGCAGCGGCACGTTGGTGAAGAAGTCGCACTTGTCCGACTTGAACTCGGAGATGAACGTGCTGTAGTTGGTGAGCCCGTCGGTGTAGGCGGGCGGGTCGATCAGCGTGTAGCCGGCCGGCCCGGCGAACAGGGGAAACGCGGCGCGGAAGGCGTCACCGTCGGCGTCGCTCGGGAACAGGCAGCCCACGGTCTTGTCCGTACCCAGTTCGGCGTGGATCCGGTTCCACATCGGGATGAAGGCGTTGCACAGGTCGTTGACGCCGAGGAAGTAGACCGTCACCCACGTCGGCTTGAAGGTCGACTTGCCCGGGGTCGGGTTGCCGCCCAGGTTGGCGTACCAGGACTGCCACGGGACGTTGCCGCAGATCGTGGGAGTGCCCAGCTTCTCGGCCACGGTGGCTACCGGGTTGACCGTCTCCGGCGTGGACGAGGTGAGGATCAGGTCCACCTTGTCGGTGAGGATCGCCTGGTTGGTCAGCTGCCCGGCCCGGGTGGGGTCGGACTGGGTGTCGTAGGAGGAGATGTTGATGTGATAGGTCTTGCCGCCGGTCTTGATCCCGGCCTTGAACTGCGAGGTGGCCTGGATCGTGCTCAGGATCCAGTTGTCCGAGGTGCCGAAGTCGCCCAGGTCCCCGGTGAGCGGGTGGATGAAGGCGATGTTGATGTCCTTGGTGGTGGACGTCGTCGATGTGGTGGCTCCCTTGATGCTGGAGCTGCACGCATCGAGCAGTCCGCCGCCCCCCAGGACGGCCGCGCCGGCGCCGGCCGCGCGCAGCAGGCTGCGACGGCTGATGCCGCCGGCCGGATCGGTGCTACCGGGTTGTGCAGTCTGGTCACTCATATGTAGTCGATCTCCTTTGAGGTCGCGCCGAAGGCGCGGGACCGCGTCCGGGGTGGGGCTTCTTTCACCTGAATCCTGACGAGAGAACAGTGGACGTGAATGCAGCGCACGCATGACCTGGTGAGTCCGGGAACCTGAGTGCGGGTGGGCGGTGTGGGCTCCTTGGTCTAGGAGAGCTCGGTTCGCTGCCGCATGCACAGCGAGTGTGCGCTATACGAACGAACGTGCATTTTAAGAACAGTATGGCGATGCTGGGATGATCTTTTAGCGGTAGTCGGCGTACGTTTACATAACGGTTTCATATGGTGGGACGCGGACCGGTCGCGGGCAGATTCTCATGATTACCCGGCCTCCCGCCCGCCGCTGGCCTGCTTTCCCGGCTCCTGCTGATCGAGCAGGGCCGCGATGACGCTGTGCAGGTGCTCGCGCGAGGCCTGCTCGGCCTCGGCGGGCCGCCGCCCGGTAATGGCGGCGATGATAGCCAGGTGCTGCGGCAGCGAGACCTGCGCGCGGCCCGGGCGCAGCGACAGCCGGAACTGATGCCGGACCAGCTGTCCGTTCAGCCGCTCAAGCAGCCGGGCCGCCACCGCCTGGTCGGAAATCTCCCTGACCAGCCGGTGCAGTTCGTGATTCAGCTCGGAGTACTTCAGCGACTCGCCGTCGGCCACGCTGCTCTGCATCTGCTCGCCCAGCTGGTGCAGCCGCATGGCCTCGGCGTCGGTGACCAGCTCGGCCGCCTTGGCCGCGCACAGCCCTTCCAGCGCCATCCGGCACTCGGTGATGGCGACCGCCTCGCCGATCGTGATGACCCGCACCCGCGCGCCGCGGTTGGGTATCCGTTCGACCAGCCCCTCGGCCGCCAGGTCGAACAGGGCTCCGCGCAGGCTCGCCCGCGTCACCGCGAGCATCCCGGCCAGCTCCTCCTCGACCAGGCGCTGGCCCGGCGCCATGTCACCCGCTAGGATCGCCTGCCGCAGGCGCTCGCCCGCCCGCTGCCGCCCGGGCGCCCCGGCCAGCAACGTCTTCGGCGTCCGCCCAGGGGTCCGGGCCTCAGTACCGCGCCGTTGCACGCGCCGATCCTAGAAATATCCGACAATATTGTCAACAATCTGGGGCAAGCACATTGCAGGCGGCCGGAAGCCCGGGCCGGGAGCCCCAGCCCGGCGGGATTTGCGATCTGATTACTAGTCAGCGACGGTTGTCTGGCACAATGTGATGCTGACCGTCTGGCCATGCGACGCCCTCTCCTCGTTCGCCCGGCCTGGCTCATCTGTGCGGTCCCGTCGGCTGTTCCCCCGGTCGGCGCGGGTCCGCCGCTTCGCACCTAACGCTGGGAGAAGACCACACCCGTGGCTGTCAAGATCAAGCTGAAGCGCCTGGGCAAGATCCGGGAGCCTTACTACCGGATCGTCGTCGCCGACTCACGCACCAAGCGCGACGGGCGCGCGATCGAGGAGATCGGCAAGTACCACCCCAAGGCGGACCCCTCGCTCATCGAGGTGAACTCCGAGCGGGTCCAGCACTGGCTGTCGGTGGGCGCGCAGCCCACGGACCCGGTTCGCGTCCTGCTCAAGATCACCGGAGACTGGCAGAAGTTCACCGGCCAGTCGGGCACGGAAGGCACGCTCAAGAAGGCCGAGCCGCGCGCGGACAAGAAGGAGCGCTTCGACTCCGCCGCCAAGGAGAGCCAGGCGAGCAAAGACGCCAAGGACGACAAGGGCGCCGCCAAGGCCGCGACCAAGGCCGCCAGGCCTGCCAAGGATGTCACCGCCAAGGACGCCCCCGCCAAGGACTCCAAGGCCGCCCCCGCCAAGGAAAGTGCCGCCAAGGACACTCCCGCCAAGCAGAGTGCCGCCAAGGGCGGGCGGACCAAGGCCGCCGAGGCGCCTGCCGCTGAGGCGCCCGCTGCGGAAGCGCCCGCCGCTGAGGCATCCGCCGCTGAGGCACCCGCGACGGAGACGCCTGCTCCAGAAGCGCCCGCTGCGGAAGCGCCTGCCGCGGACTACAGTGCCGCGCCCGAGGTGGCCGCGGAAGCGCCTGCCGCTGAGGCGCCTGCCGCTGAGGCGCCTGCCGCTGAGGCGCCTGCCGCGGAAGCGCCCGCTGCGGACGACAGTGCTACGGACGCACCCGCCGCGGACGACAGTGCCGCGGTAGCGGAGGCGGACGATGGCGAGCCGGGGAGCGGATCCTGACGTGCTCGAGGAGGCCCTCGAGCACCTAGTGCGCGGCATCGTCCAGTACCCGGACGATGTCCGCGTGGCGAGCCGGACACTGCGCCGCGGCAACGTCCTGGAGGTGCGGGTGCATCCCGACGACCTCGGTAAGGTCATCGGCCGGGGCGGGCGCACCGCCCGGGCGCTGCGGACCGTGATCGGCGCGCTGGCGGGAGACAACTACGTCCGCATCGACCTGCTGGACGCGAACGAGGTCCGCTGACCCCGATGCGGGTGATCGTCGGCCGCGTCGGCCGTCCGCACGGGATCCGCGGCGAGCTGGTGGTCGGGGTCAGGACGGACGAGCCTGACCTCCGCTTCGCCGTGGGCGCCGTCCTGGACGCTCACGCGGAGCCAGACCCCGGAGGTCCGGGCGGCCCGGACACCCTTACGGTGGCCCGCGTGCACTGGCACTCCGGCCAGCTCCTGGTCGCGTTCGAAGGGATCACGGACCGGACCGCGGCCGGGGAGCTGACCGGGAGCTGGCTGAGCGTCGACTCCGGCCAGCTCCCGCGCACCGGCGACCCGGATGAGTTCCGCGACCACGAGCTGATCGGGCTCTGCGTGCGGACGCCGGACGGCGGGCAGGTGGGCGTAGTCACCGATGTCCTGCATCACGGCCAGGACCTGCTCGTGATCCAGCGCGCGGACGGCGGGGACGGGGAGTACCTGGTCCCGTTTGTGAAGGCGATCGTGCCCGAGGTAGATGTGGCGGCCGGCGTTCTCGTTATCGACCCGCCCCCCGGGCTGCTCGAACCCGAACCACCGTCGTTCGGCTAGATGAAGAGGTGAGGGCGTGGGGCTCCGCATCGACATCGTGACGATCTTCCCTGAGTATTTCGAAAGCCCGCTGCGCGTCTCGCTGATCGGGAAGGCGGCGGCGCGGGGCGATCTCGAGTTCCGCGTGCACGACCTGCGGCGCTGGGCCACCGACGTGCACCACACCGTGGACGACGTGCCGTTCGGCGGCGGCCCGGGCATGGTCATGAAGGCAGATGTATGGGGCGATGCGCTCGGCGAGATCGTCCCCGACGGGGCGGAAGGCACGGTCCGGCTCGTCGTCCCGACCCCCAGCGGAGTGCCGTTCACGCAGGACCTGGCGGCCGCCTACGCGGCGCAGTCGTGGCTGGTGTTGGCCTGCGGGCGGTACGAGGGGATCGACGGGCGCGTGGTCGAGGCCATGCGCGCGCGGATGGGAGTGGACGAGGTAAGCATCGGTGACTACGTGCTGGCCGGCGGCGAGGCGGCTGCCCTGGTGATGGTGGAGGCGGTCGGGCGGTTGCTGCCCGGAGTCCTCGGCAACGCCTGCTCGGCTCCAGACGACTCCTTCGGCGGCGAAGGGGATCCCTCGATGCGCGGGCTCCTCGAGGGCCCGGTTTACACCAGGCCGCGGTCCTGGCGCGGGTACGAGGTGCCCGAGGTGCTGCTTTCCGGCAACCACGCGGCGATCGCGCGCTGGCGCCGCGACATGGCGCTGCGCCGGACCGCGGAGTCCCGGCCCGACCTCATCGCGGCGCTGCGGGATCTGGACCCCCGTGACCAGCAGGTCCTAGCCGAGGCCGGCGTTCTTCCTGAGCCTTTTCCGGTTAGCGGCGAAGATATGGCACACTGAAGGTCGCTGTCCTTCCTGGCGTGCGCTTGCTGCCGCGTGCCTGCACTACAACCACCACCACCGAGGAAACCGCCGTCATGCATACCGCGATCGCCGAAATCGAGCAGGCCCAGACCCGGTCTGACATCCCGGACTTCAGGCCCGGGGACACGCTGAAGGTCCATGTCCGGGTCACCGAGGGGAACCGCTCCCGGATCCAGGTGTTCCAGGGCGTGGTGATCCGGCGTCAGGGCAGCGGCGCCCGGGAGACCTTCACCGTCCGCAAGATCAGCTACGGCGTGGGCGTCGAGCGCACGTTCCCGGTGCACAGCCCGTCGATCGACAAGATCGAGCCGGTCACCCGGGGCCGCGTCCGCCGCGCCAAGCTGTACTACCTGAGGGACCTGCGCGGCAAGGCGGCCCGCATCAAGGAGCGCCGCGACCAGACCGGCAGCTGACATGCTCGACGGGGGGCCGACGAACGACCGGTACGGTTCACGGGAGTTTTCGTCGACTCGCACCGTCGAGCGGGGTAGGCACGCCGGCCCGTCCGCTGGGTACCGCCCAGCGGGGGACCGCGTCGGCAGCCCGCCGGGCCAGCCCCGTGGTGGCCAGCCCCGTGGTGGCCAGCACCGCCGTCCGCGCGGGAAGAATCCCGGTCCGCCGAGCCGCAAGCGGGGGCCATTCTGGCGCGAGCTGCTCATCATCGTGGTGGCGGCGGCCGCGCTCACGCTGGTGGTCAAGTCGTTCGTCGTCCAGGTGTACAAGATCCCCTCGGTGTCGATGGACAACACCCTCGCCGTCGGCGATCGGGTCCTGGTCAACCGGCTCGTCTACCACCTCCGCCCGATCGCGCGCGGCGATGTCATCGTGTTCAGCGGCCAGGACTCATGGGGACCCGACGCGCTGCCAGGCCCCAGCGACCCCGTGCTCGGCTTCTTCCAGGACGTGCTGTCGGACATCGGGCTGTACAGCAGCCAGACCTACTACATCAAGCGCGTCATCGGCCTGCCCGGCGATCACGTGGCGTGCTGCACCGACGGGAAGGTCACGGTCAACGGCGTTCCGCTGAACGAGACTTCCTATCTGTTCCCGGGGGACGCGCCCTCGTCGTTCAGCTTCAGCGTCGTCGTCCCGGCCGGGCACCTGTGGGTCATGGGGGACCACCGCAGCGATTCGGGGGATTCCCGCTACCACACCGAAGATCCCGGCGAGGGCGCCATCCCCATCGACCAGGTGGTCGGCCGGGCGTTCATGGTCATCTGGCCGCTGTCTAACGTCCGAGACCTGCCCATTCCGTCGACGTTCTCACAGCCCGCGCTGCATGGCGGCACCGCGGCGGCCCTGGCGACCGTGGCGGGCTTCCCCGTGGCCGGAACCGCCAGCGGCGCCGCCGTCATCTGCGCCCCGGTGCTCCTCTGGCGCCGGCGTCGAAGTCGTCGGCGTAATGCGTAGCAACTCATGGGCAGTAAGCTCGGCAGGGTGACGCTGAAGGTCGACGAGGGGCGTGGGTACCGGTGAGCGGTTCTGATCAGGACGACGCGTCCGGCACCCGGGACCTTGGGCAGGTGTACCGGTCGGACACCGGGTCGTGGCGGGCGGTGCAGGGGTCGGATTCCGAGGAAAACCAGAGCGCGCAGGCCGAGGACCAGGGCGAGGGGGTGCCCGGCGCCGCCGCGGCCGGGTCGGCCGCCGACGGCGACGGCGATAGCCCGGGATCCGCGGCCGGGTCTGCTCCGGGTGGGCGCCGGGCCAAGCCCCGGGCCAAGCGGTCGTTCTGGCGGGAGTTGCCGATCCTGGTCGCGATCGCCCTCGTGCTCGCGGTCCTGATCAAGACCTTCGCGGTCCAGGCGTTCTGGATCCCCTCGGGCTCCATGGAGAACACCCTCGAGATCAACGATCGCGTCCTGGTGAACAAGATCGTTTACCACCTGCGCGACATTCACCGCGGCGACATCGTGGTCTTCAACGGCGACGGCTCGTGGGATCCCGGGACGATACCGGTGACCGGCAACGTCTTCGAGCAGTTCTACAACGGGTTTGCCAGCATGTTCGGCTTCGGCAAGAGCGGGGACATCCTGATCAAGCGGGTCATCGGGATACCAGGGGACCACGTGGCCTGCTGCGATGCCCAGGGCCGGGTCACCGTCAACGGCGTCCCGCTGAGCGAAGGATCGTACCTGTACCCGGGTTCGGCGCCCTCGCTGATGAAGTTCAGTGTGGTCGTGCCGCCGGGTCGGCTGTGGGTCATGGGGGACAACCGCCTGGTTTCCGATGACTCCCGGCTGCACCAGGGCGACCCGGGCGGCGGCACCATCCCGGAGAGCGCCGTGGTCGGCCGCGCCTTCATCATCATCTGGCCGCCGAGCAGGTGGCGGGTCCTGCCCATCCCGGCCACCTTCGAGCAGTCCCAGCTCAGCGCCTCGGCATCCGCCAGTGCCTCGGCATCCGGCAGTGCCTCGGCATCCGCGGCGTCCGGCGCCGGCCAGGCCGCCGTGCTGTCGGCGCACCTCCAGTCCACCGGACCGGCCCTACCGCTTTCGCTCGGGTTCGCGGCGGCGCTTCCCCTGACCTGGGTGCAGCGCCGGGTCAGGATCCGCGCCGCCCGTCGCCGTGCGCCGCGCTCGGGGCCGGGCCACGTGATCCGCGCCGTCCGTCGCTGTGCGCCGCGCTCGGGGCCGGGCCACGTGATCCGCGCCGTCCGTCGCCGTGCGCCGCGCGGCGGGCCCGACGCGGACGACTGATACGCGCCACTGGCGTACGCTGCGGAGTGTCATGACCCGCCATCCTGGTGCATCGGCCGTCGGCGGCCCCGACCCATCGAGCCCATCGACCATCCCGGCCCCTGAGGCTCCCGTAGCACCTCTGATCCCTGCAGCCCCGCCAGCCTCGGCAGTCCGAAGCTGGAACCTGTATCCCAGGCACGCGGGCTACACGCCCCGACGTGACGCGGGACTAGCCGCGTACGAGACCGTGCTCGCCCGGGCCGGGTTCGCGCCCGTGGCCGGGATCGACGAGGCGGGCCGCGGGGCGAGCGCGGGGCCGCTCGTGGTGGCGGCTGTGGTCCTGGACCCGGGCTGCATCCGGCGGATCCGCGGGCTGGCCGACTCCAAGCTGCTGACCCCCGCCGCGAGGGAGGATGCCTACGTCGAGGTGCTCCGCTGGGCCCTGGACTGGCACGTGGTGGTGATCGACGTCGACCAGATCGACGCCACGGGACTGCACGTCTGCAACGTCGCCGGCATGCGCCGCGCGTTCGCCGGCCTGCGCTGCCAGCCGGGCTACGTGCTGACCGACGGCTTCCCCGTCCGCGGCCTCGGCGTCCCCGCGCTGGCGGTCTGGAAGGGCGATCGGGTTACCGCCTCAGTCGCGGCCGCCTCGGTGGTGGCCAAGGTAGCCAGGGACCGGATGATGCGGGACCTGCATGAACGTTATCCCCAGTACGGTTTCGACCGTCATAAGGGGTACAACACCGATGAGCACGAACGCGCCCTGGTGGAGCACGGACCATGCCCCGCCCACCGGTACTCGTTCGTGAACGTGCGAGCGGCGGCGCTTCCGTCGGACGCCGCCGCCCCCATAGACCCGATGGAACCCGTGGACGCGATGGACCTGATAGCCGACCTTGATCCGGCCGACGCCCTGGATCTGGAGGATCGCGCGGTCGGCTCCGCGGCGCGTCTGGCGGGTGCATTCGCGGGGCCCGAGAGGAGAATGGACTCATGAGCGCGGAGGACCTGGAAAAGTACGAGGCCGAGATGGAGCTGCAGCTCTATCGCGAGTACCGCGACGTGGTGGGGCTGTTCACTCACGTGGTCGAGACCGAGCGTCGGTTCTACCTCACGAACGACGTTGAGCTAAACGTCCGGTCAAGTGACAACGGCGAGGTCTTCTTCGAAGTTACGATGCGAGACGCGTGGGTCTGGGATATGTACCGGCCCGCCAGGTTCGTCAAGAATGTGCGTGTGGTCACGTTCAAGGATGTCAACATCGAGGAACTGGCCAAGGCTGACCTAGAAGTCCCACAGGACAAGCCGGACTTCCCGGCGTAGCTTCCGCGGAGGGGTAATGTTCGGGCTTCCCGACGGGGTTTCAGCGTGCCTGTTCGACATGGACGGGGTCGTCACCCAGACGGCGGTGGTCCACGCCGCGGCCTGGAAGGAAATGTTCGACGACTTCCTCCGCGGCTATGCGGCAAGCACCGGCACGCCGTTCGTCCCGTTCGATGCGCGCGGCGAGTACGACGAGTACGTAGACGGCAAGCCGCGGCTGGACGGGACCAGGTCATTCCTGGAGTCCCGCGGCATCCACCTGCCCGAGGGCACCCCGGATGATCCGCCGGGGACGCCGACTCTCTACGGGCTGAGCAACCGCAAGAACGCCCTGGTCCTCGCGAAGATCGCCGCCGGAGGCGTCCAGGTGTACGAGGGCACGATCACGTACATTCGTGCCGTCAAGGCCGGGGGGATATCCACCGCGATCGTCTCGGCGAGCGCCAACACCAAGCTGGTGCTGGATTCGGCCGGCATCGCGGGACTGTTCGACGTCCGCATGGACGGGGTGGTCGCCAAGCAGCGCGGCCTGCGCGGCAAGCCGGCGCCGGACACGTACCTGGCCGCCGCCGAGATGCTCCACGTGACCGCGCACCAGGCGGCGGTCTTCGAGGACGCCCAGGCCGGTGTGGCCGCGGGCCGGGCCGGCGGCTTCGCCCTCGTCGTCGGCGTGGACCGGGTCGGCCAGGCGGCCGAACTGCGGGCGCACGGCGCGGACATCGTGGTAAAAGACGTTGCGGAACTCCTCGACCAGGACAAGGGCGCCCAATGATCAAGCACGCTGCGTACGGGACCGAGCCCTGGCGGCTGGTGGAGAAGACGTTCGAACCGAGCATGCTCGCGCAGAGCGAATCGATCTTCGCGCTGTCGAACGGGCACATCGGGCTGCGCGGCAACCTGGACGAAGGCGAGCCTCACGGCCTGCCTGGCACCTACCTCAACTCCATGTACGAGGTCCGGCCGCTGCCGTACGCGGAGGCCGGGTACGGCTACCCCGACGCCGGGCAGACCGTCATCAACGTCACCAACGGCAAGATCATCCGCCTGCTGGTCGATGACGAGCCCTTCGACATCAGGTACGGCACCCTGAACTCCCACGAGCGCATCCTCGACCTGCGGGCGGGCACGTTGACCAGGACCGTCGACTGGTCCTCCCCGGCCGGGGCCAGGGTCAAGGTGACGTCGGTGCGGATGGTGTCGCTGACCCAGCGCGCGGTCGCCGCGATCAGCTACACGGTCGAGCCGGTGGACCAGACGCTGCGGCTGGTGGTCCAGTCCGAGCTCGTCACCAATGAGGAACTGCCCCAGCGGGGCAACGATCCGCGGCTGGCCGCCATCCTTGAAGCTCCGCTGGCCGGCGAGGAACACCTCGCGGACGACGGGCCGCCGTCGCGGGGGATGCTCGTGCACAGGACCAAGGTCAGCGGGCTGCGGATGGCGGCCGCGATGTCGAACGAGATAACCGGCCCCAAGAAGATGGCGGTCAGGACCGAGGCCTACCCGGACCTGGCCCGGACCACGGTGGCTACCGAGGTGGCCCCGGGCGAGCAGCTGAACATCGTGAAGTACATCGCCTACGGCTGGTCGAGCCTGCGGACCAGGCCGGCCCTGATCGATCAGGTGGGTGGCGCGCTGTCCGCCGCCCACCTGACCGGCTTCCAGGGTCTGCTTGACGAGCAGCGCAAGTACCTCGACGAGTTCTGGGACGGCGCCGACGTCGAGGTCGAGGGCGACGCCGAGATCCAGCAGGCGGTGCGCTTCGCGCTGTTCCACATCCTGCAGGCCGGCGCGCGGGCCGAGTACCGGCCGATCGCGGCCAAGGGGCTGACCGGCACCGGCTACGACGGGCACACGTTCTGGGACACCGAGACGTTCGTGCTGCCGGTGCTCATGTACACCCACCCGTCCGCCGCGGCCGACGCCCTGCGCTGGCGGCACATGGTGCTGCCCGAGGCCAGGCAGCACGCGGCCGATATGGGCCTGGGCGGTTCGGCGTTCCCGTGGCGGACCATCCGCGGCCAGGAGTGCTCTGGCTACTGGCCGGCGGGCACCGCCGCGTTCCACATCAACGCCGACATCGCCGACGCGGTCATCCGCTACCTGGACGCCACGGAAGACGCCAAGTTCGAGAAGGAGGTCGGGTTCGAGCTGCTGGTCGAGACCGCGCGGCTGTGGCGCTCGCTCGGCCAGCACGACCCGACGGGGCACTTCAGGATCGAGGGCGTGACCGGGCCCGATGAGTACAGCGCGGTCAAGGACAACAACGTCTACACCAACCTCATGGCCCAGCGGAACCTGGCCTGCGCCGCGGACGCCGCCGGACGGCTGCCGGACGAGGCCGAGCAGCTCGGCGTGACCAGCGAGGAAGCCGCGTCCTGGCGCGACGCGGCGGCCGCAATGTTCATCCCGTTCGACGAACGCCTAGGCGTGCACCCGCAGCACGACGGGTTCACCAACTACGCCAAGTGGGACTTCAAGAACACCCCCGAGGACAATTACCCGCTGTTGCTGCACTACCCGTACTTCCAGCTGTACCGCAAGCAGGTCGTCAAGCAGGCGGACCTGGTGCTGGCCATGTACCTGCGGTCGGACGCCTTCACCGCCGAGCAGAAGGCCCGCAACTTCGCCTACTACGAGCCCCTTACCGTGCGCGACTCGTCGCTGTCGGCGTGCACCCAGGCCGTGATCGCCGCCGAGGTGGGCCAGCTGGACCTCGCCCACGACTACCTGTCCGAGGCCGCGCTCATGGACCTGAGGGACGTGGAGCACAACACCTCGGACGGCGTGCACATGGCCTCGCTGGCCGGGGCGTGGATGGCGTTGGTGGGCGGCTTCGGCGGGATGCGCGCGGGCCTCGGCGCGCTGGCCTTCAACCCGCGCCTGCCCGACGGGATCACGGGCCTGGCCTTCCGCATGCGCTATCGCGGCCGCAAGCTGCGCGTCACGATCGCCCTCGACCGGGCCAAGTACGAGCTGATGGCCGGCGACCCGCTGACCGTGACCCATCACGGCGAGGAGTTCGATCTCGGCAAGAAGGCGATCGAGCGCAAGATCCCGCGGATCGAGGCCGGGCCCCGCCCGGAACAGCCGCCCGGCCGTCCCCCGTACAACCGCGGCTCCACGAGCTGACCCCAGCCTGAGTTCGCGGGCCCGGGCGGTGGTCGCGCGCTAGGCTTCCCGGCCGGCCCGGCCCGAGACCACGCCGGGCCGGTGTGCGTTCAGGCCACCTTGAACTGTCAATGCCCTGATGACGAGCCTCTTTGCCATCGGCTTCATTGAGGCTCCCGTGGAACCCTGTCGTGGCAGATCCGCCGGATTGAAACACCCGGCACTGACATTTCCGGTCCGGTTTTCCACCGGTCGTTCGGTGTCCTCTGGCTGTCCACAGGCGGGAAAGCCGGCCTGCGGGCCGCCCCCGCCTGCGGCGACCTTGGAGCCGGAGGTGATGGCGATGCGTGCCAAGGACGTCCTGGGCAAGTCCGGCGAGCAGGCCGCGGCCGAATACCTGGAGTCGTGCGGCCTGCGGATCCTCGACCGCAACTGGCGCAGCGCGGACGGCGAGATCGACATCGTGGCGGTCGAGCGTCACGTGCTGGTGGTGTGCGAGGTGAAGTCCAGGACCAGCACGCGTTACGGCAGCCCGCTCGAGGCGGTCAGCCGGGCCAAGCGCGCCAGGCTACGCAGGCTTGCGGTGCAGTGGCTGAACGCGCACGGGGTGCGGTTCGATCAGGTCCGCATCGACGTGGTGGGCCTGGTCTACGAGGGCACCGGCGGCTTCACCATCGAGCACATCCGGGCCGTGGGCTAGCCATGCCGCTCGCCCGCACGTACTCGGTTGCCCTGGTGGGCGTGACCGGTCACGTGGTCGAGGTCGAGGCGGACATCGCCAACGGGCTGGTCGGGATGATCCTGGTCGGCCTGCCCGACACCGCGTTGCGGGAGGCGCGGGACCGGATCCGCGCCGCGATCGTCAACAGCGGCGAGGAGTGGCCGCAGCGCAGGATCACCGTCGGGCTTTCCCCGGCCAGCCTGCCCAAACGAGGTAGCTGGTTCGATCTCGCTATAGCGATAGGCGTCCTCACCGCGGCGGGCAAGATTCCGCGGGCGGCGGTGGACGGCGTGATGTTGTTCGGCGAACTCGGCCTCGACGGGCGGCTGCGCCCGGTGCGCGGCGTGCTCCCCGCGGTGTTGGCCGCGGCCGACGCCGGGTTCGCCAAGATCATGGTGGCCGAGCAGAATGCCGCGGAGGCCGCCTTGGTTCCCGGAGTGCGGGTGATGGCAGCCAATAGCCTGACGGGAGCAGCTGACTGGCTGCGCGGCACCCTCGGCTTGCATACTGGCGCGCTTGTGACCGAGTTCGCGGGCGGACAGGAGATTCCCCGTGGCTGGGCAGGAGACGGGCAGCGCTTCAGTGTAAGCGCAGTCTCCGGCGACCGGACGGGCTCTGGCGATCGGACGAGCGATCCAGACACCAAGGTCGGGCCCGATCTCGCTGAGTTGCTCGGGCAGTCCACCGCCCGACGGGCCGCAGAGGTAAGCGCGGCTGGCGGTCATCACTTGTCGCTGCTCGGGCCACCAGGGGCGGGTAAGACCATGCTGGCGGAACGGATTCCCACCATCTTGCCGCGACTCGACACCACAACTGCCCTGGAGGTCACGGCCATCCACTCGGTTGCCGGAACCTTGCCTCCACAGGTTCCGCTGCTGACCGATCCGCCGTTCATGGCCCCACACCATACCGCGACCAAGGCCGCAATCGTGGGCGGCGGCAGCGGCATCATTGTCCCCGGCTCCGCGTCATTGGCACACCGGGGCGTTCTCTTCCTCGATGAAGCGCCGGAATTCGATAAGGACGTGCTTGACGCGCTGCGACAGCCACTTGAGGCGGGCGAGGTCGTAGTAGCCAGATTGGGGGTGCTCACAAGGTTCCCCGCTAAGTTCACGTTGGTTTTGGCCGCCAACCCGTGCCCGTGCGCCAAGGCGGCCGGGCCGGCCGAGGGCTGCAGTTGCAGCCCGGCCGCGCGCCGGCGTTACCTGGGTCGGCTCTCCGGCCCGCTGCTCGATCGCGTCGACCTCAAGATCGAGCTGGAGCCGGTGGGCCGCAAGGAACTCCTGAACGACAGGAACCTCGCCGAGTCGAGCCGCACCGTAGCGCTGCGCGTGATGCAGGCCAGGGAGCGCGCCGCTCACCGGCTGCGGGGGACCCCGTGGCGGCTGAACGCGGAGGTCCCGGGATCGGAGCTGCGCCGGGCCTGGCCGCCCGCCCCTGGCTCGCTGGCCGCGGTGGAACGCTGCCTGGAGCGCGGGCTGATCAGCGCGCGCGGCGTGGTCAAGGTCATCCGCGTCGCCTGGACCATCGCCGATCTGGCCGGCCAGCCGCGTCCGACGGCGGATGAGTGCAACACCGCGCTGGGCCTGTGGCTCGGGGTGCGGCGGTGAACCCAGCGGCGAGCCCGGCCACCCCGCGGACCCAGCCGCCCGGCGAGCAGGAACTCGCCAGAGCCGCCCTCACCTACCTGGCCGAGCCGGGTGACCCGGTCCTCGGCGCGCTGCTTGAGATCTGCGAGCCGGCCGAGATCCTGGCCGCGATCAGGGCGGACCTGCTGCCGGGGATCGGGCCAGGCTGCGGTGACCGCCCGGCCACCAGGAAGGCGCTGGAGCGGGCGCTCGGGTGCTGGCGGGCCCGCCTGTCCGGGCTGCCTGGCGACTCCGGCCTGACGGAGGCGTACCGCCACGGCATCAGGCTGATCTGCCCAACCGATCCCGAATGGCCCGCCGGGCTGGACGAACTGGGCCAGGCCCGGCCGTACGCGCTCTGGCTGCGAGGCCGCGCGGACCTCCGGCCGGCCTGCCTGCGGTCGGTGGCGATGGTGGGATGCCGGGCCGCCTCCGGATACGGTGCGCATGTCGCAGGCGAGATCGCCGCCGACCTCGGTGAGCAGGGCTGGACGATCGTCTCGGGCGGGGCGTACGGCATCGACGCTGCCGCGCACCGCGGCGCGCTGGCCACCGGAGCCGCCACGATCGCGGTCCTGGCCTGCGGCGTCGATCACCCGTACCCGGCGGGCCATGCGGACCTGTTCGCGAACATCGCCGCGCAGGGCCTGGTGATCAGCGAATGGCCGCCGGGCCGTCATCCGGCGCGGCTGCGGTTCTTGGTCCGTAACCGGGCCATCGCCGCCCTGGCCTGCGGTACCGTGATCGTGGAGGCGGCCGAGCGGAGCGGCGCGCTGAACACCGCGCGGCACGCCGCCCACCTGGGCAGGCCGCTGATGGCCGTCCCCGGGCCCGTGACGTCGGCGCAGTCGGCCGGGTGCCACCGGATCATCAGGGAATGGGCCGCCACGTGCGTCACCTGCGCCGCCGACATCATCGAGATGCTGTCACCAGTGGGTACCCCGAACGCGAACAGCCAGGAACAGGCCTCAAGGCCCAGGTCCCCGCACGTAACGCCTGCGCGCGATGAGCTGGATCCCGACAGCGCCAGGGTTCTCGATGCGCTTCCCGCCCGGGGCGGCGCCGGGACCGCCACGATCGCGGTCGAAGCGGGCGTGGACCTCGATACCGTGCTGCGCTGCCTCGGGCTGCTGGCCGGCTTCGGCTTCATCGAGCGCTGCGACCAGGGCTGGCGCCTACGCCGACCGTGACCAAGTAACGTGGCCTGCCAGCTTGTCCTGCTGGTCGAGATCATGCGCTGACCGACCGGAGCGCCCGCGCTGTCAGGCCACCTCTACGCGGCGTTCGGAGGCCAACTCCTCTAGGCCGTAGCGCTCGACATGATCAGGGTCATCCAGGCTTAGCGTCCTGAGCCCCTGCGCGGCGAGCCGCTCGTTGATCTCGTCGAAGTGGCCACGGACGAGGAGCTTCTCGGCGTCGGTGGTCTTGCCCTTGTGCGGCTGCCCGGCGTGCTGCAGGGTCGCGTAGTCGATCCCGCCGTTGCGCGAGGCCCCGTTGGCGGGGGTCCGAGAGCCGCGCCTGGCGGGCCGTGCGCCGATGAACAGCTCACTGACCGGCTTCTGGCTGGCCAGTTCGTCGAAGGCGTCAGCGTCCATCGTGATGCGACGCGGCTCGTAGTCGTCGGACAGGTAGAGGTCCACGACCACGACCCGGAGGGCCGCCTGTTCGATGGCCTTGGCTTCGTCGGCCAGAGCCTCGATCTCGACCGGGCCATCGACAAGTTCGGGGTGCTCCTGGACCACGATGCGTGCCAGGGCGTCGTCCTCCAAGATGAGCTGACCGCTCAGATCGCTGAAACGGACAGTCTTCTGACCCATGATCGATCCTCTCCCGGGCGCTAGTCGTAGCGCGTCCCGCGGCCCCCGCGGCAAGGTCGCGGAACGCATGTACCACCATGCCGTAAGCGGCGACATGTCGTCAAACTTCAGTTCGATCGGCGTGTCGCGATCCGAAATTACTCGCGACGACTCCAAACGCCGCGATGGCCAGCTTCGACGCGCGCCTAGCCCGAACCCGCCAGCCCCCGGTGCAGACTAAGGCCATGAGCCGGCCCAGCCAGCAGCCCCAGCCGCCACGGCAGCAATCGCCGCTCCCGCCCCGCCTGGCCGACGCGCTGGCCGCCTTCGAGCGCCACATCAGGGCCGAACGTTCGCTGTCGCCGCATACCGTCCGCGCCTACGTAGGCGACGTCGGGTCGCTGCTGGAGCACGCGTCCCGCCACGGCGTCGGGGCGCCGGACGGCCTCGGCCTGACCCACCTGCGCGGCTGGCTGGCGGTCCAGCACACGTCAGGCGCCGCGCGGACCACGCTGGCGCGGCGCGGCGCGGCGGCCAGGACCTTCACCGCCTTTGCGCACCGCCAAGGC
>JBOHCK010000104.1:0-18617 GCA_050698755.1 Streptosporangiaceae bacterium | reverse complement strand
AGACCCGCTTCTCCATGGGGAGCGCGCCGACCACTCCGACGCTGGCCAGCTTCCCGTCGCCGGAGTACAGCCCGAGCAGCAGGGACCCGATGCGGTCCTCGCCGCTCTTGTGGATCCGGTACCCGGCCACCACGCAGTCCGCGGTCCGCTCGTGCTTGACCTTGAACATCACCCGCTTGTCTTGCTCGTAGCAGCCGTCGGCCGGCTTGGCGATCAGCCCGTCCAGGCCCGCGCCCTCGAACTGGCTGAACCACCCGGTGGCCACCTCCGGGTCGGTAGTCGTCGGCGTCAGGTGGATGGGCGAGCCCACCCCGGCCAGCGCATCTGCCAAGACGGCCCGACGCTCGGAGAATGGCCGCTCCAGATAGGCGCGGTCGCCCAGCGCGAGCAGGTCAAACGCGATGAAGTGCGCCGGCGTGGTGGTCGAGAGCAGCTCCACCCGGCTAGCCGCGGGGTGGATCCGCAGCTGCAGCGCCTCGAAGTCAAGCCGCCGACCAGACGCGTCGGGGACCACGATCTCCCCGTCGATCACGCACCGCGGCGGCAACGACGCCAGGACCGCCGCGACGATCTCGGGGAAGTACCGCGTCATCGGGCGCTCGTTGCGGCTGCCGATCTCGACCTCGTCCCCGTCGCGGAACACGATCGACCGGAAGCCGTCCCACTTCGGCTCGAACACGAAGTCCCCGCGAGGGATCTTCTCCACCGGCTTGGCCAGCATCGGCGCCACCGGCGGGTTGACGGGAAGATCCATAGCCCCCAGCTTCCCCGATTACGGCAACTTAGGAATGTTTACTGCCCGCTCCCGCTGACGATCATGCCGCCCCCGGCTCACCGGCGGCCAGGTAGGCAGCGGTCCACTCCTCGCTCCGCTCCCAGAGCTCGCGCCCGAGTTCGGGGGTCGCCACACCACTCGGCGTCCTTTCCGCGCATTTCTCGTAGAACCGACCGCTAACCTCCGCCACGTCCGGTGAGGTCGCGCAGTACAGCGACGTCTGCGCGCCCTCGGTCACGGAAAGCATCCGCCTGGTCAGGATCGGGCGCACCGGCCACGGCACCCGCCGCCAGATGTCCGAAGCCACCACGCCCGGGTGCAGCGCGCAGGTAGTGACCCCGGTCCCAGTCGTCCGCCTGGCCAGTTCCTGGGTGAACAGCACGTTGCAGAGCTTGGATACCGCGTACTCGCCTAGTCCCGTGACCCCGCGCGCGGGCCGGCGCAGCGCGTCGAAGTCGATGCCCTTGGCCTGGTAGTGCGCGTCGCTTGAGACGTTCACCACCCGCGCGGGCGCACTGGACTCAAGCAGCCCAAGCAGCGAGTTCGTCAGCAGGAAATGGCCGAGGTGATTGACCCCGAACATCAGCTCGAAGCCCTGCCTGGTCACCCCCCGCGCCCCGCCCAGCCCTGCGTTGTTGACCAGCACGTGCAGCGGTTCCCCGCGCGCCAGGAACTCGGCCGCGCACGACCGAACGGAATCCAGGTCGGCCAGGTCCAGCGGGAGGACCCACACCGAGGCATTCCCCGTCGCAGCCCTGATCGAAGCAGCCGCGGCCTCGCCCTTAGGCACCGACCGGCAGGCGATGTACACCCGCCCGCCCCGCTGGGCCAGCCCCAGCGCCGTGGCCCGCCCGATCCCCGTATTCCCCCCGGTAACCAGGAACGTCCGCCCCTCAAGGTCGCTCATAGCCAGCTCCTCCACCAAGGACCGTGGGCCGCCACCCGCTAAAACGAGGGTGACGGCCCACGATAACGAACCGGCGGAAACCCTACTCGACGGGGATTTCCTTGTTGATCAGGCCGAGGTCGATGCCCTGGCGGCTGCGGACGACCCTGGCGATCACGTAGATCACGATGGCCAGCACGTACATTCCGCCCATGTAGTACAGCGAGCCGTGCTTGTTGACGCCGTACAGGTCGTTCGACAGCCACTCGTACAGGTTGTACACGAGCAGCGCGATCGTGATGACCCCGGCGACGGGCACGACCGGCACGCCGAACAGCTTGACCTTGCTGGCGGGCGAGGCGTACCACAGGTCCGGCTTGCGCAGCGGCAGGATGACCACCGCGATGGCGCTGCCCAGGTAGGTCACCGCGATGACCAGCGTGGCGTCCAGGGTGTAGCCGGCGAACGTCGTGTTGTACGAGAACAGCGCGCCAAGTCCCACCGCCGGGAGCAGCATCAGCACCAGCGAGTAGAACGGCACCCGGCGCTTCTCCGAGACCTCCGCGGCCTTGTCCGGGAGCACGCGGTCGAAGGCGGCGGCGAAGATGACCCTGGTCGAGGACAGGAACAGCGTCCCCACCCAGCCGAAGAACCACAGGCCCATCAGCAGGAGCAGGATGACCTGGAACACGCTGTTGTGCACCAGCCAGCTCACCAGCAGCACCGGGTACGGGAAGATGGGCAGCGCCGCCTTGCCCGGGCCGGCGAACAGGACGCTGGTGAACTCGGCGTTGCCGTTCTGGTAGAACGCCCAGCCGAAGGTCTTGGCGAACAGCAGCAGAAAGACGACGGACAGCGCCACGCTGATCCACAGGCCGATGAACATGCCGCTGAACACCCGGCGGAAGTCGCTGGCCCCGCGGACCTCGCCGTACAGGGTCGTGCCCCAGTTCGGCCACAGCAGGTAGAACATCATGAACGGCACGAGCAGCATCGACTGGCCGAGCGGTCCGAAGCCCAGCGAGGGCGCGGTGTAGCCGACGGTCTTGACCGCGTCGGAGTTGGTGAAGGCGTAGGCGTTCTTGATGCCGAAGATCTTGCCCGCATAGGTGTCGTACGAGGAGATGAAGCTACTCCGGCTCGTGATGAGCAGCAGGATGATGATGATCGCGGTGCCGAGCAGACCGCCGTAGAAGCACCACTTCTGCACCCGCGCGTAGCCCGCCATACCGATCGAGACCAGCACCCCGGCCAGCACGATCGTGAGCAGGGTGACCACGAAGGTCCCGTTATGGCTGGCGAACCACTCCGCCTGGCTAGGCGTCCCGAGCGTCGCGAAGATCGGTTGGAAGAACTCCTCGCTCAGCACCGCGCCGTAGATCGGCGCCCACAGCCACAAGATGAACCACCACCCGGTGGCGGCCAGTACGAAGCCGATCCCGCTGCCGAGGATGCGGCTCTGCCAGACGTAGTCGCCGCCCGCCCGCGGGATGGTAACCACCAGGCCCGTATAGGCGAGGATGAGGAACGAGACCCAGATCCCCGATATGACGATGGAAGTGATCAGCTGGCCCCGGGGGAAGGACGACTGGTCCTCTGCCCACGCGACCATGCCCAGCGTGACCACGTTGGTGGACAGGCAGGCGTAGATCATCGAGTCCCTGACGGACCAGCCCCGGACCAGGCCCGTCGCCTTACGGAGGAAGAGAGTCGGCCTCTCTTCGCCCAGTGCTCCTGCCGTCATGTGCAGCCTCCGGTAATCCAGGTTTTTCCGTTTTGGTACAGCGTGGACGAGGATAGAGGGGTCACATCTGTGGGTATTTGCGCTTTTCTAGCAGCAATATAGGGCTTTGGGAATGTCTGGAACCTAGTGTCTGCGAAGTTGGCACATCACGATCTGCTGTCCCAGCTGGACGGGGCCCAAGGACGCACGGACAAGCCCTGAGCAGCCCACGCTCGCCTCGCACCGGCAATCACCCGCCCCTAAGTCCCGAGGTCAGCCGTTCACCAGGATGTAGCGCGCGACCTTGCCCTTTTTCTCGTTCAGGTCGATGACCGCGCCTTGCAGCACGCCGTCGGTGTAGGAACTGCCCGGGTTCATCGTCAGGGTCCGGCCGAGCCTGCAGACGCCCTTGCTCTCGTGGATGTGCCCGTGCACCGACAGGAGCGGCTGGTACTTGAGGATGGACGCCTTCACCGCGGTGGATCCGACCGGCTTCATCACCGCGCCGCCGAGCACCGGCCGCATGTTCTCGTCCAGCGCCGGGGCCTCGTCAAGCCTGGTCCCGTACGGCGGGGCGTGGAAGTTGAAGATCGCCTTGCTCATGTCAGGGATCGACGAGACGATCGCGTCGATCTTGGTGGCCAGCACGTCCTCAGGGGCCTCGCGGAAGGTGTCCCACGGGGTGGGGTTGGTCCAGCCCATAGAGGCCAGGTAGAACCCGCCGAGGTCGATGACCTTGCTCTCGGCGAAGCTGACGCTGGGAGACCGCTCGATGATGTCGTCGATCTCCCAGATGTCGTCGTTCCCGCCGTTCAGGATGCAGGGGATGTCGCCGCCGCGCAGCTTGCTGTCGGCCATGTCGAGCCAGAGCTCCAGGCCCTTGGTCATCTCCTGGGTGAACCGGCGGTCGACCGAGCCGTCTTCCTCGCTCAGGGCGTCGAGCTCGTCGAGCGACATGACGGCCGGGTAGTACCCGCGGTCGCGGATCTTGCGCTTGATGTCCTCCAGCTCGGCCGCGGTATCCAGCTTCACCCGCTGCCCGCCGAACGTCACTTCCCAGTGCCCCGTCGAGCTGGACACGATCGGCACCATCACCTTGCCGGTGACGTCTCCGCCGAGGATGACCATGTCGGCCTTGTAGAAGGCGGCTGCGTTAAGGAACTTTCGCCAGCAGATCTCAGATCCGTGGATGTCCGTGGCGAAGAAGACTTTCATGGTGATGCGCGCCTTCCCATATGTACCTAGGATCCCGGCCGGGGATCAGTGGTCCACTTCCTCCGGCAGCTCGAACCAGCGGACGCGGTCGCCGACTTTCGACCTGGTCTTCCACTTGATTCCCTTCGGCACCGACTCCGCAACCTCGGCCAGCTGCTTGGCCTGCGTCAGCGGGTCGAACCGCGGGTAGGGCGGGGCCAGGCCCGGCTGCTCGGCGAGCAGGCCGGGGAGCTTGGCCAGGCTGCCGGTCACCGTGCGCCACCAGCCCCAGTCGCCGGACAGCACGGACCCGAACCGGTCGGTGTCGATGTACGGCCGGGCGTTGTCGGGCCCGACCCGCACCCCGGACAGCAGGTGGATGATGTCGTGCGCGTCCTTGGCGTTCAGCTCGACGATCTGCAGCTTCGATAGCAGCAGGTCGGCGGGGTCCAGGGTCGGCGACGCCGAGGCGAAGGACGACCGGAAGTCCAGCACGTGGCACATCGACAGACGGTCCACCATGACGTCGATGGGCCGCCCGGACGGGGCGGTGAAGTACATCTGCCGGTCCCCGTTGAGGTTGTTGAACCTCTTGTCGGGCTCGCAGCCCAGGCTCTCCAGCTGCTCGGCCAGCTTGCGCCGGTTCTTGCCCAGGCAGGCGAAGTCGATGTCCTGGCCGACGCGCTGCCGCGGCGGGAAGTCGGGGCAAAGCACGCGTACCCCGAGGCCGCCGAGGATCTTGAGCCGGTGGCCTCCGTCGGCCGCGCCGCGAACCAGCACCATCGCCTCGGGCAGCGGGTCGTCCGCCGGGCCCATGCCTGCCTGCATGCCGTCTGGTGTGGTCATGCCCGTGTCGCTCCTCTGCGCACCGATGCCGCCTGCCACCCGTGCAGTTCGATCATGGTGACGTGACAGCCGGTCTGTCTAGTTTCCGGGTAAAGAATCCCACGTTGTGGTGCCGGGGCGATACGCCACCGTTCGTTCGGCAAATATTAAAGATCTTTTTTTCCCGAACGAGCGATGTGCTACCTCCCGTTTCCTCCCAGGTCCCGCAGGTAGAACTCGACCGGCTCGGGCGGCAGCGGAGTATTGCCGAGGATCAGGTCGGCGGCCTTCTCCGCGGTCATCATGACCGGCGCGTAAATGTTGCCGTTGGTGACGTACGGCATTACCGAGGCGTCGACGACGCGCAGTCCGTCGAGGCCATGCACGCGCATCGAGGCCGGGTCGACGACCGACATCGGGTCGGTGCCCATCTTGGCCGTGCACGACGGATGCAGCGCCGTCTCGGCGTCCGTGGCCACCCAGGCCAGGATCTCCTCGTCGGACTGGACTTCCAAACCGGGCGACAGCTCGCCCGCGCTGTACTCGTCGAACGCCGGCTGGGTCAGGATGGCCCTGGCGACCCTGATCGCCTCGACCCATTCCCGCCGGTCGGTCGGCGTCGACAGGTAGTTGAACCGCAGCGCGGGATGGACGGCCGGGTCGCGCGAGGTGATCTTGACGGTGCCGCGCGAATCGGAGTACATCGGCCCGATGTGCACCTGGTAGCCGTGGCCGCCTGCGGGCTGCGAACCGTCGTAGCGGATCGCGATCGGCAGGAAGTGGAACATCAGGTTCGGGTACGCCACCTCGTCGTTGCTGCACGCGAAGCCGCCGCCCTCGAAGTGGTTGGTGGCGCCGGGTCCGGTCCGGCCGAACAGCCACTTCGCGCCGACCATGGGCCGGTTATGCCACTTGAGCGCGGGAGCCACCGAGACCGGTTGCTTGGAGCCGTACTGGACGTAGACCTCGAGGTGATCCTGGAGGTTCTCACCCACGCCGGGCAGGTCGGCGACCACCTCGATGCCCAGCTCGGCTAGCTCCGCGCCGTTGCCGACGCC
This sequence comes from Streptosporangiaceae bacterium, assembly GCA_050698755.1. GTDB lineage: Bacteria > Actinomycetota > Actinomycetes > Streptosporangiales > Streptosporangiaceae > Palsa-504. The sequence continues at coordinate 12,156 of JBOHCK010000104.1, read as the reverse complement.
GGAAAGCTGGAGGAGCTGCGGCGAGTTGATCGCCCCGCCGCACAGGATGATCTCGGCGGCCTTGACCCGCTTGCTCTGCCCCTGGTGGGTGAACTCGACGCCGACGGCGCGCTTGCCGTCGAAGATCAGCTTGGTCACGAACGCCCGGCAGGCCACGGTGAGGTTGGCGCGGGTCATGACCGGGTGCAGGTAGGCGCGCGCGGCTGACAGGCGCCTGCCGCGGTGGATATTGCGGTCGAACGGGCCGAACCCCTCTTGCCGGTACCCGTTGACGTCCTTGGTCAGCGCGTAGCCGGCCTGCTGGGCGGCCGCGAAGAACGCCTGGAACAGCGGGCCGGTGGCCGGGCCGCGCTCGAGCACCAGCGGCCCGCTGCGGCCGCGGTACACGTCGCCAGGCTCGGCGGCGAGGCAGGTCTCCATCCGCTTGAAGTACGGCAGGCAGTGCGCGTAGTCCCAGTCCTCCATGCCCTCCTCGGCGGCCCACCGCTGGTAGTCCATCGGGTTGCCGCGCTGGAAGATCATCCCGTTGATGCTGCTCGACCCGCCGAGGACCTTTCCCCTGGCGTGGTAGATCCGCCGGTCACTGAGCCCGGGCTCGGGCTCGCTTTCGTACTTCCAGTCGTAGAAGCGGTTCCCGATCGGGAAGGTGAGCGCGGCGGGCATGTGGATGTACGGGTCCCACACGTAGTCAGACCGCCCGGCCTCGAGGACCAGAACCCGCGTCTCCGGGTCGGCGGACAGCCGGTTGCCCAGCGCGCTGCCGGCCGATCCGCCGCCGGCAATGACGAAGTCATACATAGTGCCTCTCATTCGCCTCCGGGCGCCCTTTGGCTCATCCGAGGGGGTCAGACCTGGGTCGCGGCGTCGAGGTTCTCGCGCACGGTCTGGGTCATCTGGTCATCGGGTCCGAGATACCGCTCGCAGTCGGTCAGGGCGCGCTGCAGGACCGTGACGACGTCAGACAGGCGGCCCACCGTGTAGTAGGCGGAGGCGAGGTTGCACCGCGTGGTCAGCGTCTCGATGTCGCCGGCCCCGAGCATCCGCTCGCTGTCCGCCAGCGCGCGCTCGTACTGCGGGATGGCCTCCGTCATCCGCCGGGCCTGCTGGTAGCACGCGGCCAGGTTGGACCGGGCGGTGAGCGTGTCGCGGTGATCGCGCCCCTGCACGCGCTCCCGGTCGGCGAGCGTGCGCTCGTAGGCGGGGACGGCCTCGCGGAGCCGTCCCGCGCTGCGGTACGCGAAGGCCAGGTTGGCGCGCGCCGCGATGGTGTCCGGGTGATCGGCGCCGCTGGTCCGCTCCCGGTCGGCGAGCACCCGCTCGTATTGCCCGATGGCGTCCTTCATCTTCCCGGCCGCCCGGTACGCCGAGGCGAGGCTGGCGCGCGCCGCGATGGAGTCCGGATGGTCACGTCCGTGCATCCGCTCCTGGTCAGACAGCGCCCGCTCGTACTGGTCGATCGCGTCCTTGGCCTGCCCGTTCGCCGCGTACGCGGCGGCCAGGCTGGCGCGCGCAGCCAGCGTGGTGGGGTGGCCCGAGCCGAGCAGGCGGTCGGAATCGGCGAGTAGCTGCTCGAAGGCGGTGATCGCCTCGCGGAGCCTGCCCGCCGTCTGGTAAGCCTCGGCCAGGCTGGCCCGCGAGCCGAGCGTGACCGCGTGACCCGCGCCGAGCAGGCGCTCGGAGTCCTTCACCGTGCGCTCGTACAGGGCCACGGCGTCGGCGGGCCGGCCGGCGGTCTGGTAGGCGTGGGCGAGGTGGCCGCGGGCCGCGATGGTCTCGGGGTGCTCGGGTCCCTGGTTCCGCTCCCGGTCGGCCAGCGCGGCCTGGAAGACCGAGATGGCCTCCGTCGACATCCCGGCCGATTCGTAGGCGGCGGCTAGCCTGTCCCTGGCCACCACGGCGTTGGCGTGCGCCGGGCCGAGCAGGCGGATGCTGGTGGTCACCATGGTCTGCCAGTACTCGATGGCGGCGTCGGCCAGCCTGCTGTTCTCCAGCGAGAGCCCGGCCCGGAACAGCAGGGGGTGGGCCTCGGGCTTCCACAGCATCCCCCGGTCGTTGGCGCACAGCGTGGCCGTGCAGTCCCGCAGCGCCTGGTCGAGCTGCGGCCCGCTGTCACCTTCGGGCCAGGTCTCGAGCAGCGCGTCCGCCGCGGCGAGCACGACCTGCTCGAGGTCGGGCTGCGGCAGCCAGGCGTGCACCGCGGCCTGAACGCTGGCGTGCATCTGTACCGTGCGCACGGCGCTGGCCGGGTCGATGGTGACCAGGCCCGCCGCGGCCAGGTTGTTGATGGCCGCCCGCACCATGTTCTGGTCCGCCCCGCCCGCCGTGCTCGGCCGGCCGGCGATGTAGGTGCAGGCGGCCGGGCTGGTCAGCACGGCGCCGGGCACCCCGTGGTAGTCCATCATCGCGGACAGCACGAGCGTCGGCCACGCGAGCCCTTGGGGCGGGAGCTCGTGCGCGCACTCGGCGGCCAGCGACCAGGTGGCCAGGATCGCGGGCGAGATCCCCTCCGCCGCGGACATGTGCCCGCGGCGTTCGGCGAGCATCGCGCGGTACTCGCGGCAGCCGATCTGCCTGGCGTTGATCACCGCCGTCGCCTGGGCCAGCCCGAGGGGCAGCCCGTCGAGGTCCTCGCCGAGGTCGAGCGCCTCGATCCGCTGATCGGGGTGGTCGGTCAGCCGGGAGCTGAGGTAGGACAGGGCCTCGCGCCTGTTCAGCCCGGACACCGGCACGACCCTGACGTCACGGTTCTCGAAGGACGCGGTCGGCAGCCTGGTGGTGATCAGGATCCGGCCCGACGCTCCCGTCGGCCACAGGCCCTCCAGGTGGGCGGTGTCGGCCAGGTCGTCGATGACCAGCGCCCACGGGCGCCTGGTGTGCGCCAGCCAGGCGATGAAGCGGGCCGCGGCCGTCTCGGCGCCCTCGCCTGGCTGGCTGGCGTCGACCATGTTCGCCGCCTGCGCGAAGCCGGTCATGACCGAATCGTGGCTGCTCGCGGACACCCAGATCAGGATCTCGACCAGCCGGGCGTTCCACATGGCGTGGGTGAACTCGACGGCTAGCTGCGTCTTGCCCGTGCCGCCCTGCGCGGCCGGGGCCGAGCCGGTGTCCTCTCCGGGCACCAGGGCGACCGTTTCCCCCGGATGCAGGGTGTTGGCGAGATCAGGGCCGGTCTCCGTCCGCGTGTAATAGGTATCCGCCAGCGGAGGGACGGTGCCAGACAGCAGGATCGGGGAATGCGTCGGCGTTCCTGCCTGCTGCGCGACCACCTGTGACAGCCTTTCTTACCCGGGCTCAAGTGGCATGATAATCAGGATCGTCGCGACGCGGACATATGTCGCGATAAGTCACGCAATGCGGCTTGTGGTGCGAAACGTGGCCGTCCGAGCGCGATCCGTATCATGTGCTCGCTGAGTCTAGCGAGTTCGCCGCTGGCCGGGACCGTTTCTGCCGGTCTTGCGTGTTATTTACGGTTCAGGTCTTGGTGGCCGTCTCCAGGCTGGCCCGCACGGCCTGGGTCATCGGGTGCTCGGGACCGAGGGCGCGCTCGGCGTCGGCCAGGGCCCGCCGCAGCAGGGCGATCGCCTCCATGAGGCGGCCTTCCGCGAATAGGGCCGAGGCCAGGCTGCCGCGCGTGGTCATCGTCTCCTCGTCCGCGGGCCCGAGCATGCGCTCGCTGTCGGCCAGCGCGCGCTCGTACTGCCTGACCGCGTCCGGCAGCCGCCCGGCCTGCTGGTACGCGCCGGCCAGGTTGCACCGCGCGCCCCGGGTGTCGGCGTGGTCGGCTCCCTGCACGCGCTCCCGGTCTTCCAGAGTGCGCTCGTAGACAGGGATCGCCTCGCGGAGCTGGCCGGCGCTGCGGTAGGCGAAGGCCAGGTTGGCGCGGGCCGCGATGGTGTCGGGGTGGTCGGCGCCCTGGACCCGCTCCCGGTCGGACAGGACGCGCTCGTACTGGGCGATGGCGTCCTTGAGCTTCCCCGAGCGGCGCAGCGCGGAGGCGAGGCTGGCCCGGGCCACGATGACGTCGGGATGGTCCCGCCCGCGGGACGCCTCCTGGATGCCCAGGACCCGCCGGTACTGATCCACCGCGTCCCCCGCCTGCCCGTTGGCCAGGCAGGCGTCGGCCAGGTCCTCCCGCGCCGCCAGCGTGGCGGGGTGCCCCGCGCCGAGCAGGCGCTCGGAGTCGGCGACGAGCTTGGCGTAGGCCGCCACCGAGTCCTTGCCCCGGCCCGCCTCCTGGTAGGCCTCCGCCAGGCCGGTCCGCGCCCTGATGGTGACCGGGTGCCCGAGGCCGAGCTGCCGGCTGGAGTCCGCGACCATCTGCTCGTAGAGCGCGACGGCCTCGGCGGGCCGTCCGGCGCTGGCGTAGGCGTGCGCGAGCTCACCGCGCGCGCCGATGGTGTCGGGGTGTTCCCGGCCCTGGTTGCGTTCCCGATCGGCCAGCGCGGCCTGGAAGGCGGCGATGGCGTCGCCGAACCGGCCCGCCGTTTCGTAGGCCAGCGCGAGGCGGTCCCTGGCCGCCGTCGTGCTGGCGTGCGCGGGCCCGAGCAGCCTGGTGCTGGTGGTCACCATGGCCTGCCAGTACGCGATCGTCGCGTCGGAGAGCCCGCTATTTTCCAGGCTGAGGCCCTTGCGGAACAGCACCGGGTGGGCCTCGGGCTGCCACAGGGGACCCGGCTGAGCCTGCGGCCGCGCGGCTCCCTCTCCGGCGCCCTCGGCCGCGCACAGGTGGGCCGCGCAGTCGCCCAGCGCCTGATCCATCTGCGTCCCGCTGCCCAGGGGCGCCTCGCCGGGCGCCCCGCCGTGCAGCCCGCCGGCCTGCGCCCCGTCATCGGGATCAGGCCACGTCTGGACCAGTGCGTCGGCGGCGGTGAGCAGGACCCGCTCGAAATCGGCGCGCGGGATCCAGGCGCGTACTGCGGCCTGAACGCTGGGGTGCATCCGCACCGTGCGCACCTGGCTCGCGGGGTCGATGCTGACCAGGCCGGACCGCGCCAGGTTGGTGATGGCCGCCCGGACCATCGCCTGGTCCGGCGGCGCGCCGGTGCTCGGCCGCCCGGCGATGTAGCCGCACGCCGCCGCGCTGGTGAGGACGGCCCCCGGGATCCCGTTGGGGTCGAGCATGGCCCCCAGCGCTAGCGCCGGCCAGGCCAGCCCGGCCGGCGCGAGCTCGTCCGCGCACTCGGCAGCCAGCGACCAGGTGGCCAGGATCGGCGCCGATATCCCCTCCACCGGCACGGTCTCCATATGCTTGCGTCGCTCGCCGAGCTGGACCCGGTACTCCCGGCAACTCAGGCCCTTGACGTTCATCACCGCGACCGCCTGGGCCAGGCCGAGCGGCAGGCCGTCCAGGTCCTCGCCGAGGTCGAGCGCCTCGATCCGCTGGTCGGGGTAGTCCGTGAGCCGCCAGCTGAGGTAGTCAAGCGCTTCCCGGCGGCTGAACCCGCCGACCGGCACGATCCGCAGCCCGCGGGCCGCCTGATCCGCGCCGGCCCGCAGGGCCGGGGGGCTCAGCGCGGTGCCGGGCAGCCGCGTCGTGATCACGACCTGGCCGGCCGGGCCCGCCGGCCACAGGTCCTCCAGGTCGGCCGGGTCGGACAGGTCGTCGAGGATCAGCGCCCACGGGCGCTCGGTGTGGGACAGCCAGGCCACGAGGCGCGCCGCGGCAGTGTCCGCATCAGCGTCGGGATCGCCGGCGCCAACCGCGCCGGCCGCCTGGGCGAAGCTGACCAGGACCGCCTCGCGGCTGGCCGCGGTGACCCAGATGAGGACCTCGACCGCGCCGGCGCTGCGCAGCGCCTGCGTGAACTCCACGGCGAGCTGTGTCTTGCCCGTTCCGCCCTGGGCGGCGAGCGCCGTGGCGGTCTGTTCTCCGTGGGTCAGCACCACGGTCTGCCCGGGGAACAGGCCGGACCTCAGGTCCACCCCGGTCTCGGGGCGTTGGAAGTACCAGTCCGTGAGCGGGGGGATGCTCCCCGACAGGAGGAGCCCCGTATGCGGCGGCGTTCCGGCACGCTGCTGCGCGACCACGTTGACAGCCTCTCACGCGTTGTGCTGGCGGTCGGCGCGAAAGCCCGGACCGGCCGCCTCCGAAGTCCTGGCGATGTGAGCGGTCGCCACACGTGTTCACGGCCGCCCACGACTACACACGGCCCCGGCTGGCTCCCTTAAGCGAGAGCGCGGACGAGATCGCTGCGTGCTTCCCTCCTGCACGTGCAAGCAGGTCGGCATAGTGGCATGCTAGTGGCGTTTCCGGCGCTCTGCTACATGGTGCGTTCGGTCCGTAAAAAATGCCTAGGCCCTCTATCCCCACGAGTATCACGAGGACATGTCTGTTCATTACAGGACCGAAACCGTATGTTTACCGGAGACGTGCAGGATCGTGGGTCAGTGGATCAGACAGCACACATCGACCAAGACTCGGGAGTGGCAGATGAGTAGCGTCTCGGGCAGGCACGGCAAGTCCCAGACCTTGGAGGAGGTTCCGCAGGAGTACGCCGCCTTCAAGATCGAGCAGCGTGGCATTGACCTGATCCCCGACTCCGAGCGCCAGATGAAGCCGTCCGGGCTGTTCTGGCTGTGGTCCGGTGCGGTGTTCAACGTAGAGTTCCTCTTCTACGGCACGCTGATCATGACCTTCGGGTTGTCGGTGGCGCAGGCGGTCGCCGCCATCCTGGTCGGCAACGTGTTCTACATGTTCCTCGGCTTCGCGAGCCTGCAGGGGCCGAAGACGGGTACCACCGCGTTCATGGTCAGCCGCGCGCCGTTCGGCCAGAACGGGAACCGCCTGGTGGCGCTGTTCAACTGGGGCACTCAGGTCGGCTTCGAGATCGAGGGCATCTTCTTCGTCGTCGCCACCGTGATCCTGCTGTTCTCCCTGCACGGGACCAACCTCAACGGTCCGGCCAAGATCGTGGTGATCATCCTCGCCGCCCTGCTCCAGATGGTCCTGCCGCTGCTCGGCCACGCGACGATCAGCAAGATCCTGCGCTACCTGGCCTACGTCTTCATCGTGTTCTTCGCGGTGCTGGCCGGGTTCACCTTCAACCGGCTGCACCTGTCCACGTTCCACACCCACCCGGTGTCGTTCGCGGTGTGGACCACGGCGCTGGTGCTGATCATCTCCACCGGCGGCCTGGGCTGGACGGAGAACGGCAACGACTACTCGCGGTACCTGCCCCGCGGTACCCAAGGGTCCCGGACCTTCTGGTCCGCGGCGCTGGGCGGCGCGGTCCCGTCGATCATCCTGGAACTGCTCGGCGTGTTCGCGTTCACGATCACCAAGAAGACCGTCGGCATCGCGCAGCTCGGCGTGCCGCAGTCCTTCCCGAGCTGGTTCGTGACCCCGTTCCTGATCTTCGCCATCTTCCAGCTGCTGGCGATCAACACCATCGACATGTACTCCTCGGGTGTCACGCTGCAGGCTCTGGGCCTGCCGGTCCGGCGGTGGGGCGCGGTCATCATCGACACGGTGGTGTGCGCCGTGGTCACCGGGATCATCTTGTTCCACGGGAACTTCTACGCCGACTTCTCCGGCTTCCTGCTCTACATCGTGGTCTGGCTGGCGCCCTGGTTCGGCATCATGATGACGGACTACCTGCTGCGCCGCCGCGACTACCACTCGCTGTCGCTGCGGTCGGCGCGCGACGGGATCTACTGGCGCAACGGCGGCGTGCACTGGCCGGCCATCATCGCGCAGGTGATCGGCATGGTCGCCGCGCTGCTGTGGATCAACGCGGCGTTCGCGGTCCCGTCCTACGTCGGGCCCATCTCCAACCACTTCCCCGGCCTGGCCGGCGGTGACTTCAGCTGGGCCATCGGCATCGTGGTCGGCGCCTTGATCTACTGGCTGCTCGCCGCCCGCAGCGTGCGGCAGGAGGCGGACCAGGTCTCTCGCGCGGCGTGACCCCGTCCGGACCCGGCATCCCGGCCTTCGTGGCCGGGATGCCGAAGGCCGAGCTGCACCTGCACCTTGAGGGCACCCTTGAGCCCGAGCTCAAGTTCGACCTCGCGGCGCGCAACGGGCTCAGCCTCGGATACCAGACCGCCGAGGCGATGCGGGCCGGTTACGCGTTCACCGACCTGACGTCGTTCCTGGCCTCCTACTACGAGGGCATGTCCGTGCTGCTGGCCGAGCCGGACTTCTACGACCTGGCCATGGCCTACTTCCGCACGGCCAGCGCCCAGAACGTCGTCTACGCCGAGGTCTTCTTCGATCCCCAGGCGCACACCAGCCGCGGGGTCCCCTTCGAGACCGTCATCGGCGGGCTGCACCGGGCCAGGCTCGACGCGCAGACCCGACTCGGCCTGCGCGTCGAGCTCATCATGTGCTTCCTGCGGGACATGCCCGCGGACTCCGCGCTGGAGACCCTCGAGCAATCCCTGGCATACCGGGACCTGATCATCGGGGTCGGGCTCGACTCCGACGAGCGGGACAACCCCCCGGTGAAGTTCCGCGAGGTCTTCGACCGGGCCCGCACCGAGGGCTACCGGCTCACCATGCACTGCGACGTCGACCAGGCCGACTCGGTCACCCACATCTGGCAGTGCCTGGACGATATCGGCGTCGAGCGGATCGATCACGGCGTCAACTGCCTCGAAGACCAGGCGCTCGTGGCCAGGCTCGCCCGGGACGGCATCGGCCTGACGGTGTGCCCGGTCTCGAACCGCTGGGTGTCCGATGGCCTCAAAGCCCACGAGCTCAAGACCCTGCTCGACCGGTCGGTGCGGGCCACGGTCAACTCGGACGACCCGGCGTACTTCGGCGCCTACGTGAACGCGAACATGGTCGCCGCGGCCGAGGCGGCCGGCCTGACCGAGGCCGAACTGGCGCGGCTGGCCCGCAACTCCTTCGAGATCGCCTGGCTCAGCCCCGCGGACCGCGCTCGCTACCTGGCTGACCTGGACGCCTACGTCAGACAGACTGCCCGGTAACGATCCCTGCGGGGCGCGAGCGGCCGGCGTCAGCACGTCGCCGACCGCCTCGACCAGCATCGTCATCTCGTAGGCCACCAGGTCCGTGTCGCACTGCGGAGCGGCCAGGACGGTCAGGCTAGACCCGTCGCTGATGGCCATGACGAACATCAGCCCGCCTTCCATCTCCACCAGGGCCTGGGTGGCCCGGCCGGCATCGAACAGCCGCGCCGCCCCCTGCATCAGGCTGGTCAGCCCCGAGGTGATGGCCGCGAGCTGGCCGGAGAAAGCAGCGGGGATGTGTTCCGACAGCGCCAGCGGCACGCCGTCCGCGGATACCACGGCCGCGTGTGCGATATCCGGGACTCGCGCGGTGAAGTCGGTGACGAGCCAGTTCAGGTCCTGGCGGTATGCGTAACTCAACGGTCGGCTCCCTCTCCGGAGTCGGGGCTCAGGCCCTTGGCGCGCCGCGCCCCGCGCTGGAACCCGCTCAGGCGGTTGCGAGCCACGTCAGGTGACCGCGGCGTCGTCGGGGCCTGCGCTTCGGGCCCGGATCCAGATCCCGGACGGCTGGTGGCGCCGCCGCCGGTCCCGGTTCCGCCGGTGGCGGAACCGGGTATGAGGTTCGCCCGCGGGACGCGCGTGGGTAGCCCAGCGGCCGTGATGTCGCCGCGGACCGGCTCCGCGATGATCTGGGCGGCGTGCTTGCCGATCGCCCATCCGTCGGTCCCGGACCCCCCGCGCCAGTCAGGCAACGCCGGCTGCGCTGGCGTGGCCGCGGGCGAACCCGCCGCGCCGTTACCGGTAGCCGCGGTCGACGACGGGCGGCTGCGGAACCAGTCCGACGTCGCCGCGGTGGTCTGCGTCGCCGCTCTGGCTGGCGTCGCCACCGTGGCTGGCGTCGCCCCGATGGCTGGCCCAGTCTCCCACGGGCCGGCAGCGCGCGGGTCGGCAGCGCGCAGGTCGGTATCCCACGGGCCGGTAGCGCGCGGGTCGGTAGCGCGCAGGTCGGTATCCCACGGGCCGGTAGCGCGCGGGTCGGTAGCGCGTCCACTCGTGCCGACGGGCTCGGGTACGACGATCTCGCGCCGGTGGCTCGCCGGCTGGACCTCCGCGAACGGCCGCGCGGGCGCGCCGTAACCGCCCGTGATTCCCCGGTTGTGGAAGCCTGGCTGAGCGGCGAAGGTCCGCGACCGCGCGCCGTACGGGCTGGCCTCCCGCTCGATGATGTTGTCCGGCAGCCAGACGAGGGCGGTCAGCCCGTGCGGGGACCGGGGCCGCAGCCGGACCCGCACCCCGTGCCGCTCGGCCAGGCGGGCCACGGCGAACAGGCCCATGTGCCGGGAGACCGAGACGTCGATGACGGGAGGGTTGTCCAGCCTCCAGTTAATTTCGCCCAGACGGGCCTCGGGAATGCCGACTCCGCTGTCGCTGACCTCGATCAGTACGCCGCCGCTGGTCGGTTCCTCGGCGGCCAGGTGCACCGGGGTGTCCTTGGGGGAGAAGATCGTGGCGTTCTCGATCACCTCGGCCAGCAGGTGCACCACGTCGGAGACCGCCGCCCCGGAGACGGCGATGCCCGGCTGGACCTTCAGCGATACCCGGCTGTAGTGCTCGATCTCCGACACCGCGGCCCGGGCCACATCCGCCAGCGCTACCGGTTCGCTCCACTTGCGCGCGCTGTCGTGCCCGGCCAGCAGCAGCAGGTTCTCCGAGTTCCGGCGCATTCGGGTGACCAGGTGGTCCATCGCGAACAGGTTGGACAGCCGATCCGGGTCACCCTCATTCTGCTCGAGGGAGTCGATCATGCGCACCAGGCGCTCGATCAGGGACTGGCTGCGCCGGGACAGGTTGACGAACATCGCGTTGAGGCTGTTCCGCAGGTTGGCTTCGTCGCTGGCCAGCCGCACCGCCTCCGCGTGGACCTGGTCGAACGCGCGGGCCACCTGGCCGATCTCGTCGGTGGACAGCACGTCGATCGGCGCCACCGCCAGGTTGACCGACGGATCCTGGGCCTCGCCCAGCAGCCGGACCCGCTCCGGCAGCTCCACCGTGGCCACGTTGAGCGCGCCTTCCCGCAGCCTGCGCAGCGGACCGACCAGGGACCGGGCCACGGCGACCGTGGCGAGCAGGACCAGGAGCAGGATGATCGCGGTCACGATGGCGGTGACCAGCGCGGAGCTCTCCGCGTTCCCCTTCAGTTTCTGGGCTCGCGCGACGATGTTCCTGGCGACCGCCAGCTCGGTCTGCTGCATGGCGTCGACCTTGGCCGACTGGGCCGAGTACCACGCGCCGGGTGCCTTAGCCGCGCTGATGTTGAGGGCGCCCGCGCCGATGTCAGGGACGCCGGTGCCCACGACGTAGAGCTCGATGTTCTGGGCCTCGTTTACCGCGGTCCCGTACACGTTGTTGACGAAGTTGTTGTACGAGCTCTGCTCGGCCGGCGTGGCGGTGGTGTTGAACGCCGTCAGGTCGGTGAGCTCTTCGGACTGAGCGGTGAGCAGGGCCTGCAGCTGGCCGTCGGCGAAGAGCTGCTGGTTGAACGCGTTGTACAAGATCCCGCGCTGCTGCGCGGCCTGGTCCTTGGCCTGGGACAGCGAGTCCAGCGCCTGGACGTCGTTGGCCAGGCTGGCGTCGGACGTGCCCTGCGCGATCTGGTCGTTCAGGGCGATCATGTCGGTGATGGGGCCCCGGTAGTCGACGATCACCGCGAGCGCTTCCTCGCTGGCCTGCGCCGAGACACGCAGCGCGTGGAGGCCCTGGATATCGGAGAGCACCGTGGCCACCCGGGCCTGGATGTTGGCCGGGAAGGAACCACCGATCCCGGCGGCCAGCGTCTGGACCCTGGCCGCCGCGGCGTTGGTCGCGGCGTACACGCCGTCCAGGTCCGCGACGCTAGTGATGGGCAGGAGCCCGGTCGTCTTGTCGCGCTCGTCCTCTAGGGCCTGCACCAGGCCGATGACCTGCTGCCCGAGGTCGGCGAGCTGTGACACGCCGGCGAATTCAGAGGCGCTGTCCGCCGCCGACGCGACCCGCAGGCCACCGAAGACCAGCCCCATGAGGAGAGCCAGCACGATCACGGCGATCAGCCGCGTGGACACCGGCCAGTTCCGCATCCTCACCGCGCCGCGACTCGTGAATCTCGAGGTCGTCGGCTCGCCGGCGTACTGGTTGGCATGACCGGCGCGCGGTGCCACGCTCGCCACCCTGTGGTTCCCCATCACTGATGTCCTACCTGGTTACGCA
>JBOHCK010000103.1:0-18998 GCA_050698755.1 Streptosporangiaceae bacterium | reverse complement strand
CACCTTCGATCTTGGGAACCCGTGCCCGCCTGTCAAAACGGGCACTATGCCCAGGCGCGGCACGCAGGCGCAGAAGGACCTGAAGGACTCATCCGGACGTAAACATCAAACTCGCCGGGGCCGTGGGTCTGTCGCGAAGCACTTCCACGTGATGGCCCATGAGGGAATGCATGCCACCACCGGCTCCCTGGTGGGTATTCCGATCCGGGGCATCATACTGAAGCGGAACGGCGAGGGTGAGACCCAATTCCGCGTGCCTGCCGTCGGGGGCAGGTTGTTCGTCACCGGGTTCGTCGGATACCTGGGCCCAAGCGCCTTCGGGCTCGCTGCAGCGGGGCTCATCAGCCTCGGCTACATCATCGCCGTCTTGTGGTTGGCAGCGGCATTTCTGGTGATCCTGCTGCTGAAGCTCATTCGTTCTTTCGGCCACATAACGGTGCCCGTCGCCATGGCGCTGTTCTTCGTCTTTATGGGTTACACGTCCGTCCGCGTTCAGGTCGTCATGGCCTACTGCGTGACCTGGGTCCTCCTGCTGTCCGGCGTCCGCGCGGCGTGGATGCACGGCGCCAATGCCGCGGATGCCGCTGTTCTCACGCGACAGACTCGCCTGCCCCGCTCGCTCTGGGCTCTGCTATGGATAGCGGGCGCGCTCGGGGCGGTCTATGTCGGCTCGCGACTGCTGGTCTTGCGAGCCTTATGCCGGGTAATGGAGTATCTCCAGGTTGGGCAGGGCCGGGATCGGCGCGCCCTACCATCGACGGCCAGCCCTCCGCGGGACCGGCTCGGGTGCGGGCGCGGGGCGGTTCACGGGTAGCGCGGGTTCAAAGATCCGTCAGCTGACCGATGTCTCTCAGTGCAACTTGCACCAGCATTTGTCGTGCAACCGGCACAGTGCACCTCAGCATGTTGTCCGGGAGCAGCCCCGCCGAGTGCCACCGTTCTCCGGTTCGTCCGAACCGCCCACCAAGGAGCCGGCTGAACGTAATGGCGCTGACCCCTCCGGCCGGGCTGCGCCCGTGCCGTGTCGGGCTGCCCACGGGACCGGCCGCGACGGCTTAAGCCTGCGGCCGGTCCCGGCGGCCATCAGAGCCCGGGATGCTCACGGCGATCCCAAGGAAGGAACCGGCGATGGCACGTAAGTTCACCCGGGCGGTCCGGGCCGTCGAGGTCCTGGGCGCCGTGGCGGCCGTCGCCGTCCTGGCGATCCTGTTCATGTCCAGGTCGACCGGAGCCGGGGAAGCCGCTACGCCCGCCGTCGAGCAGTCGAACCTGAACGTCGCGGTGGTGCCCGCCGCCGATTCCGCGGGCTTCTTCGTCGCTCTCCACCAGGGCCTGTTCGCGGCGCGTGGCCTGCACGTCACGTTCATCCCGGCGATCAGTTCCGAGACGGTCATCAACGCCCAGGCGCTCGACGAGCCGAGCGACCGGATCGACATCTCGTGCGGCAACTACGTCAGCTACATCCAGGCCCAGGAAAATTACGACCAGGGCAAACGGCCGTCCTCGACCACCGATTCCATGGTCGCCGCCGACCTGGACATCTTCGCCGAAGGCTCGGTGATGGAACCGGGAGCCCAGGGCCTGTACGTGATGCCCGGCTCCCCCGTCCGGACGCTGGCCGGCCTGGTCGGCAAGACCATCGGCGTCAACGCTCCGGGGAACATCCTGTACCTGCTGGCCGCCTCCGTGCTCGCCGATCACGGGCTGAACGCGTCGCAGGTGCGCTTCGCGTACTACCCGCTGCCGGAAATGGCCGCGATGCTCAAGGCTGGGAAGATCGCGGCAGCGGTGCTGCCCGAGCCGTTCGCCAGCCAGGCGGAACAGTCGATGGGCGTCACGGTGCTGGCCGACCTCGACGTGGGTGCGACCAGCGCGTTCCCGGTGCAGGGCTGCGCCGTCACCCGCCAGTGGGCGGCGCTGCATCCCGGGACGCTGGCCGCGTTCCGCGCCGCGTTCGAGCAGGGGCAGGAGATCGCGGACACCGACCGGACCGCGGTGGAACAGGCGATGGAGGCGCTGCCCAAGCCGCTCGGGCTGACCCGGGAGACGGCCGCGGTGATCGCTCTGGACAACTACCCGGTCGGGCCGGTTGACTCGGTGCGCGTGCAGCGGGTCGCGAACGTGATGCGGCAGTTCCTCGGCTTCCCCCTGTTCGACGTGAAGTCGATGATCAGCGGCTAAGCCGTCAAGGCAGGCTAGATTGGGCGGTCCAGGTGTAGCGGTTGCCACTCGACGCCGTCCGGGAAGACTCGCCGCGTAGCTGCGCGCCCTTCGAGTAAAGACGGTGGAGGGGACCCCAGTCCGGGGCCCCCTCCACCGTAATCTCCTTGCTGGGGCTGGCTCCTATTCGGCCGTCCAGGTGTAGGACGAGCCGCCCCACCCCACGGCAGAACTCCCGCCGCGGAGTTGCCCGCCCTTGCCGGCCGGGTTGACGATCAGGCCGGTAGCCAGGTTCCGCAGCGTGCCGTCGGATTGCGGGAGGAACTGCTGCCACGGACCGCTGTTGCAGTTCGTCAGGATCAGGCCGTCGCGCAGCGGGTCAGAGCCCCAGCCGCCACCGGGATCGGACACGCACAGCCCGGATCCCGAGCCGGTGGGCGCGTACTCGAACTGGATGTAACCCGAGTGGCTACCGCTGTTCTCAAGGAAGTGCGTCGCCGGGTCGGACGAGGAGGCGGTCCAGCCGGCGATGATCGCCCCGGCGTAGTCGTGCTGCCGGTACGAGTCGAACCCGTAGCCGAACTTGTTGACCTCGTCGCCGAGGCTGCTGTTGGTGGTGACGCTGTTCGCCTGGACCGTGAGGCTGAACGTGCCGTTCAGCACGGCGCCGTCGGAGTCGGTCGCGCTGACCTTGACGCCGCTGTAGGTGCCCGGAGCGGCGGTTCCGTTGACGTAGGTCAGGGTGGGATTCCCTGAGGTCAGCCCGGTCGGCAGATTCGACTCGGCGAAGTTGATGGTGTCGTTGCCTGCGTTGCTATCGGCGCTGAACGTCACGGTGCCTGACACGTTCGAATCGGCCAGTGAGGACACGGACACCGTGCTGACCGAGCCGTCCGTCGCGATGGTGTTGACCCCCATCGAGACCGGGATTACGAGTGCCTTGGCGTTACCCGCGCTGTCCGTGGCGTCGGCCACGATTGTGATGGGGCCGGTTTGCGTACCGCCCAAATAGCTGATCGTGCCGCTGGACAGGGACACGCCGGACGGCCAGGTGCCGTGTTCCGTCCAGGTCACGTTCGTCCCGGTGAGCAGAAGGTCGTTTCCGCTGCTGTTGACCTCGAGGCCACTGCCGCCGAAGGTCCCATCCGTTACTGCGGTGGCCGATAGCGACGTGTCCGAGTATGACTGGGCATGCGCGGGGAGTGCAAGCGCGCCTGCCGCGAGGGCACCGCCGAGCAGCACGGGTACTGCTATCCCGAGTACTCCCTTGGGTTTGAAGTGCATGGCTTCACCCCGTTCCATGTGCGTTCTTTATGGACATTTAACAGACCAATCCGGCAGGAAGCGCCACCGTATAAAGGGCTTGGTGATGCCTATGCCCGGCAGCCCCGCCAACCGGATGGTCGTTCCTCACCCTAGCTTCCCCACCCTCCTCTTCCCCGGTATTCACGAGGTAATCCGCCGGTTAAATTTAAAGCCGGGCTGGAATGTCATACGTACCGTTTTCGCTCGGTTACTGACCGCCGAAAAATTGCGCCGTCGGCGAACCGGCGCAGCCTTGTGGCGGGCCGGCGCGTCCGCAGGCGTCGCGGACCGGCGTTGACTTCCCGAGCGACCTGGGTGAGACTACCAGATATGCAACCTAGTTGCTCATTGTCATCCGGGTGGGACGGGATGCGGGGAGGGGGAGGAGTCGCGGGGCGGCGCGGGCGGCGGGCGGGCACGCTGACTGGGGTCGCGGGGCGGCGCGGGCGGCAGGCGCGCGCTGAATGGGGTTGCGGAACCGATGGGTGCTGCACCGTATCGAGAAGAATCGGTACGGTGCCACTCTCATCGACTCGCGGTCGGTCTTGCGGCCGGGCTGGCGGGGTCACGGTGGCCGGGGTCGCCCTCGCAGCGGTGGTGTCCTTGCTGGCCGTGGCCTGCGGATCGGGCTCGGGGTCCGCACCGCCAGCGTCGAGCCCGCGAGCGTCGACGCCGCCCGCGTCGGCTACCAGCGGGCAGACCAGCCAGCCCAGCGCGGCCAGGACGGTATGGCTGTGCTCCCCCGGGCAAGCCGACGACCCGTGTACGTCCAGCCTCCGGGCCACCGTGGTGCCCGCTCACGGAGCCACGACCATCCAGGACGCCCGGGCCGGCGCCAGTTCGGCCTTCGACTGCTTCTATGTCTACCCGACGGTGAGCACGGAATCCTCGGACAACGCCGACCTCCGGGTCCAGGCGGCCGAGGTCGGCACGGCCATCGCCCAGGCTGCCCGGTTCTCCCAGGTCTGCCGGGTCTGGGCCCCGATGTACCGGCAGGTGACCTTGGCCGGGCTGGTGAGGGAACTTAGCGCGGGGGCGGACCTCCAGGCCGACACGGTCGCCTACGACAGCCTCCTGTCGGCGTGGCAGGACTACCTGGCCCACGACAACCACGGCCGGCCGGTCATCTTTATCGGCCATTCGCAGGGCGCGGCCATGCTGATCCGGCTCCTTGCCAGCCAGGTCGACCCCGATCCGGCGCTGCGCGCCCGGACCGTGGTGGCCATCCTGGCCGGAGGTAACGTCACCGTGCCGATCGGCAAGACGGTGGGTGCGACCTTCCGGCACCTCCCGCTCGAGACGCTCGGCGCCGCGTGGGGTTACCACATCGACGACATCAACCTGGCCCTGGGGAACCTGGTCGACGACGTGGCCGCCGAGGAGGCCGCGTACACGAGCCAGCACTGAGGCCACCCGCCACGGCGTGGCTCGCGGGTCGCCCGGCTAGTGGTGCGCCCGGCTAGTGCAGCGGACGAACCGGAGCGTGCCTGGACCCGGGAACCTCGGGCGGCCACTCGGGCTTGAGCTCGAACCAGACCGCGCGAACTGGTACTTTGCCGCTATTCCAGAAGCGATGCGGAACGGTGGAGTCGAACGCGATAGAGTCCCCCGCCTCAAGGACGTACGTCTCAAAACCGACCTGGATTGACAGAGAGCCCTCGAGCACCAGGCCGTATTCGCGGCCATTGTGCCTGATGGCCTGATCGCCGGATATAGAACCGCCGCCGACGTCGTAAATAACCTCTAGAAACTCCGCGCCGGATTCCGGAACCGGGTTGAGGCGTTCCCATCGGACCCGATGCTCGAGGCAGATATGCGGCCGGGTATTCCGGCGCTGCACTATGCCGTTCTCGGCGAACGCGGGCGTGGAGGAGGAGGAGGAGATCGGTGTGGCCGGCAGCTCAGGTGCGATGGCCGGGCTGGCGTCCTGTTCTTCGTCGGTAACGAAGAGGCTATCCATGGATACGCCGAGGAAACTGGTGAGCGTGTAAAGGGTACTCACCGAGGGCGCTATCTTGCCGAGTTCGATCTGGGAGATCAGGCTGGCCGAGCAGTCCGTTTTGCGGCTGAGTTCACGGACCCCGATCCCACGACGCAGGCGGGCATCCCGAAGGCGCGCGCCAAGGAGATGGCGGTCGCTCGCGCTCTGCTCTGGCGGGTTATTCGCGACTGACGTTCCTGGCACCTTCCTAGTATAAGCGGACGCGCGGTGGTGTATGGCTGCACTGGACGAGTCGTCTGGCCACCGGGCAGGAGGAATGATATTGTAAAGTATTACTTAACGGCAGCGTCCACGCCGAGGGACGCGCGGCCACCTCGGCGGGCCGTTCCCTGGCTGGCTCGTCACGGGAGGCTGTGTGGCGATCATAGGCTTCGTGGGCCTCGGCGTGATGGGCGGGACCATCGCCACTCGACTCCTGGACGCGGGCCACGCCGTGCAGGGTCACAACCGGACGACAGCCTGCTCACCGAGCCTGCGGCCGAGGCCTGGTGGTGGACCTGACGACAACAGGACAACAGGGAAGGATGCGATGAGCGATGGGTGAGGGCGGCGAGTGGTCGGGGAAGGTCGTGTTCGTGACCGGAGTGGCGCGGGGCCAGGGACGATCCCACGCGCTCGAGTTCGCGCGGCGCGGCGCCGACGTCGGGGGGCTTGACCTGTGTGCGCCGATCGCCACCGTCCCGTACGCTCTGGCCGCTCCCGCGGACCTCAAGCAGACGGAGGAGGAAATCCGGTCGCTCGGGGGGCGCGCGGTGCTCGAGGTGGGCGACGTGCGGGATCCGGCCCGCGTGCGGGCCGTCGTGGCCCGGGTCCTCGACTCGTTCGGCCAAATTGATGTTGTTATTACCAACGCTGGGGTGTTCAGCGTCGGGGACCCGCTGACCCTGTCGCCCGAGACATGGCGGGACGTGCTCGACGTGAACTTGACCGGGGTCTGGAACACGGTGCAGGCGTGCCTGCCGGCGATGGTCGAGGGCGGCCGGGGCGGCAGCATCGTGATGACGAGCTCGATCGGAGGGGTCCAGGGCCTGCTGCAGTGCCCGCACTACGTCGCGAGCAAGCACGGGGTAATCGGGCTGATGCGGGCGCTGGCGAACGAGCTTGCGCCCTACCGCATCAGGGTGAACGCGGTCTGCCCGACGAACGTCAACACGCCCATGATCCAGAACCCGGCGAACTACCGGACGTTCCGCCCCGACCTCGAAGAACCGCGGAGCGAGGACATCGTGGACGTCGCGTCCGCCATGCACCTGCTGGACGTGCCCTGGGTCGAGCCCGAGGACGTGACGGCGGCCGTGGTGTGGCTCGCCTCCGACGCGGCGCGGTACCTGACCGGGGTCGCCCTGCCCGTGGATGCCGGGCTCCTGGAGAAGGTGCAGAACTGAGGTTCAGTGCGGAACGCGCCGGACGCGCTGGCGGTCCGGCTCGATCCGCAGGATCACCCGCTCGCTCCGGATCAGGCTGGCGATGAACGGCTGGCCCATGTAACGCCACGCCAGTTTCTCGATGTGCTCGCGAGCCTGCGGCCCGGTGATCCGCTCCACCACCCGTCCCGTTACGTCCGCGTAGCGCTGGTCGTCGTTCGCATCCATGATCATCACCGCGACGCGCTGGTCGGCCAGCACGTTCTTGTACTTGCCGCGGTGAACCTCGGTGTTGATCAGGATGTGGTCCTCGTCGCAGTCCACCCACATCATGTGGGTCATCGGGGCGCCGCCGGGGAGGAGGCTCGTGAAGGCCGCGAAGTTCTTCCCCTGCGCCAGCTCTCGGACTTCCGGGTCGATCGGCACGTCGGGCCTCCTTCCTACGGCTCCACGTATCCGGCCTCGGCGTACTCTCCGATGCCGCCGTAGAAGGCCATGGCCACGCAGGTCTCCTCACGGTCGTTGCGGAAACCGTGCAGCTCGCCGGCCGGGATGAACACGACGTCCCCCTCCTGGACCGGGACGGGGCCGTCCGCCGTCAGGTGGCTACCTCCGCCTTTGACGACGATGAAGATCTCGTCAGCGTTCGGGTGCAGGTGAAGGTCATGACCCTTCGTCGGCGGGAAATCGACCGAACAGACGACGCCGACCTCGGAGCCGACGGTCCCCCGCCCGACGAGCCACCACAGGTGCATGCCCTCCCAGCCGGGCTTCGTCGGGATCTCCGGGTCCTCGGCGACCGTGCGGCGCGAGACGATCTGCATAGGGGTCCTCCTCCGGTCAGGGCTTGGCCTCTTCGAACAGCTCGAGCGTGATGCCGTCTGGATCGCGGAAGTAGACGAACGAGCAGCCGTCGAGCGGGCCGCCCTCGATGTGGAGCGGCTCGGCGAAGAACTCCACTCCCTTGGCCTTCAGGTCCTGGTAGCTCGCCTCGATGTCGTCCACCAGGATGCACAGGTGCGGCGAGCCGACGTCGCAGTTGCGCCGGCCGAAGTTCTCGTCGCGGTCGTTGTCGTAGCTCAGCAGCTCCACTTCGGTCTCGCCGAAACGCAGGAAGGCGAAGGTAAGCTTGGCCCCGGGGACTCCCACGGCCGTCGCGAGCTGGTCTCCCTCGGCCTTGGTCACGAACACCGGCTCCACCCCGAACATCCGTCCGTACCACTCCAGGGACACCTCGACGTCCTTGACGGTGAGGCCTACGTGATGCACGCGTCCGATGGCGTCTGGCATTGTCGGTCACTCCTTCACTTGACGAAAAGAGGATTCATCGGGGATCCGGTCGCCCCCACGAGCTTGAGCGGCAGGGCGACGTAGAGGCCCTCGTAGCAGCCGTCGGCCCGCGAGTCCTCGGCGAGTTCCTCCAGCCACAGGGCTTCGTGGAAGGTGAGGCCGCGGTTGCGGATCAGGAGCCGGTGGAGAGGGAAGAGCTGATCCGACCGCGCCGAGTGCGGGAGCTCATTGGCCAGGCTGTCGGTGCCGATCCCGGCGATCTGCGTGCGGTCGATCCACTCGAGCAGCTCGGGATCATCGCTCAGCCCCGGCTCCGAATCGACGGACCAGAACTCTTCGGGCCCGACCTCGTAAAAGCGCGGCAGGCTCCCGGTCCTGATGAGGATGACATCGCCTTTCCCCACCTCGACTTTGGCCGCCGCGGCGGCGGCAAGCAGTTCTCCGAGGGTGATTTCCGAGGTGGGTGGCAGATACGGAACGCCGCGGCCCGCCGCCACGTCGAGGAGGACCCCGCGGGTCACGACACCCCGTTGCGAGACGGGGGCGATGCTGCACCGCTCGAGCGAGCCCGCCGTGGTCTGGGCCGGGTATCCGTTGTAGAGCTGATCGTCGACCCAGATATGGCCCAGGGCGTCCATATGGGTCGTTCCGTGGCAGGAGATGAAGATGCCGTCGTCGGAGTAGCACGGGCGGCAGGCCTCGACCTTGGCCTTCCCTGACGCGTAGTGAGACCAGTCACGAAACGGGACGTGCATGGCCCGGTGGCGTTCCGCGGAGAGCGGATCACCGCGCTCATCGAAGACGCGCAGCCCGAGCGTGAACGTCTTCCCGCTGCGCACCAGGCGAGCCGCCTGCACCACCTCGGAGGGGGAGATCAGGTTGAGCGCGCCGACCTCGTCGTCCGGGCCCCAGCGACCCCAGTTGGTGCGCTCGGTTGCGTCGGGTGGTTGGCTTTGCTGGGCCGCGTTCTCCACCTGATAACCCCCTTCCCTGGCTGGTCATGGGGCCGGCGGCGAGCGCAGGCAGGACCTGGTCGGCGATCAGCTGCAGCGAGGCTGCGCTGTCATCGAGCGTCACTCCGGGGGGCCGCGCCCAGAAGATCAGCTCGGTGACGGGGCCCTGGGCGAATATGGTCTTTAGTTCGGCCAGGATCTGCTGCGGGGTCCCGACCAGGAGACCGTCCCTGGACAGCTGTTCGGGATCGGTGAGGTCGGCCGGCCTGGCGTTCGGCTCGCCGGCCTCGCGGGCCCACTGGGCGTAGACGTTGCTCTGGTACAGCAGGTGGGGGCCGAGCATGTGCCAGGCCCGCTCGGGATCATCGGCGACGTAGACGAGCCGGTTCGTCTTGATGTCGGGGGCTTGTAGACCGCCGCCCGCCACGGCGGTGAAGGCCTCGGTGTACACCCGGTACAGGTCCAGCGAGCCGCCCGAATCGGCCGCGAAACCGCAGCCGAGCCGGCCGGCCCGCCGGGCGGCGGGGACGCTGCTGCCGCCGAGGTAGAGCGGGGGCCCTCCGCGCTGGGCGGGCGGGGGGGTCACGGTCACGTCGCGGAACTGGTAGCTCTTCCCCTCGAAGTCGAACTTCTCCCCCGTCCAGGCCAGCCGGAGCAGTTGGACCGTCTCTTCCGTGCGCTGGCCTCTTTCCCGGCGCGGGACCGCCATGACCTCGAATTCCTTGCTGCGGTAGCCGGACGCCAGCCCGATGTCCAGGCGCCCGTCCGAGATCAGGTCGACGACCGCCAGGTCCTCGGCCAGGCGGAGGGGATGATGCAGCGGCGCGAGGATGACGGCGGTGCCGAGGCGGACCCGCTTCGTCCGCGACGCGATCGCGGCCAGCGCGCTCGGGATCGAGGGCATGTATCCGTCGTCGGTGAAGTGGTGCTCGGACAGCCAGACGCTGTGGAAGCCCAGCTCTTCGGCCCAGCTGGCCTGGTCGAGCGTCTCGTGGTAGAGCTGCTGCCACGGGATGCGCCAGGCGAGCGGGTTCCGGAAGTCATACCAGACGCCGAGCTTCATCTCATCCATGCCGTCCTCGGTTCGCCGACCAGCCCTGCTCGTCCCGTACGTCCATGTCCCGGCAGCTGTAACTGGTCCCCGTCTCCGGCGCGATGTCGCAGCCGAGCACGATGCCGCCCTCGCCCGTCATCGCTTGCGCGGTGGCCCGCCCGATGCCGCTTCCCGCACCGGTGACGATGCACACTTTGCCCTCAACTAGGCCTCTTGGCTCGGTCACCCTCATCGCCCCCGGTGGCTGGGACCGGGTTCAGAGCGCACCAATGGCCTCGACGAGTTCTTCGGCCTCATCCATCCGGTTGTAGCCTGCGACGCCGAGTCGCGCCCAGCCGCCGTCGTGGGCGACACCCAGCCGGCGAGCCAGCGCGACCACGTAGAGATCGCCGTGAGTGATGAACAGGCCGCGTTCCCGCAGCCGCGCCGCGCACTCGGCCGGGGAACGTCCCTCGACCCGGAAGGCGATCGTCGGCGCCAGCGCGCCCTCGGAGCTCTTCGCGCGGAACAGCCGCACCTTCGGCATGCTCCGCAGCCGGCCCTCGATCCACTCCGCGGTCTTCGCCTGCGACCTCGACAGCTGGCCGATGGCCTCCCGCGCTCCCTCGCCGCCTGCCCCGCCGACGAGGCTGGCGAGGGAGTTGAGCGTCCCGACCAGCCCGGCGATCGCCTCGTGGTTCTGGCTTCCCGTCTCGAACTTGTCGGGGCCGACGTCGGTAGCCGGGGTCACCTTGTATGGCTTGAGCTCCTCGGCCAGGTCCGCCTTGACCAGCGCGATGCCGAGGTGCGGCCCGTAGAACTTGTAGGCCGAGCAGAAGAAGATGTCAGGGTTGATGGTTTCGAGGTCAACCTGGTGATGAGGAACCGCGTGGACGCCGTCGACCGCGACGAGCGCTCCGGCCTCATGGGCCAGCGACGAGATCGCGGCGACGTCGGGGACCGTCCCGATGGCGTTGGCCGCGAGCGTAATCGCGACTAGGTCCACGGGGCCGGCCTGGAATGCCCTGGCTACCGCATCATCCTCGAGCCGACACGACTCCTCGTCGACGGGGATGAACCTCGCCGGGACCCCGTGGTCGGCGAAGTTCCGCACCCAGGGGTCGACGTTGCCGAAGTGCTCGAGCTCAGAGATCAGGATCGAGGAACCTACGCGGGCCCGCTGGGCGGCGATCGCGTGCGCGAACGCGAACGCCAGGCTCGTCATGTTCTGCCCGAACACCACCCGGTAGCCCGTGCCCCTGACCAGGCGCTGGAACTCGCGCCGGGCCCTGGCGATGATCTCTTCGGTCTGGTCGCCGGTGGGAGCGACCTCGTGCCGGTTGGCCACCCCGGTGACCATGTAGTCGCGCATGGCGTCGATGCAGCCGTCGACCATCTGGGTGCCGCTCGGCCCGTCGAAGAACTTCCAGTCGCGCGTCTCGCCGAACAGCACGGCCGGCACCCTGGCCCGTAGTCGTAGCGATATGTCGTCCGTCACGAGGTGCGGCACGTCGTCTCCCTTCCGGTCCCTCCGGTGCTTTCTGGTCCTTCCGGCCTGATGGCCTGCCCGCCACGCGCCGACCTGGCCGCTGACTGAACCGGCCCGAGGCGACAGCGGCAAATCTCTCCTTTCTGGCCGGCTAGACGGCCGGCCCGTATTCCGGTCTCAGGTCGTGGTCCGCGGTCAGCTGGTCGTCACTGGTCAGCGGGTCGATGACCCCTCGGCTGTGCGCCCGCCAGTAGATGCCCAGCCCGATGAGGGCGAAAACGACGACGAGGTAAGGTGCCAGGTTGTACGGGAACGCAGGTACCGGAATGACCGAGGAATAGAAGGCGTAGCCGAGCAGGCCCATGGCGACGATGGGCAGCACGATGGACGCGGCCAGCGAGAGCGCGTTCTGGCCTGCCCGGGATTCCGCCGAGTTGAACTTGCGCAGGCCGGCGAGCGCGATCGAGAAGTAGACCAGGATGAGGCCCAGGGTAGTGGCGCTGCCGATGAAGCCCACGACGGTCGCCGGCGTCGTCGTCTCGCCGACCAGGACGCCGGTTACGAGAGCCACGGTGCAGATGATGAGGACGAGCCGCGTCGGCGTGTTGAACCGCTTGTGCCGCTCGACCAGCCAGGGCACGCCGATGCCGCCGCGCCCCATGTCGTAGAAGACGCGGCTGGACAGGGTGACGATGCCCATCGCGCCCGAGAAGCCGGACAGCGCGACCAGAACGTCGACCGTCTGCGCCCAGGTCGAGCCGGCGTACTTGTTGGCGATGGTGTTGAGCGGGGTGGCATCGGCCGCCCAGGTGGCTCCGCTCTTCACGCCGTAGCCGACGGACAGGCAGTAGGTGATGAAGACGAAGAAGACCCCGGCGCCGACCAGCGAATAGAGGACCGCGCGCGGCAGTGAGCGCCGCGGGTTGCGGGTTTCCCGGCCGAGCGCGACGGCGGCCTCGAACCCGGCGAACCCGGAGAAGCCGAAGATCATGCCGTACCCGATACCGCCCCAGCCCTTGGTGGAGTAGTGCGGGTTAAAGGGCGAGAGGCTGAGGCCGTGAGCGCCGCCCTTGACGAGCACGAAGGCCATGATGATGGCCAGGGCGGCCATCGAGCCCAGTTCGAGCGTCACCTGGGCCCGCACCGAGGGCTTGATCCCGATGTAGTTGATCCCGGCGCAGATCACGATCATGGGGATGAAGAAGACGAGCCAATTCACGCTGTCTCCGTGCAGCGCGAACACGGCCACGAGTGCGTTCGAGGCGATCGCGCTGTTGACGGCCACGCCGAACATCCAGGCGCAGGCGTAGACCCAGCCGGCGGTAAACCCGGCCGTAACGCCGAAGCCGACCCGGACGTAGGTGAAGCCGACGCCGGCCGCGACGTACCGCCTGGCGAACTTCATGATGACGAAGCCGAGGCAGAGCGATCCCACGAACCCGAGCAAGTAGCTCAGGGGAGCGGCTCCGCCCGCCTCGGAAGCGGCAAACGCCGTGCCGAGGGCCATGGCCATGGTGGGCGCCAAGCCGGCCAGGCTCATGCCCGAGGCCTCCACGGTGGTGAGGGCCTTCTTCCCGCTGACGAGAACGTGCGTACCGGGGGCTACATCCCCGGCGCCAGGCTCGCTGTCCGCCATCGCGCTTTCCCTTCCCTATGCGACCGAGGTCCTCCAGCTGGTAGGGACATCATCCGCGCCGCGCCGTTCGCGCACCGGTGGGCGCGCGCGGAACCAGAACCCGCCACGCCTTAGTGTTTAGTATGGTAAGTGCCACTTTACAGAGCGGTCAAGGCCCGCGCTACAGGCCTTGCTCGGCCTTAGTCGGCTTTACTCGTGGCTGTGGCCGAGCGCGGCCGCGTCCTTGACCTCGTAACCGGCGTCGTCCTTCGAAGCGGCCCCGGCCCACACCCAGATCATCTCGGCCTCTTCGGTCGGTGAGGTGTTGTAGAACCCGTGCCACTCCCCCTGCGGGTGGAAGGCGATGTCGCCGACGTTCAGCACGATCTCCTCGTCACCGTTGGTCGCCACGCCCGAGCCGCGCACCAGGTAGACCACCTCTTCCGCGCCGACATGCCGGTGCAGCTCGTGCACTGATTCGCCAGGCGCGAACACCGTCCGGCCGAACACCACCTTGCGCGCGCCGCCGTGGGCGTGATCGACAAGGAACTGGACGGCCATGTTCACCCAGCCGTCGTTGGACGCCAGATTCTGGTCGGCGGCGAAGTCGGCGACGTTCACCTTGTAGCTGTGCTCGTGCTCAGTCATGTCTCCGTCCTCGGGCGTCTCAGGGCCTGTGTTTACCGCCTCCGCGTGGGCCGCCCGCGGCGGGGGCGGGGACAGGCGGAAACAGCTGGCGGAGGCTGTCGCCAGCCATAGGTCCGCCGACCTGGGTCTTTGACGGTGAAACGGCCCCGGGGAGGCCGCCCACGAAGACCTCGCGATCAGTAGGGCGATACATTGTGATTACAATTACTATACACTTTGGCTCATGACAAGGGCCGCTCCCGATGTGGTTGCGGGGATGGCCGGCGCCGCGACAAGGGCCGCTCCCGGTCAGGCTCCGGCGAGTCGCAGGGGTGGGGCCCGGTGAGGGCAGCCGTCTACCGTGGCCGGGGGGACATCCGGATAGAAGAGATCGCCGAACCGGTACCGCTCAGCGGCGGACGACCTGCCCCGGGCCCTCCTGCTACTTGGCCGCCGGGCCGGGTCCTGGACCGACGTGGCCCCCGTGGCATTGGCACTCGACGACCTGGTCGACCAGGGGATCCGTCCCCTGGCCAGCGGCACGTCGACGCGGGTCAAGACGCTGGTCGACCCCTGGACGCCAGCGACACGCCAGGCGCAGCTTTAAGGGATGGCCGCCCCCACCGCCCAGGTCACCACCCAGCAAAGGACGCTCGGCATCTCGGCGGACGTGGCCGCCGCCACCATGTGGGGCTTCACCGGGATCATCGTGACGTACTCCAGGACGGCGCCGTTCGTCCTGACCTTCTACCGCCTGTGGATCTCAGCGGCGCTCATGCTGCTGGCGCTCCTACTGCGACGAGGGACGCTCTCGTGGCAGGTCGTCGTGCGCGCGGTCCCGTCTGGCGTGCTGCTCGGCGTGAACCTGGCGTGCTATGTCTTCGCGTTCAGGCTCACCACCATCGCAGACGCTTCGGTTATCAGCGCCCTTCAGCCTGCGATAGTCCTGATCGGCGCGGCCATGCTCTTCGGCGAGCCGGTCGGCCTGCGCGAGGTGCTGCTCACCGCGGTCGCGATAGCAGGCGTGTGCGGCGTGGTCACGGGCACGGCCATCTCGATCGGAGCTCACGGCAAGGGCGACCTGATCGCGGTCATCGGCACGCTCGCGTTCGCCGGCTACTGGCTGTTCGCGAAGAAGGCCAGGGGTAAGATTCCCACCTTCGAGTTCATGGCCGGGGTGTGGATCGCGGCCGCGGTCGCCCTGACTCCGGTCGCGCTGGCTTCAGGCGAGTCCTTCACGGCCATACCGGCCAGGAACTGGCCGTGGATCGTGGCCCTGGCCGTCGTGCCGGGCGTCGGGCACGTGATGGTGAACTGGGCTCATCGCTACGTCGACGCCTCGGTCTCGTCGGTGATCACGATCCTCAACGCACCCGTCGCGGCGGTGGCTGCGCTGATCATCCTGCGACAGCTGCTCTCACCGGTCCAGATTGGCTGCGGCTCGGTGGCCGTGATCGCGATCGCGCTGGTGGCCAGGGGCCGGCGACCACGACCGGCGAACGTCGCCGAGCCCGTGAGAACCGCGGGCGAACAGTGAGCTCACAGGTCGCGCACGCGGGGCAGGATCTCCTCGCCGATCAGGGCGATCGTATCCAGGTCGCTCCAGAGCTGGTGCTGCAGCAGGACCCGGTGCGCTCCCGCGGCCGCCCACTGCGAGAGCCGCTCGACCGCCTCGTCGGCCGTCGCCGTGAACCACCGGCTCACGGGTTCGTTGAGCAGCCCCCCGGTCCCGCGGTCAAATTCGCGCTGGAGGCGGGCAATCTTCCCCGCGACGTCCGCGCTGCTGGTCCCGATCACGGTGTTCTGGGCAAAGGCTGAGAAGCGGAGGCTCGCGGGGTCGCGGCCCTGGCGTTCGCACTCCCGGTCGAGCACGGACCGGAGCTCGCCGCACTGCTCCGTGCTGAAGACGCTGGCGTTGTACTCGGCTCCGAAGCGGACGGCCACGGCCACGGTCTTGGGCTTGCCCGATCCGCCGATGATCAGCGGAGGCGGCTGCTGCACGGGCTTGGGCCGCGCGGTGCAGTGCTCGAGGGTGAAGTGCCGCCCCGAGAAGCTCACGTCGTCCTCGGTCCACTGGCGGTGGATGATCTCGGCCTGCTCTTCCAGGACCGCAAAGCGCGTGGCCGCGGTGGGAAAGTCGAACCCGAACGCCCGGTGCTCCGCCTCGTACCAGCCCGCCCCGAGACCCAGCTCGATCCGCCCGTTCGAGATGTGGTCGGCGGTGCTGACCATGTTGGCCAAGACGGACGGGTGACGGAAGGTGGCGGGCGAGACCATGGTGCCGAGCCGGATGCGCTCGGTGCGGCCGGCCAGGGCAGACATGATGGCCCAGGCGTCCATGGCGATTGAACCTGGACCGTTCATCGACAGGTAGTGGTCCGAGCGAAACAAGCCGTCCAGACCGCTCGCTTCGACCGCTTCGGCGATCGCCACCCAGTCCTGCCAGGTCTCACCCTCCTGGCCTTCGACCATCAGACAGACTTGCATCGGACCGTCCCTGTCTAGTGTTAAGAAGGCGTACAGCAATACTGCACAATAACAGCGGCGAGGGGCTGACAGCCCGGCGGGCCGGGGGTCCGAGGCAGAATTGGCGCCATGGTCTCTGAGATCTTCGACCCCGGACGGTGGCACGACGTCGAGGGGTTTGCCTTCACCGACATCACGTACCACCGTGCCGTGGACTCCGGCACGGTGCGCGTCGCGTTCAACCGGCCCGAGGTCAGGAACGCCTTCCGGCCGCAGACAGTCGACGAACTGTACCGGGCGCTCGATCACGCCCGGATGACGAGCGACGTCGGGTGCGTGCTGCTCACCGGCAACGGGCCGTCGCCGAGGGACGGCGGCTGGGCGTTCTGCTCAGGGGGCGACCAGCGCATCCGCGGGCGCGATGGGTATCTGTACGCCTCTGGTGAGACGGCCGAGAGCGCCGATCCGGCCCGCGCCGGGCGGCTGCACATCATGGAGGTGCACCGCCTGATCCGGTTCATGCCCAAGGTCGTCATCTGCGTGGTACCCGGCTGGGCGGCCGGCGGCGGGCACAGCCTGCACGTCGTCTGCGACCTGACCATCGCCAGCCGCGAGCACGCCAGGTTCAAGCAGACCGACGCTGACGTGGGCAGCTTCGACGGCGGCTTCGGGTCGGCCTATCTGGCCCGCCAGGTAGGCCAGAAGTTCGCCAGGGAGATCTTCTTCCTCGGCCAGACCTACGACGCCGAGGCGGCACACCGGATGGGCATGGTCAACGCGGTGGTTCCGCACGCCGAGTTGGAGCGCACCGCGCTGGAGTGGGCAGCCACGATCAACGCCAAGAGTCCGACCTCGCAGCGGATGCTGAAGTTCGCGTTCAACCTCGTCGACGACGGGCTGGTAGGCCAGCAGGTGTTCGCCACCGAGGCAACCCGGCTCGCCTACATGACTGACGAGGCGGCCGAGGGCCGGGACGCGTTTCTGCAAAAGCGCGACCCAGACTGGGCGGGGTTCCCCTGGGCTTACTGACGCCGCCGTTCAGGCGCCGCGATGCAGGCTCCCCTCCGGCTCGGCCTGGCTCAGTTCTCGGTTGCGAGGCTGGTTTGACGGGTTACCGGCATTTCGGATAATCTTAGTTAAAGTAATGAGCCAGGCTAATGATATTGACTACCTCGCAGGTCAGGCCCGATACGGGCCCGGCCGTGACGCTACGGATCGCGATCAGCCGGCTGGCCAGGCGGTCGGCCGCACCGGTGCTGGAGCAGCTCAGCCGATCCTGACCGGCCCGGCGGCCCGAGGGCCGGCTACCGGGCTGCCCGCGGCCGCGGGCCGAGATCCGGCTACCGGGCTGCACGCGGCAGCGCGGCTGCTAGCCGGCGGCAGGACGTTCCGTTCACTCGGCAACCGCAACTACCGGCTGTTCACGGCTGGCCAGGTGATCTCCAACACCGGAAGCTGGATGCAGCGGGTAGCCCAGGACTGGCTGGTGCTCGAGCTGACCCACGGCAGCGGCACCGCGCTGGGCATCACCACCGGGCTGCAGTTCCTGCCCATGCTGGCCAGCCCGTGGGGCGGCGTCATCGCCGACCGTTATCCCAAGCGGACCATCCTCATGATCACCCAGGCGCTGGCAGGCGGACTGGCGGTGATCCTCGGCATCCTCGCGCTGACCAGGACCGTACAGACCTGGCACGTGTACCTGCTCGCGCTGGCCCTCGGGATGGTCACGGCCGTGGACAACCCGACCAGGCAGGCCTTCGCCGCCGAGATGGTGGGCAGGAACGCGGTGGCGAACGCCATCGCGCTGAACAGCGCGGTGTTCAACCTGGCCAGGATCGTCGGGCCGGCGGTCGCCGGACTGGTGATCAGCGTCGCGGGCACGCCGGCGGCTTTCCTGGTCAACGCCGCGTCCTACGGGGCGGTGCTGGTCGGCCTCAAACTCATGCGCCCGGCCGAACTGCACGTGGCGTTGCCGGTGCGCAGGGCCAGGGGTCAGCTGCGGGAGAGCGTCGGCTACGTCCGGGCCAGGCCCGAGCTGTGGATGCCGCTGGTGTGCGTCTTCTTCGTGTCGACGTTCGGGATGAACTTCCAGGTCACCAACGCACTTATGTCCCGCCAGGTGTTCCATACCGGGGCCGGCGCGTTCGGGATCGCGTCGGCGGTGTATGCGCTGGGCGCGCTGGGCGGCGCGCTGCTCGCCGCCCGCCGGGCGCGGCCGGGCCTGCGCCTGCTGCTCGCGACCGCCGGAGCGTTCGGCCTGCTGGAGGTGGCCACCGGCCTGATGCCGAACTTCTGGTCGTTCCTGGTCATGCTGGTGCCGACCGGCCTGGCGGTGATCACCTTCACCACCTCGGCCAACTCTGCCACCCAGCTGGCCACCTCGGCGGATATGCGGGGCCGGGTGATGGGCTTGTACCTGCTGGTGTTCCTCGGCGGGGCACCGCTGGGCTCGCCGCTGGCCGGCTGGATCGCCGAGCAGTTCGGGCCGCGGATGAGCGTAGTCTTCGGAGGGCTGATCTCGGTCGCGGCCACCGCAGCCGTGGGACTCATGGTGGCCCGTCGCCGGGGCACGCCGGTCCGGCGGTACCTCCGGCCCTCCGAGCTGCCCCGCATGGTGGCCTGATCCGGAGCGATCGGGTCAAGTCCGCGCCGCAGCCGCCCCTGGCCGCGCTCCGGCCGCCCCTGGCCGCGCTC
>JBOHCK010000102.1:0-19050 GCA_050698755.1 Streptosporangiaceae bacterium | reverse complement strand
ACAGCGAGGGCTCCTGCGTCAGGGCCGCGCCGACCAGCAGCCCGCCGTTCGACCCGCCCGAGATGGCCAGCTGCCCGGGGGTCGTCCAGCCCTCGCTGACCAGGAACTTGGCCGCACAGCGGAAGTCGTCGAAGACGTTCTGCTTGTGCTCAAGCATCCCGGCGCGGTGCCATTCCTCGCCCTCCTCGCCGCCGCCGCGCAGGCTGGCGATCGCGTACACGCCGCCCGCGGCCACCCAAGCCAGGATGGTCGGCGAGTAGGCGGGCGTGAGGCTGATGTCGAACCCGCCGTACCCGTACAGGATGGCCGGCCGGGGCCCGGCGGGACCCGAGGGATCACCGCTCATGATCAGCATCCGCACCGGGGTACCGTCCGCCGAGGAGTACGTCACCTGCCGTGTCGTCACTGCCGGGACCTCGGCCCGGCCCGGCGCCTGAGCCCACGTGCTCACCGCCGAACCAGCCGAACCGGCCGAACCGGCCGAACCGGACGCGTCGAACCGCAGCACTAGCGGCGGCGTGGTGTTGTCGGTGTACCCGAACCACGCCTCGTGCCCGCCCTCGGGCCGCTCGGACAGCCCCCCGGCGCTGCCGAGCCCCGGCAGCGGGACGTGCCCGAGCAAACCCCCGGACGACAGGTCGTGCACGGTGATCTCGCTCAGCGCGTGCCTGGTCCAGCAGGCGAGCATGACCGGCTGGTCCAGCTCCGGGCCGTCCAGGATCGCGTAGTCCTGGAGCACCGCTTCGGGATCCTCGCCGATCAGCTCCCGCCAGCTCAGGGGGTCAGCCGGATCACCAGCCCCCCCAGACCCGACCGGATCGCGCGGCGAGGTCACCGCGATCCGCCCGCGCGGCGCCCCGCGGTCCGTGAACACGTAGAGGAGCCCGTCCCGCCCGGCCTGGACCGACGTCAGCGCGTCGACCCCTTCCACGAACGCGCGCAGGTCAGGCGAGGCCGGGTCGGACTCGTAAAGGTCGGCGAGCCACAGGTCGTTCCGCGGCGCGGTGCCCCGCGAAGCCGAGACCGTCAGCCACCGCCCGTCCCAGCTGACCGACACGGAGTAGTAGTCGGTCTTGTCCCGGCCCGAGCCGAAGATGAGCACGTCCTCGTCGGCGGGCGCGCCGACCTGGTGCAGGTAGACCCGCCGGTGGTACTGGCTTTCCCACTCGGGGACCTCCGACGGCGGCAGCCTGCGCGTGTAGTAGAACGCCTTGCCGCCGGGCAGCCAGGCCACGTTGGAGTACCGGCACCGGTCGATCGGCCCGTCCACCAGCGACCCCGTGGCCACGTCCAGGATGCGCAGCAGCGACTCCTCGTCGCCGCCCTCGGAAAGCTGGTAGGCGAGCAGCCGCCCCTCCTTGTCCGGCTGCCAGGCGTCCAGCGTGGTCACCCCGGACGGGTCGATGGCCGTCGGGTCGACCAGGACCTCGGCAGGACCGGAACCCAGCCGCGTGTACAGCACGCCGTGTTCCTGCCCGGGGTCGCGCCTGGTGAAGAAGGACCGCTCCCCGCACCAGGTCGGCGTTCCGACGAACCCGGTCTCGAGCAGCGCGCGGACCTGCCCGGTCAGGGCGTCGCGCCCGGGCCACCCGTCGCGCTCGACCCCGTACAGTTCTGCCTGCGCGGCCAGCCAGTCCGCCCGCTCGCCGCTCCCGGCGTCCTCTAGCCAGCGGTAGGGGTCGCTGACCTGGTGCCCGAGGACGTCCTCGGTCAGGTCCATCCTTCGGGAGCGCGGGCAGCGCAACTCGCTCATGCTAGGCACTGTACGGTCAGGCCGGCTGTGTAGTCTTATCCCGTGGCAGATGCGCGTACCAGAGGACACACTGGAAGCACGGGCTTGTAGTTAATCGGGACGGCGCCAGCGGGAGGTGCAGTGCGGCGAGTGCTGCTGCTCAACGTGACGTATGAACCGCTGACCACCGTCGGCCTCCGCCGGGCCGTGTGCCTGGTGCTGTGCGGCAAGGCCGAGATCGTCCACGACGATGCCGCGGGGGCGGTCCTGCACGCGGCGTCGGTGGCGCTGGCGACGCCGTCGGTGATCAGGCTCAGCCGCTACGTCCGCGTCCCGTACCGCAACCGCGTGCCGCTGACCCGCGCCGCCCTGATGCGCAGGGACAACTACCGGTGCGCCTACTGCGGCCGCCGGGCCGAGACCATCGACCACGTGGTGCCGAGAAGCCGCGGCGGCCAGCACGCCTGGGAGAACTGCGTCGCGTCGTGCCAGATCTGCAACCACCGCAAGGCCGACCGCCTGCTCTCCGAACTCGGCTGGACCCTGGCGGTGCCACCAGCGGTACCGCGTGGCGCCCACTGGAGGCTAGTGGGCGCTCAGCACGACGGCGACCCCCAGTGGGCCGCTTATTTGCGTGAGCCCAGCGCCGCCTTAAGACCAGTGGCCGCCTGACCAGGCCCAGCGCCGGCGTGCCGTAATCCCCGTTCCCGCCGTACCCTGCCGTTCCCGCCGCCCCGCAGGCGGCTTTTTTCTTTTACGCCGAACGACCCGTGGTATCACTCACGATCACCCGCTCCTCCCGCGGGCCTGTCGCCCCGTCGTCGCTCCCGCTCCGGTCCGCCGCCCCGAACATCCGGAACTCCCGCTGGGTCAGCCCGCCGAGCATCGTGACCACGACCAGCGCGCCCGCGACCGGGAAGAACAGCGCGGGCCCGATGTGACGGACCAGCACCCCGGCAATCACCACCGACAGCGGGAAGCTGCCGAACGCGCACAGGAATATCGCGCTCATGATCCGTCCGAGCAGGGCCGGGGGCGCCCATTTCTGCATCGCGGTGATGAAGATGACGTTGCCGAGCCCGTTCGTAGCGCCCACCACGAACAGCGCTGCGGCCGCCCCGGCCTCGCCGCCGAGGTATGGGGTCAGCGCGATAGCGGTCCCGTCGACCAGGAACATCGCCGTGGCGAAGATAGCGGGCGTCCGCAGCCCGCTGGTGCGCGCCGCCGAGAGCGTGCCGATCACGCCGCCCGCCGCGAAACAGGCGATCAGCGCGCCGTAGCCGGCCGCCCCGAACCGGGCGTGCGCGAGCGAGGGCAGCGCCACGTCGCCCTCCCCCCCGCTGGCCAGGTTCGCCGCGATGACCACCAGCAGCAGGACCTGCAGCACGCGCGACCTCCGCAGCAGGGCGAGCACCCCGTCGCTCCCGCCGCCTGCACCGTCTTCTACCGCGCGCGTCCCGGTCGCCCCGGTCGCCGCGTCCGCGCCTCCGTCCGCCTCGGCCCCCCCGCTCGCCCCGGCCGGCTCGCTCGCCGCCGCGGCCATCGACCCGTCCGCCGCCCGTGCCGGGATCAGCGCCAGCGTCAGCGCCGAGACCGCGAACGAGGCGGCATCGATGGCGAAGGCCCAGGTCGACGCCCGGGTGACGGCGACGAGGGCGCCGCCGAGAGCCGGGCCGAGGAGCGACCCGGCCTGCACGGCCGCGGTCGATATGGCGTTGCCCGCCGCGAGCTGTTCGCCGTTGAGCAACGACGGCATGAGCGCGAACGAGGCCGGGAGGAACAGGCCCTCGCCGGCGCCGATGAGCGCGGCGACGGGTCCGAGCGCCGCCAGCGAGGCCGTATGCCTGGCCGCGAGCACGGCCAGCGCCGCGACGAGCACGCAGCGCGTGACGTCGGCCATCAGCATGACCGTGCGCGGCCCGATCTTGTCGGCCAGCACCCCGCCGATGGGGATGAACACCATGCGCGGCACGCCGTAGCAGGCCAGCACGGTGCCGAGCAGGATCGCGCCGCCGTGGTTCGACAGCACGAGCCAGGGGAGGGCCACCGCGTAGCAGTAGTCCCCGATCGTGGACGTGAACTGCCCCCCGGCCAGCAGCCGGAAGCTCCGCACCGCCAGCGGCCCCGAGCGCCACGCCGCGAGAATCCTCATAATTCCTCCCCGTGTTCCTGCTGGCTGACTTCCTCGGGCCCGAACCACGGGAACAGGTCGAACGTGACCTGGACGGGCAGCGCCCCCGCTGACCGTTCGGCCGGATCCAGCCGCAGGTACTGGCCTAGGACTTCCATGACCTTCGCCCGCATCTCGTCCAGCTCAGCGGGCGTCACGTGCGCGGCGCTGAATGTCTCGCCCAATTCGCGCTGCCACTCGTGCGGATACTCGGACTTGCGATCCAGGAACCGGACGCGAACTTCCTCCGCAGCCTGGCGCAGGTTCTCCACCAGCAACCGGTTGGCCACCCGGTACGCGGCCGGGGCGTCCGGGCGGTCTTCCATACTGAAGGCGATCAGGCGGACCCGCCACGGGCGTTCCCGCCCGTCGGCGGCGCTCTCGCGATCCTCCTCGATGAACCCGTACCGCGCCAGCGTCCGCAGGTGGTAGCTGCACGCCGACGGGGAGAGACCGGCCACCTCCGCACACTGGGTCGCCGTCGCCGGCCCGTGCAGCCCCAGGTAGCTCCAGATGGCGATCCTCGCCTGATGCGCGAGCGCGCGCATCATCTTCGGATCGGTGAGCGTGACCGGGTTCCCCGGCATCCCGGGTGCAATGCCCTCCCGCACGCCAGCCTTGCTCTCGCCCTCCGGCACCCCAGCCTTGCTCTGCATATGTGAAAGATTACTTTCGAAGTAAGTGCTTCACAATAGCCGCAGGGTAAGATTCTGGTGGAGGTCGAGGCGATGCAGCGCGAGATTTTCACCCCCGAACACGAGGCGTTCCGCGACATGGTGCGGACCTTCATCGCGAAGGAGATCACGCCATACCACGAGCAGTGGGAGCGGGACGGGGTGGTCTCCCGCGACGTGTGGCTGGCGGCCGGCCGGGCCGGGCTGCTCGGCATCCACATCGACGAGAAGTACGGCGGCGGCGGCGATCCCGACTACCGGTACTACGTCATCGTGAACGAGGAGCTGGCGCGGGCCGGCGCGACCGGGCCGATGTTCCAGCTGCACAACGACATGATCGGCCCGTACCTGCACCGGCTCTGCACGCCCGAGCAGCGGGAGCGGTGGCTCCCCGGCTACTGCTCGGGGGAGCTCATCGCGGCGATCGCGATGACCGAGCCCGAGGCGGGCAGCGATCTGCAGGGGATCCGCAGCACGGCCGTCCGCTCGGGCGACCACTACCTGCTGAACGGGCAGAAGACGTTCATCTCCAACGGGCAGCTGGGCGACATCGTGATCGTGGTGGCCCGCACGGACCCCCAGGCCGGTCACCGCGGGATCAGCCTGCTGGTGGTCGAGCGGGGGATGCCCGGCTTCGACCGAGGCCGCAACCTCGAGAAGCTGGGCATGCACGCGCAGGACACCTCGGAGCTGTTCTTCACCGACGTCCGGGTGCCGGCCGCGAACCTGCTGGGCGAGGAGGGCGGCGGGTTCGTCGCCCTGATGCAGAACCTCCCACGTGAGCGCGTCACGATCGGCGTCACCGCGCTGGCCGTCGCGGAGCAGGCCTTCGAGGACACGCTGGCCTACTGCAAGCAGCGACAGGCGTTCGGCCAGTCCATCGGGAAGTTCCAGCACACCAAGTTCGCGCTGGCCGAGATGGCCACCGAGCTGGCCATCGCGCGCGCGTTCACCGACCGCGCGGTCACCGAACACTGCGCGGACCGCCTGAGCGGCGAAGAGGCGTCGATGGTCAAGTGGTGGAACACCGAACTGTGCAACCGGGTCACCGACCGCTGCGTGCAACTGCACGGCGGGTACGGCTATATGCACGAGTACCAGGTCGGCCGGGCCTGGGCGGACAGCCGCGTCCAGTCGATCTTCGGCGGAACCACCGAGATCCAGAAGGAAATCATCGGCCGCGGCCTCGGCCTATAGCCTGAACCGGGCTCCTGTGCGCCGATGATTCGCGTTTCTAGGCTCCGTCATGGTTGTGGTGAATCGGTTACTCAACGAACGGCGAGCGGAGGAACACCGAGATGACCAGCAACGCAGATGACGCAAGCGAAGCCACCGACGAGATGCTGCGGACCTTTCTACGGGCGCAGCGCGAATCGGTGCTCGCCATCGTCGAGGGGCTCAGCGAGGAGGAATGGCACCGCTCGGTCGTGCCTACGGGCTGGACGCCGGCCGGGATGCTGGAGCACTTGGGCGGCGCTGAGTGGCACTGGTTCCAGGGCGTTGTGGCGGGCCAGCAGCCCGACCTGCCAGGCGACCTCGATGAGGATCGGCCGCCCTACGATCCCATGTCGGTGGTGTTCACGACGGATGCGTCCCCGGCAGAGGTCTTGGCTTTCTACCGCGACCAGTGCGCGGAGTCAGAGTCAGTCCTCGCCGTCACTCCACTTTCGGCGCGGCCACGCGGTACGCACGGGCGATACGAACCGCCGAACGTTCGCTGGGTGGTGCTGCACATGATCGAGGAGACGGCGCGACATGCCGGGCATCTGGACCTGGCGAGGGAACTGCTCGACGGCCAGGTCCGGCTGGGTGGCCGCTGATGCGGCCAGCGCTCGGCAATTAGAAAGCTTAGCCTTGCAATATCAGACTTGCAAGGCTAACCTTGGCATATGGTCACCGAGCGGGATGTCGAAGAGGTGGCCGCTGCCGTTTACCTGAGCGTGGGCCTGTTCAAGCGGCGCCTTCAGCAGGTGCAGGTACCGGGCGAGCTGTCGCTGCCGGAGTCCTCGGCGCTGCGCAAGCTGGAGCGCGGCGGCCCGGCCACGGTGACCGCGCTGGCCAGGGCCGAGCAGATCAGCGTGCAGTCGATGGGCGCGACGCTGAGCGCGCTGGAAGCGCGTGGCCTGGTCAAGCGCCAGTCCGATCCGGCCGACGGCAGGCGCGCGGTGATGTCGGTCACCGAGGCGGGCCTGTCCGCACTCAGCGACAAGCGCAGCGCGCGGATCGCGCAGCTGGCGCGGGCGCTGGCGGCCGGGTTCACCCCCGAGGAGATGGGCCAGCTGCTGGCGGCCGCACCGCTGATCGAGCGGCTGGCCGAGAGCATCTGAGGGCTGACCGGCTCCGGCGCGGCACGCCGGGCGCCTGGCCAGCGCGATACGAGGAGAGTGAATGGCACAGCAGCCGGCCGCGGTTAGGGATCACTATCCCTGGGTGGCGCTGGCGAATACGACCGCCTCCACGTTCATGTCGACGCTGGACGGCTCGATCGTCATCATCGCCTTGCCGGCGATCTTCCGCGGCATCGGCCTGGACCCGCTGGCCCCGGGCAGCATCTTCTACCTGCTGTGGATGATCATGGGGTACCGGCTGGTCCAGGCGGTGCTGGTGGTCAGCGTCGGCCGGCTCGGCGACATGTACGGCCGGGTGAAGATCTACAACGCGGGCTTCGTCGTCTTCACCATCGCCTCGATCCTGCTCTCGTTCGACCCGTTCCGCGCCGGCGGCGGGGCGATGTGGCTGATCGGCTGGCGGGTGCTGCAGGCCACCGGCGGGTCCATGCTGATGGCGAACTCGGCCGCGATCTTGACCGACGCCTGGCCGGCCGAGCGGCGCGGGTTCGCGCTGGGCACCAACCAGATCGCTGGCCTGGCTGGGCAGTTCGTCGGCCTGGTGGCCGGGGGGCTGCTGGCGGCCATCGACTGGCGCGCGGTGTTCTGGGTCAACGTGCCCGTCGGCGTGTTCGGCACGCTGTGGGCCTACCTGCGGCTGAAGGAGATGGGGGAGCGGCACCGCGCCCGGATGGACTGGTGGGGCAACCTCACCTTCGCCTTGGGCCTGGGCGCGGTCCTGGTGGGCGTCACCGTGGGCATCCAGCCCTACCACGGCCACGCCATGGGCTGGACCAGTCCCACGGTCATCGGCCTGCTCGCAGGCGGCGTTCTGCTCCTGGCTGCGTTCCTCGTCATCGAGCGCACCATCGCCGAGCCGATGTTCCAGCTCAGCTTGTTCCGGATCAGGGCCTTCACGGCCGGCAGCGTCGCCAGCCTGGTCGTGGCCATCGCCCGGGGCGGCCAGCAGTTCATGCTGATCATCTGGCTGCAGGGGATCTGGCTGCCGCTGCACGGCTACAGCTTCAGCCAGACCCCGCTGTGGGCGGGCATCTTCTTGCTGCCGCTGACCGCCGGGTTCTTGGTGTCCGGGCCCACCGCCGGGATCCTGTCCGACCGGTTCGGCTCTCGGGGCATCGCCAGCGCCGGGGCGGTGGTGTTCGGCGCCACCTTCATCGGCCTGATGCTGCTGCCCGTCAGCTTCCCCTACTGGGCATTCGCGCTGCTCATCGCCGTCAACGGGATCGGCAGCGGCATGTTCGGCGCACCCAACTCCTCCTCGATCATGGGCAGCGTCCCGGCCCGGTACCGTGGCGCGGCCTCGGGCATGCGCGCCACCTTCCAGAACTCCGGCACGGCGCTCTCGATCGGCGTGTTCTTCTCGCTGATGATCGCCGGGCTGGCGGCCCGCCTGCCCAGCACGCTGACCGGCGGCCTGGAAAAGCATGGCGTCCCGCCCGCCGTCGCCCACCAGATCGGTTCGCTGCCTCCGGTCTCCTCCCTGTTCGCCACCGTGCTGGGGGTCAATCCCATCCAGCACCTGCTCGCCTCAGCCCACGCGCTAGCGACCCTCCCGGCCGCCAGCCAGCGGATCCTCACCGGGCGGGAATACTTCCCGCAGCTCATCTCGGCACCGTTCCACCACGGCCTGGCCGTGGTGTTCGTGGCAGCCGCCGCGCTGTCGGCGGTGGCCGCGTTCGCATC
Organism: Streptosporangiaceae bacterium; assembly: GCA_050698755.1. Taxonomy (GTDB): domain Bacteria; phylum Actinomycetota; class Actinomycetes; order Streptosporangiales; family Streptosporangiaceae; genus Palsa-504. Next base: position 10,443 of record JBOHCK010000102.1, on the reverse strand, counting down.
CCTGCTGCGCGGCGGCCGCCCCGCCCCGCCCGACCGCACACCTCACCAGGAGGGCGACCCGGCGGCGACCAGGGACGCAACCAGCGCAGCCTAATCTCCGGACGGCCGCGCCAGCTCCTGCCAGGTCCGGCCGCTCCGCACGCTCTCCGGCCGCTCAGCCACGATGTCCGAACCTGGGCGTGCATCGTCGTCGCGGACCTTGATCAGGATCCACCGCGAATCCCCGGTCTGCGTGAGTGCGAAGCGCCCAGATAGCTTCCGGCCATGCAAGACGAACGACAGGTGCCTGGGCTCGTCACGCACGATCTCGGCGGTCCCCTCATCCCAGACGATCACCGCGCCGGTCCCGCGTTTCTGCCCGTCGTGGACACCCTCGAAGTCTCCTGCCGACATCGGGTGGTCTTCGACGGGGACGGCAAGTCGCCGGCTCCTGGGGTCAAGCGAGGGCCCTCTGGGTACCGCCCATGAGCGCAGCACCTCGCCTGACTGCAGGCGGAAGTCGAAATGCAGCCGGGTCGCGTCGTGAAGCTGCACGACGAAACGTGACATGGGAGGCACGTTTCAGTATGCGCTAGCCTCCTGCTGGCTTACCATCTCACGTTCGGCCAGCCGGGAGCGTCTACCTGGTGAGAAGGGAGCCGGCCATGCCGATAGTGCAGAGGATGCATGAAGCAGCCATTTGAGAAGGTCGTGGAGGAGCACGGGGGGACCGTACTGCGGGTGTGCCGGGTGATCGTCGGCGTCCACGATGCGCAGGACGCGTGGTCGGAGACCTTCCTGGCGGCGCTGCGCTCCTACCCGGACCTGCCGGACGACGCCAATGCCGAGGCGTGGCTGGTCACATGCTCGGCGGTGCCCTCCTGCCTGAGTTGCTCACCCCGGCCGAAGCGAAGCAGATCCGCGGGGTCTACGAGCAGGCCGGGTACTTCCGGAGCACGGTCAACATGGGCAGCATCGCTTCGGTGAAGGGGAGTACCGGTACTTCAAGACGCCGTACCCAGAGCCTGTCGAGCGGCTCAAGCAGGCGCTGTACCCGCGGCTGCTGCCGATCGCGCGTGACTGGTGGGCCAAGCTCGGCCGCCCCGTCCCGTGGCCGGACACCCTGGACGAATGGCTGCGGATATGCCATGACGCCGGGCAGGTCAGGTCCACCGCGATCCTGCTCCGCTACGGCGCGGGAGGCTGGAACGCGTTGGTCGGGGCGTGGCGCAGCCGGTTGACGCCCACGCCGGTCATGGTGTCGGTGCCCAGGGCGTCGAAGGCGATCTCCTCGAAGCCGCTGGCGGCGAACCAGCCTCTCACCCGCGGCGTCAGGTCGGGCGGCCGGCGGTGCCGGGTCCAGATCACCGTCGCGCCCGGGCTGCACAACCCCGGCGCAGCCGCGCGCTCAGTGACGACGACGGGTCCTCGTAAGCGCCATGCCAAGCCACCCAGTCCTTCACGCACACCATCTTGCCCGGTCCGCCACCCGTGAAGGCCAGGACCCGGTCAGGCGGCGCCGGCGACGGTTTCAGCCGGCCGCGGCGAGGTCCGCGAGCGTGGGCGGGTCGTTTCCGTGCCGCTGGACGTTGATCGACGCCACCAGGATCGCGTCGTCCAGGGCGTCGGCGAGCGGCTCCGCCGGGCACTGGGCCAGGCGGGCGGGGGAGTAGAGGTCCCGCCCGATGAGCGAAGCGATCAGCCCGGCGGTGAAGGAGTCCCCCGCCCCTACGGTGTCGGCCACGATGACGTCGCGTGCGGGCCGGTGCAGGCCCGGGCCGCCCGAGGTGTAGGCGTCGGCACCGCTGCCTGAGCGGGTGATGACCACGACGGTCACGCCCAGCCCGAGCCACCGTTCGGCGACGTCGCCGGGCAACAGGCCTGGGTAAAGCCAGGCGATGTCATCCGCGCTGGCCTTGACCAGGTGAGCCAGCCGCACGGCGCGCTCTACCGCCACCACGCCGTGACCGGGATCGACCAGGAGCCCGGCCCGGACGTTGGGGTCGTAGCTCACCAGCACGTCACCGCGGGAACGCGCGGCCCGGGCGAGGTCGAGGATCATCGCGTCTCCCGGAGGGGTCCACGACGCGATGGATCCGAAGTGCAGGACGGCACTTGACCCAGGCGCCAAGGAAGTCTCCCGGGCCGTCCACTGCCAGTCGGCGGTGCCCTCGACGTAGAAGTCGTAGCTGGCCTGGGCCGTGGCGTCCAGGCCGACCACGGCCAGCGTGGTCGGCTCGGACGCGCGCGGCGCGGCGGCGAGGTCGATGCCCTCGGCCTGGGCGTGACTGCGCAGCAGCCGGCCGAACGCCGTATCGGACAGGCGCGCCATCAAGGACACGCGCTGCCCGAGACGTGCCAGGCCGACCGCGACGTTGTACGGGCTCCCGCCCGGGACGGCGTAGTAGCTATGCGGCTGCTCGCCGGGGACGAGATCGATGACCGCCTCGCCGATGACGGTGATGGTGACCGGGCGGTCTGGCCGGCCTCCCAGGCCGCCCGGGCGCATCAGTCCCAGATCGCCTTGTCCGTCTCCATGTCGAAGAACTGCATGCCCTCGGTATTGACGGCGAACGTGATCCGCTCGCCCACCTTGACCTTGATCGTCGGTTCGACGCGGGCCACGCCCTCGCCCGCCTTGGCGGTAGCGTCCTCTTCGTCACTGGCCGCGCCCTCGGGCCTTACCACGGGGGCATCGATGGTGAAGTGAATCACGAGCTCGGAGCCGAGGGCCTCGATCAGGTCCACGTTACCGACCAGCGTCGGCCCGGTGGCGCCGTCGTGCGCGGCGGGCAGGTGCTCGGGGCGCACGCCCAGGACCACCTTCTTGCCGCCGTAGCGAGCCAGCGCGGGGCGGGCCGCGTGAACATCATCCGGCACCGGTAGCACCTGGGACCCGACCTTGACCGACCTGGCGTCGTCACCCATCGTCGCCTCGTAGAGGTTCATGGCCGGCGAGCCGATGAACGCCGCGACGAACACGCTGTCCGGGTGGTCGTAAAGCACCTGCGGGTGGTCGACTTGCTGCAGCGTCCCGCCCCGCAGCACCGCGACCCGGTCGCCCATCGTCATGGCCTCGATCTGGTCGTGCGTCACGTACAGGGTGGCCACCCCGATGCGCCGCTGGATCCGCTGGACCTCGGCCCGCATCTGGACCCGCAGCTTGGCGTCGAGGTTGCTCAACGGCTCGTCCATCAGGAACACCGAAGGCTCGCGCACGATCGCGCGGCCCATGGCCACCCGCTGGCGCTGGCCGCCGGAGAGCAGGGCGGGCTTGCGGTTGAGCAAGTCGGTCAGCCCGAGAATCTCGGCCGCGTCCTTCACCTTGGCCTCGATCTGATCCTTCGGGAGCTTGCGCAGCTTGAGCGCGAAGCCGATGTTGTCGGCCACGGTCATGTGGGGATACAGCGCGTAGTTCTGGAAGACCATCGCGATGTCGCGTTCCTTGGGGGTCTCGTCGTTGGCGACCTTCCCGCCGATACGCAGGACTCCGCTGGTGATGTCCTCCAGCCCGGCGACCATGCGCAGCGCGGTGGTCTTGCCGCTGCCGGACGGTCCCACCAGCACCATGAACTCGCCCTCGTGCACGTCCAGGGTCAGGTCGATAACTGCGTGGAAGCCGTTCTCGTAGACCTTGTTCACTTGCTCCAGGTCGACCGTGGCCATCCTGTCTCCTTACCGGGGGATTCTCATTGGGGATTCCGCAACGACGAGGCGTGCGGTCGTAGTCGGGACGGGCGCGCTGGGCTGCGCAGGTGCGCGGACTCCGAGATCCGCGTGGTCCGGCGAGCCAGGAACAACGCCGCCGCGATGGCGATGGCCAGCGCGACGGCCAGGATCTCGATCACGGTCGCGAGGGACAAGCTGGCGGCGATCCCCTCGCCGATGCCGCTCGTCCGGCCCTGCATGTTGATCAGCCTCGGGGCGATCACCAGGCCCGCCACCGTCCCGCTGGTGACCCCGATCGCGGTGAGGATCGTCGTGTTGACCACGAGCGTCGCCGTCACCTGGCGCGGCGTGAGTCCCAGGGCCTTCAGCACGCCGACCTCGTGCAGGTGGTCCCGCAGTCCCACCGCGGCCGCGGTCAGCAGGTTCGCCAGCGCCATGACGGCGAGCACGATGACCGCGACGGCAATCACCACCTTCACCACCCCGAGCCCGTCGGCCGGATTGGCCACCACCTGCACGTCGAGTTGGTTACGCGACGCATGCAGCAGCGTAGCCCGCGCGTCGGCGGGGGATACACCCGGCTTCAGCACCAGGGCGTACATCAGCTGCGGGCCGGCGCCCCCCGCCTCACGCAGCGCGTCAAGCCCGAAATCCAGGACGTCCCCGTTGTTGTCGGGCTCGATGGTCCGGCCCACGATATGCAGGATCACCGGGACCCCGTCGATCGTCGGTGAGATCCACGCGCCGACCCCGATGTGCATCTGGGTCAGGAAGCCCTGGCCCGCGACCGCCTCGTTCGCCGCGTCGAACATCTGCCCCTGGACCGCCTGGAACGGGTAGGGCCGCGAAGAGTACCCCATGGCCCGGGCGATGAATGTGCCGTTGTCGCCGGGCAGCAAGGTGTCGAACTCGGCGCCTGGGTAGTAGGCGAGCACCTGGTCGTCGTGACTGATCAGGTTCAGGGTTTTCGCGGTGTCCAGGCCTCCGCCCGGACTGACCGTAATGGCCGCCGCGAGCCCGATCCGGCCCGGATGCCTGGTGAACCCGTCGATGGTCGCCCAGCCGGTAAGCGCGATGGTGACCATCGCCATGGGGATGGCCAGGCCGACGACGGTCAGCGCCGCGGGCAGGCGCCGGGTCAGCGAGTCCCTGGCGCCGAGCACGAGCGCGGCCGGCAGGTGGACGAGCAGCCCGAGCCGGGCGATCAGGGACAGGTGGCCACGGGGCGGGCTAGGCTGGACGGCGGCGACGGGGGAGACCCGGCCTGCCCGCCAGGCCGGGATGATCGTGGCGATCGCCACGGTGAGCACGGTGCCGCCGCCGATCAGCGCCGCCCACGAGCCGGACAGCGGGGCCAGGCCCACCGGCGTGCCGTCGGGTGGCCGCACGAACACCGACGAGGTCATGAGCCTGGCCGCCACCAGGCCGAGTCCGGCCCCGGCCGCGCCCAGCACAGTCTGCTCGGCAAGCAGCATCCCCACCACCTGGCCGGGCGTGAAGCCGAGCGCCTTCAGCATCGCGATGTCCTGGCGGTGCATGAGCACCCGGCCCGCCGTGACGTTGGCGATGGCGCACGGGGCGGCCACCAGGGCGATGACCCCGAACAGGCCGAGCAGGAGGCCGAGCAGCCTGTCGTTGTTGGCCATCGAGTCCTGGACCTGCTGCCAGGTGGAGTAGCGCAGGACCGCCGAATTCTCGGTGGGTCCGTTGTAGAGGTTCCAGATGGTCTGGACGACCTGGCCGGTGGCGACGGCGGAGGTGTCGTCCAGCCGGAGGCCGACGACCTCCTGAGTCTCGCTCCGCTGCGGCTCGACCCGGGCCAGCAGTCCGTGCTGCACCCAGATCAGGCCCGGTGTCCATTGCGGGTAAAAGCCCTGGTCGGCCGTGTCGGCGATGCCGATGACCCGCATCGTGACCGAGGTGCCGTCGATGCCGTCGACGATGATCCTGGCCCCGACGCCCACGTGGACGGCCGCGGCGAACGAGGCCTCGAGGACGGCGCCGTCCTGCTCGGAGGACCGCAGCCAGGTGCCCGCGACGATCAGCGGCGTGGACATCGCGGGCGGAACGGGGGTCATCCCGCGCAGTTCGACGGGCGACTGCACCGGGCCCTGCTCAAGCGTCGCCGACGCCGCCTGGTAGGGCTGGCCGACCTGCTGAACTCCCGGCACGGAGCTCAGCTCGCTCGTGTCGGTCCCGTTCTGGAAGTAGATCAGCGCGTCCGCCCCGTGGGTCTTGACGAATAGCTGCTGCCAGGGGTTGACGGCCCCCTGGAGCAGCATGGTGGCCACGACGAGCGCGGCCACCACCCCGGCCACTACGCCGATCGTGAGCAGGGCCTGGCTGCGGCAGGCGCGCAGATCCGCGCGTGCCCACCGCAGCGTCCCACGCATCGGGCCTCAGCCTCTCAGCTCCAGGACGTCGCGGACACCGTTCAGGCCGCGGGGAATGGGCACGATGGCCGCGTCGTCGGCGATCATCCCGTCGAACAGGTTGATCACCCGGTCGGCCAGGCTCGCCACGCGGGCGTCGTGCGTGACCATCAGGATCGCCTGGCCGCCTGCGTGCACGCGACGGAGCAGCCTGAGCACGTCACGGGTATTGGAGCTGTCCAGGTTGCCGGTCGGCTCGTCGGCCAGCAGCAGGCTCGGCTCGTTGGCGAGCGCCCGCGCCAGCGCGACGCGCTGCTGCTCGCCGCCCGACAAGCGGGCCGGGGCGGCGCCCGCCTTGTCCGCGATGCCCAGCTCGGCCAGCAGCTCTTCCCTGCGCCTCTTGGCCTGCCGCGGGCTCGCGCCCGCGAGCAGCGCGGGCAGCTCGATGTTGTCCGCGACGGTCATGTTGGACAGCAGGTTGAAGAACTGGAAGACGAACCCGATGTGCCGGCGGCGCAGGATCGCCCAGCCGGCCGTCGACAACCCGTCGACGCGCTGTCCCCGTAGCCAGATCTCGCCGCTCGTGGCCGGCGCCAGCCCGCCGAGGACGTGCAGCAGCGTGGACTTACCCGAGCCAGACGGGCCCATGATCGCCACGAACTCGCCGGCGGCGAGTTCGAAGTCAACCCCTCGCACGGCCTCGACCTCGACCCCGTCGGCGCGGTACACCTTGACCAGCTTGCGGGCTCTCAGCAGCCACGGGTCGGGGGGGTACGGGGGGGCGGACAGCCCTCCCGTGATCGGGGGGTTCCGGGGGGTCGCCCCCCCGGGCCGGCGCGTCCTCACACGAACTCCTCCTGGCATCGTTCCAGCCAGTCGAGGTCCGCCTGCAGGTGCAGGACGGCGCCCTCGATCAGCAGCCGGGCCGGGGAGTCCGCGTGATCAGCATCGGCCTGCAGATCGGTGAGCTTGCGCATGAGGCGCAGGTAGTGCCTGCGCTGAGCGTTCATGAGCGCGATCCGGTCCGCCAGGCCCGCCATCGGGGCGAGGATCAGCTTGATGAAGAACTCGTCGCGGATGCGAGGCCCGTCACTGGGCTCTTCGACCCACGCGCGCAGCGCCTCGCGGCCTGCGGGCGTGAGCTCGTACACGCGCTTGTTAGGCCGGGTGGTCTGCTCCACGTCCTGGCTGCAGACCAGGCCATCCTGCTCGAGGCGTTTCAGCGTGACGTAGATCTGCCCGATGTTCGGGGACGGGTACGCCTGGCCGAAAGTCTGCTCCAGAGCCAGCTTCAGCTCGTAGCCATGGGCCGGCTCTTTGGCAAGGAGCGCCAGCAAGGGCTGCCGCACGATCCCGTCACCTCCATCGGGCCCGGAATCGGCCCGCGCTCAGATTACGCTGTGCATAACAACTATGTAAGGCCCCGTGAACGGGGACCCGTCCCGGTCCGCCGGCAAACATGCCCGACTCGTTACGTAACCAGGTTGACATATACATAACACACGTGCATAACATGCATCCACTAATGTGTCGGACGTTGGTGGATGGTGACCCGGATGCGGCGTGCGATGCCTCGTATCGTGGCCATCGCCGTTGCTCTTCTCCTGACCGCGTGGACCGCGGGGTGCACGTCGGGCGCTGCCTCGCCGGCCGGGTCGGCTCCCTCCACGAACGGCATCGGCCCCATCACGTTCGCCATCGGCCGGGACGACTCGGGCTGGCTGACGAGCGTGATCGCCCGGTGGAACAAGGAATATCCGACCCAGAAGGTCACCCCGCTCCTGCTGCCTGAGGCGGCCAACGACCAGCTGGCTCAGCTAGTCGCGAACCTGCAGGCCAAGAGCGACGAGTACGACGTCATCGACATGGACGTCATCTGGACCGCGGAGTTCGCCTCGAACGGCTGGATCATCCCGCTGCCGCCGGGCCAGTTCCCCGAGCTGAGGGACTTCCTCAAGCCAGCAGTGGACACTGCCACCTACCAGGGCCGCCTGTACGCCGTGCCCGACTACAGCAACGCGGATCTCCTGTACTACCGGAAGGACATCCTGGCCAAGGCGGGCAAGAAGCCTCCTGTGACCTGGGCCCAGCTCGCCGAGCTGGCCAGGACGGTCGCGCCGAAGTACGGGCTGTACGGGTACGCCGGCACGTTCGCCCCGTACGAGGGGCTCACCGTCGACTTCGCCGGGGCCGTCCAGTCGGCCGGAGGGTCGATCCTCTCCGCCGACGGCTCCAAGGTCACCGTGGACTCACCCGCGGCGCTGCAAGGGCTTGAGTTCCTGGTCAACGGGGTCCAGCAGGGCTGGATCCCGAAGGTCGCCCTCTCCTACGAGGAGGAGTCGGCCCAGGCCGCGTTCGAGGCGGGCAAGTTCCTGTTCCTCGACAACTGGCCCGACGTCTACGCGGCCCTGTCCGTACCCGGCCCGGACAACAAGGTGTTCGGGAAGTTCGGCGTCGAGGAACTGCCGGGCCCGGACGGCACCGGTTCCAGCGCGCTCGGCGGCGCCAACCTCGCGATCAGCGCCTACTCCCAGCACCAGCGGACGGCGCTGGACTTCATCAAGTACATGACCGACCTCGCCAACGAGAAGGAGATGTTCGAGCAGGGATCGTTCCCACCGGTCTGGACGCAGCTGTACACCGACCGGAGTATGGTCCGCAGCTATGGCTACCTGCCCGTGTTGGAGCAAGCCATCAACTCGGCTCAGCCCCGCCCGGCGATCACCAACTACGACCAGGCCAGCCTGGCCATCTCCAGCGAGGTGTACCAGGCCCTGACCCGGCAGAAGCAACCACAAGAGGCCCTCGCGGACATGGCTGGGCAGTTGACCCAGATCATCAGTGATGGCTGAATCGACTTGGGCTGGCCGTACGGGGGTCGGCCAGCCCTACCGGCTGACCAGCTTGACCGCGACTCACGAATACGGAGACTCACTCCGTCACAGATCAGAACTCCACAAGGTGCCCAAGACTAGGAAGGAGTCCTTGATGGGTTCCACTAAGAGAGTCAGCAAGGGCAGATCCGTGCGCTGGCGGGCCGGGGCCATTACGGTGGCCGCGAGCCTGGCGGCCCTGACCGCCGCGTGCAGCAGCTCGAGCTCGAGCACTAGCTCGGTTCCGGCCAGTACCAGTCAGACGATCACGTTCGCCGAGTCCGGGCTCGGCACCGAGGGCATGCAGACCCAAAAGGCGATCACGGCCTTTGAGGCGGCCAACCCGAACATCAAGGTCAACATCCAGGTTCTGTCGTCGGACTCGACGACGTACCTGTCCCAGCTCGAGCACGACTTCATTGCGGGCTCGTCGACGCCGGACGTGTTCGAGTCCGACGTGACCTACCCGGCGAAGTTCGCCCAGGCCGGCTGGGTGCTGAACCTGAGCTCGCTCAACCCGAACATGAGCCAGTTCTTCCCGCACGAGGTCGCGGCGGGCACCTTCAACGGGTCCCCCTACGCCATCCCGTGGTTCGACAACCCCGAGGGCCTGTTCTACCGGACCGACCTGATCAAGACCCCGCCGACCAGCCCGGCGCAGGTGGTGAGCGACGCGCAGGCGGCGATGAAGGCCGACAAGACGCTCAAGGAAGGGATCGCGTTCGAGGCCGACAAGTACGAGGGCGCGATCACGGCGTTCCTCACGGTCGACTCGGCGTTCGGCGGCACGCTTGACCCGAACAACATCGACACGCCGGGCAACGTCGCGGCGCTGAACTGGCTGCACGCGGCCATCTACCAGTACCACATCGCGCCCACCGCGGTGACCGGCTGGGAAGAAGGCCAGGTCGAGCAGGAGTTCGTGTCCGGCTACACGCCGTTCGCGATCGACTACCCGTTCGTGGAGTCGCTGGCGACCGCGGCGCCGGTGAAGGGCAATGTCGGTTACATCCCGTTCCCGGCTGGCCCTGGCGGCACGCCTGGTTCCGCCCTCGGCGGAGAGATGCTGGCCATCAACGCCAAGACCGCGCACGCGGCCGCGGCGTGGAAGCTGATCGAGTACCTGACCAGCGCCCCGGTAGAGATCGCCCGGGCCATCGCGACCGGTGACCCGCCCTCGCTGCCCAGCGCCTACACCTCGCAGCTGCTCTCCGCGGCGCCGTACTTCGCTGCGGTCAAGACGCTGAACACCTACTCGGCGCCCCGTCCGGTGAACCCGAACTACCTGACCGTCTCCGCGGACATCCAGACGATCTTCTCGTCGGTGTTCGCGAACTCGGCCTCGAACGCGGCGTCCTCGGCCCTGGCGTCGGGCGCTGCGACGGTCAAAACGGCCGCGAATTCGACCCCGTCTTAGCGGCAAAGGCAACTGAGCCGATGGCTACAGAAGTTGAGAAGGTAGAAGCGGAAGGGCGGCCCGCACGCGCGGGCCGCCCGGCCCGGCCGGGGGACGCCCGCGTAAAGGCCGACCGCCGGCTGGGGTACTCCCT
>JBOHCK010000101.1:0-19053 GCA_050698755.1 Streptosporangiaceae bacterium | reverse complement strand
AGCACGGCGCGGCCGGCCGGCCCGCCGCCCCGGCCGAGCGCGCCGCCGCGGCCGTGGAACAAGGTCAGCCGGACGTCGTGGTCCGCCGCCCAGTGCGTGAGCCTGGCCTGGGTGTCGAACAGCCGCAGGGTGGCGCTGGCCGGGCCGAGTTCCTTGGCCGAGTCGGAGTACCCGAGCATGGCCTCCAACCGCCGGCCGGTGGCGGCGAGGCGTTCGGCGACCGGCGGGAGCGCCAGCATGCCGGTCAGCACGTCCGGCGCGTGGGCCAGGTCCGCCGCGCTCTCGAACAGCGGCACGACGTCAAGCAAGGGAACGGGCGCCGCGGCGTACCTGGCCAGCTCGTAGACCGCGGCGATGTCGTCGGCCGAACGCGTGAAGCTCACCACGTACCGGTGGCAGGCCCCGGGACCGAACCGGTCCTGGATCCAGGCGACCGCGCGGAACGTGGCCAGCACTTCCTCGGTCTCCGCCGACCAGCGCCCGCCCGGTGGCAGGCCGGCCTCGAGCGTCTCGGGCGGCCCGGCGGCCCGCAGCTCGCCCAGCACGCGGGCGTGGACACCGCTGTGCTGCCGGATCTCCAGGCCCGCCAGGTGGAAGCCGAACGTCTCGGCCTGCCAGATGAGGTTCTGCAATTCGCCGAACGCCTGCTGCCCGGCCCCCGCCTCGGCCAGCGAGTGCTGGACCAGGCGCAGGTCGGCCAGGTACTCGGCCGGCCCCGGGTAGGCCAGGTCGGCGTGCCGCTCGCGGGTCGCGGCCAGCCGCTGAGCGGCGTACAGCAGGTAGGTCCGGTATGGCTCCTGCGGCGACCTGGCGGCGATCTCCCCCAGGAGCTCGGGATGAGCGGCGGACGCGGCGGCCAGGGCCTGCCGCAGCGGGGCGGCCGACGGCGTGGTCGCCTCGTGCAGCGTCAGCGCCCGGCCGATCCTGGCGGTGGCGTTCTCGAGCGCGCGCAGGACGTGGTCGGCCTGGATGACCGCGGTCTCCCGGGTGACCTGCGCGGTCACGAACGGGTTGCCGTCCCGGTCCGCCCCTACCCAGCTCCCGAAGCGCAGGAACGCGGGTACGTGCCCTGGCCCGCCCCCAACGTCGCAGGAGGCGCGGTCCAGTTCCCGGTAGACGGCGGGCACGACGCGGAACAGGGTTTCGTCGAACGCGGCCATGACCGTCCGGACCTCGTCGATCGGGTCCATCGCCTTGACCCGCAGCTGGGAGGTCCGCCACAGCAGGTCGATGTGCTCGCGCAACCCGCGGTGCGCCTCGGCCAGGTCCGCGGCCGCGGCCCGCGGGTCGTCGAGGATACCGAGGAGCTCGTTGATCCGGCGCAGCGCGGCCACCACTGCCCGCCGGCGCGCCTCGGTGGGGTGGGCGGTCAGCACCAGGTGAATCCGCAGGGACTCCAGGAGCTCAGCCAGGTGCCCGGGTCCGGCCTCGCGGCTGACCTCGGCCACCGCGGCCGCGAGCGACTCGCGGACTGGCTCGAGTCCGGTATCACGCTCCCGGAGGATCCGGATGCGCTGGTGCTCCTCGGCCAGGTTGGCCAGGTGGAAGTAGACGGTGAACGCGCGGGCCACCTGCTCGGCCTGGTCCAGGGTCCACGAGGCGACGAGCCCGACGATCGCGTCTCCGGCCGGATCGCCGCGGTCCTGGTCGTCCTCGCGCCAGTCCCGGCGGGCGTCGATGACGGCGTGCCGGAGCCGCTCCACGTCGGCCAGCAGGCCGGGCCCGGCCGAGTCGCGGATGACCTCCCCGAGGATGTCGCCGAGCAGCCGCACGTCGCGCCGCATCGGCTCGGGCAGGGCGGCCCGGTCCCGGTCCCGGGCCTGTTCCCGCGCCTGCTCCCGGTCCCGATCCCGGTTCTCCCGGTCCTCGTTCACGGCTAGAGCATAATCCTCCGGGCTAGGGCTAGGGCTAGGGCTAGGGCTAGGGCTAGGGCGTCAGCGCCAGCAGTCCCGCGGCGGGGTGACGGTCAGCAGCGTGACGGTCATCGACCCCGTGATGTTGTTCGTCGTGCTGGTAACCGCGACTACCTGACGCGTCGCGGGGTCCGCGGCCACCGCGTAGACGCCCAGGGCCTGCCGCCAGGTCACCGTCTCCTGCGCCCGGACCCTCCCGGTAACCGGGCTCACGCAGGCCAGCAGGCCGCCGGTGGTCGTCACCCACAGCGCGCCCCGCCATAGGCGGAATTGCTGCCCATGGCCCAGTCGTAGACGGTCCCGACCCCGGTCGCCGGAGAGTCCGCCGGGGTGACGTTGGTCGGGAACCCGCCGGCCACCGACAGCGACCGTGCGCTCAGCAGCCCGCTCTGGCCCAGCATCCCGGTGCGGAACGAGACCCAGACGCCCCCGGGGACGGCGGTCAGCCAGGCGCCGCCCGCCGACCATTTCAGCGTGGCCCCGTCGGACTGGGCCAGGAGGCTTCCGGTCCCGGCCGAGTACTCCAGCACCACGGCCCCGTACGGCTTCGGCAGCCGCGCGGCCGCGGCGTACAGGTTCTGCCCTCCCGGGCCTGCCGCGAGAGCGGTCAGGTCCAGGCCGGACGGCAGGACGGCCCGGGCCAGCACGGCGCCGGTGCCGGCCGACACCCGCAGCAGGGTCCGGTCCGCGCCGGCCCACACGGACCCCGGCGGACCGGCCGCCACCACCCAGGCCATGGTGGAAGGCCCAGGCAGCGGCACCGAACGGATCGTGGCCAGCGTTCGCTGACTGGCCGCATCCAGCACGAGATGGCCGCCGGGACCGGCCGCGGACACCCAGAGCGAGCCCGAAGCCAGCGTCAGAGCGGAGGCCTGCCGGTAGGACTCCCCGCGCCGCACCCGGCCCGTGCGCAGGTCGATGGCCTCCAGGACGTACGGCGCCGACGGGGACGCCACTGACGTCGGGACCAGCGCGTAGAGCATGCCGGCGGCCGGGTCGAGAACCTGGGGGGCAAAGGCGAGCGCCGGGTCATTGCCCTTCGCCAGCACCATCCCGCGCTCCGGCCACCGCGCGGACGGCGGCGCGGGCGCCGCTCTCGCTGGTCCTCCGCAGGCCGAGCCGGCGATCACGACGGCCAGCACCCCTGGTATCAGCCTGAAACGCATCGGTACCCCTCGCATTCGCGGCCACCCCGCTCATCCCTTCAAGACGAAGCGACCCGCCTCGCGGTTGGCGCCAGCACGCGCGCATTAGCCTGATCCCCATGACGAATCAAGCTGCCGACCTGGGCGCCGGACCCGGCCCTGACCCGCACACCACCGCGGGCAAGCTCGCCGGCCTGGAACGGCGCAGGCAGGAGGCCGTGCACGCGGGCTCCAAGCAGGCGGTGGCCAAGCAGCACGAGCGGGGCAAGCTGACCGCGCGGGAGCGGGTCGACCTGCTCCTCGACCCGGGCAGCTTCACCGAGTTCGACGAGCTGGCCAGGCACCGCGCGACGGACTTCGGCATCGCGGCCACCCGGCCGTACGGGGACGGCGTCGTCACCGGGTACGGCACGGTCGACGGCCGTCCGGTCTGCGTGTTCAGCCAGGACTTCACAGTGTTCGGCGGGTCGCTGGGCGAGGTCTACGGCGAGAAGATCGTCAAGATCATGGACCACGCGCTGAAGACCGGGTGCCCGATCATCGGGATCAACGACGGCGGCGGCGCCCGGATCCAGGAGGGGGTGGTCGCGCTCGGCCTGTTCGCGGAGATCTTCTACCGCAACGTGATGGCCTCGGGCGTGATCCCGCAGGTCTCGCTGATCATGGGCCCGTGCGCGGGGGGCGCGGTCTACTCCCCCGCGATCACCGACTTCACCCTCATGGTGGAGGGGACTTCTCACATGTTCATCACGGGGCCCGACGTGATCAAGACCGTGACCGGCGAGGACGTGACGATGGAGGACCTGGGCGGCGCGCACGCGCACGGCGTCAAGTCCGGCGTCGCCCACTACCAGGCCAAGGACGAGCAGGACTGCATCGACTTCGCCCGGGCCCTGCTGTCCTACCTGCCCTCCAACAACCTCGAGGACCCCCCGGCGCGCCAAGCCACGGACGACACCGAGCTCAACGAGACCGACGCCGAGCTTGACACGCTCATCCCCGACTCGCCCAACCAGCCCTACGACATCCACGAGGTGATCACCCGCGTCCTCGACGACGGCGAGTTCCTGGAGATCCACGAAGGGTTCGCGCCGAACATCGTCGTCGGCTTCGGCCGCGTCGAGGGCGGCCCGGTCGGGGTGGTGGCCAACCAGCCCATGCACTTCGCAGGCTGCCTCGATATCGACGCCTCGGAGAAGGCGGCGCGGTTCGTCAGGACCTGCGATGCGTTCAGCATCCCGATCCTGACCTTCGTCGACGTGCCGGGCTTCCTGCCCGGCGTCAGCCAGGAATGGCAGGGGATCATCAGGCGCGGCGCCAAGCTGATCTACGCGTACGCCGAGGCCACGGTGCCGAAGGTGACGGTGATCACCAGGAAGGCCTACGGCGGCGCCTACGACGTGATGGGGTCCAAGCACCTGGGCGGCGACGTCAACCTGGCCTGGCCGACCGCGCAGATCGCCGTCATGGGCGCGCAGGGAGCGGTCAACATCCTGTACCGACGTGAGCTGGCCGCGGCGGCGGATCCGGACGCCGCGCGGGCGGAGCGCATCGCCGAGTACGAGGACACCCTGGCTAACCCCTACATCGCGGCCGAACGCGGCTACGTCGACGCCGTCATCCGCCCCGCGGAGACCAGGCCGGCGGTGACCCGCGCGCTGCGCACCCTGCGCACCAAGCGGCAGAACCTGCCTCCCAAGAAACACGGGAATATACCGCTTTAGAGGTTTTGCATACGTAGAGCAATTATCACGATTCAATCAGTTAACAACGGTGGCGCGCATCTGGCGCGCGCACCCGCCTGGCTGGCCTACAGTCAGAGGTGATGACCGAATTCGCCGCGCCGCTTCCCATCCTGGCCCGTTACGCGGTCATGGTGGACGTCGGGTACATCTATGCCGCAGCCGGTGAACTGTTGTTCGCATCCAGCTCGCGCCGCGACTTCCGCGTCGACGCGGTCCCGCTGATCCAGGTCATCACGAAGCACGCCGACGACGTGATCCGCGGCGAACTGCTCCGGGTCTACTGGTACGACGCGGCGCGGGACCGGGTGCCGACCATCGACCAGCGGGTCATCGCCCAGATGCCCTGGGTCAAGCTCCGCCTGGGCAACCTGAACGCCCGCGGCCAGCAGAAGGGCGTGGACGCGCAGATCAGGGCGGACATGGAGGCGCTCGCCCGGCACCGGGCCATCACCGATGCGGTCCTCATCGCGGGCGACGAGGACATGGTCCCCGCGGTCGAGGCGGCCCAGGCCTTCGGGGTGCGCGTGCACCTGTGGGGCATCGAGCCGCCCTACGGCACCAACCAGGCCGAACGCCTGGTGTGGGAGTCGGACACGGTCGACGTCCTTGACGCCTCGTTCCTGCGCCCCTACTTCACCAAGAACCTGGTGCCCGACCAGGCCCGGGCGGATACCGGGTCCTTCCCGGCCATCATCGGCGCGCCGCCGTCGGTTCCCTCGCCGGCCCAGCTGTTCGGCGAGCGGCACCCCCGCAGCCAGGGGATGCCGCAGACTCAGCCGATGTCGCGGCCCGGCGCCCACGCCGCGATGCCGCCCAGCGGATGGTCGCAGTCGAATACCGGCCCGATGCCCCGTCTCGGGCCCGACCGGATGCGCGTCGAGGAGGCCGGCGAGCACGTCGCGCAGAAGTGGATCCTGACCCGCGGCCGCGACAACATCCGCGACCTGCTCCCCGGCCCGATCCTCCCGCCCGTGATCGACAAGGAACTCCTCGTCGACGCGGAGAAGGAACTCGGCCTGTCCCTGCGCCCCTATCAGGAGGCCAGGGAATGGCTGCGCGACGCGTTCTGGGAGCGCGTCCACCGTGAATTCGGCATCGGCGTCGGCAAATCCCGCGGCTAGCGATCGTCTCATTTATCCCGAACGAGCTTTGGTGACTCCCCCGTGAACGGTGATCGCTCCGCAAGTCTCGAACCGGCCCTGCGGGTGGTGCGCGGTGACGCGACCCCGGAAGAGATCGCCGCCCTGGTCGCCGTCCTGCTGTCCCGCCCAGCCGACGACGAGGAGCCGCCGGTTCCCGCGCGCTCGGCCTGGGTGGACCGGTCCAGCCAGCTGCGCCGCCCGCTCCGCCCGGGCCCCGGCGCCTGGCGCCGCTCCGCCCTGCCCGGCTGACCCGAGGGCGCGCACCTGCGCGTTCGGAGGGTGCAAGCGGGGAACGGTAAGCTCGCGGGCGTGCCGGGCCTTCCGCTGGAGGTGGTGCGGGCATGAGGGCCGCAATGACGATGACGACGCGGCACTGGAATCACGTGCCGGGCAGGCCCGCGGGCGTGGCCGTCGCGGTCGCGGTCACGCTGCTGGCGGCGGCGTGCACGGGCGGCGGGCCTAGCGCCAGCCAGCCAGGGTCCACGGGCGGGGCCAGGGCTACGGGCCCGGCCAGCACCGGGGTGGCGGCCGCCGCGAAGGTGACGATCGCTCCCGCGAACGGCGCCGACCACGTCGACCCGTCCGCGGGCATAACCGTCACGGCGACCGGCGGCACGCTGACGAACGTCACCGTTCATACCTCGGGCGACGCCGTGACCGGCGTGCTGTCCCAGGGCGGCCGGGTGTGGCACAGCCAGTGGGCGCTCGGCGTCTCGCAGTCGTACACGGTGACGGCCACGGCGTCGGGAGGCGTCACCGCGACGAGTACGTTCCGCACGCTGACGCCGAGCCAGACGTTCACGACCGAGATCCTCGAGGGCGACAACCAGACCTACGGGGTCGGGATGCCCATCATCTTGTACTTCAGCCAGCGGATCACCGACAAGGCCGCGGTCGAGCGGGCGCTCCAGGTCACCACGTCGAAGCCGGTGGCCGGCGCCTGGTACTGGGACGACCCCTGCAACATGGCGCCCACCTGCGTCTACTTCCGGCCGCGCGACTACTGGCCCACCGGGACCACGGTGAGCTTCACCGGTCACCTGAACGGCGTGGAGGGCGCGCCGGGCGTGTACGGCGACCATACGCTGACCCAGACGTTCGACATCGGGGCGTCGCTGATCGCGGTCGGTAACACCAAGACGCACAGCACGCAGATCTACTACAACGGCGCGCTCCGCTATAACTGGCCGATCAGCTCGGGGCGGCCGGGTGACGACACCCCGGACGGGAGCTACCTGACCATCGAGAAGGCGAACCCGGTGCTGATGACGGGGCCGGGCTACAGCTTGGAGGTCCCCTGGTCGGTGCGGTTCACCTTCAGCGGGGATTACTACCACGACGCGTACTGGTCGGTGGGCGAGCAGGGCTTCGAGAACGTCAGCCACGGTTGCGTCAACCTGGCGCCGGCCGACGCGGAGACGTACTACAACCTCGCCGTACCGGGGGATCCCATCACGATCGTGGGCAGCCCGAAGGGTGGTACCTGGGATAACGGCTGGACCGAGTGGTTCCTGTCCTGGGCGCAGTACCTCCAGGGCAGCGCGCTGCACGAGGCCGTGATGGCCGGGCCGAGCGGCAGCACCTTCGTGAACCCGTCGACGCTGCCGCCCTCGACCGCGACCGCGCCGCTGCAGACCGCGCCGGCCGGCAGCGCAGCCGCGGCGTAGGGCAGCGCAGGCGCCTGGGCTAGGTCCCTAGCGCCTGCAGGCGTTACTGTAACCGCTGCCGGGGCCGGGGGACATCTACCGGATCCCGTCCGTCATGAGCGGAGGGCCGGAGTCGGGACCCAAGTGGTCACGTCGCAATTATGCTCTCACCGATCACGTTCAGTGATGACTCGGTCCATTTGCGTCGGCGGGCGCTTATTGACATGCATGTATGCCGGGCGACTTAGACTACCCCGTATGCACGTGGGCAATTCCCCTTCAGATCGCACCGCGCCTTCCGCCACCCGGACGACCTTGCAGGTTCAGTCGCTCGTCGACGCCCTCTACGCGGAGATCCGCGAGCGGATCCTGACCGGGGCGGTCCCCGCCGGGACCGCGGTGACCGAGATGGATCTTGCTACGCAGTACTCGGTGGCGCGGCCGACCGCCAAGGCTTCGATGGAGCGCCTGGTGCTGGAGGGACTCCTCCACCGGGGATCCCACAAGACCGCGCGGGTGCCGGTCCTGGGCGCCGACGACCTCCGCGACCTCTACCACACCCGGGGCTTGCTCGAGCGTGAGGTCGTCATGGAACTCGCCGCGAAGGGGCTCGTACCCGAGCAGGCCCGCAAGTCGCTTGAGCAGCTCCGTGACTCCTCGAGCCCGTCGGTCACCGAGGTGGTCAACCTCGACATGGCGTTCCATAGCGAACTCGTCGGCGCGATCGGTAGCCCTCGCCTGAACCGGCTGTACCGCTTCCTCGCCGGCGAGGTCCGGCTCAGCATGGCGCAGCTGCAGGCCAACCACCTGCTCTCCTTAGGCAGGATCGCCAGCGAGCACGCCGCGATCCTGCAGTGCATCGAGCGGGGGGACGTCGACGGCGCGGCAGCCAGCGTGACCAGGCACATCGAGCAGGCCAGCGCGCGCCTGATCGCCCACGTCGAGGCGGCCGCGACCCGATCGGCGCCACCTTCGTAGGGGGTCAGGGCCCCGTGAGGCGCTCCAGGATCAGCTCGCGGACGCGGGCGGCGTCAGCCTTCCCGCCCGTGGCCGTCATCACCGCGCCGACCAGGGGCCCGGCCGCGGCCACCTTGCCCGCGCGGACCTTGGCGGCCACGTCGGGGTTCGCGGCGATCGCCGCGTCGACGGCGGCGGTAAGCGCGCCGTCGTCGCTGACCACGGCCAGCCCGCGGGCGGACACCACCTCGTCGGGGTCGCCTGCTCCGGCCAGCACCGCCTCGATCACATCCCGCGCCAGGCGGTCATTGAGCGTGCCCGCCGCGACGAGCTCCGCGATCCTGGCGACCTGGAGGGGCGTGATGGCCAGGTCCGCGAGCTCGACACCCGCGTCGTTGGCCTGGCGAGCCAGTTCGCCGAGCCACCACTTGCGCGCGTCGTCCGGCGACGCACCCGCCGCGACCGTCTCCGCCACCAGGTCGAGCGCGCCCACGTTGTCCAGCGCGGTGATCTCCGCCTCGGGCAGGCCCCACTCGCGCTGCAGCCGCTCCCGCCGCGCGGATGGCGCCTCGGGCAGCGCGGCCCGGATCTGCTCCACCCATTCGGCCGCAGGGGCAACCGGCACCAGGTCGGGCTCGGGGAAGTACCGGTAGTCCTGGGCCTCTTCCTTGGACCGCCCGGACGTGGTCGTTCCCGAATCCTCGTGGAGGTGCCTGGTCTCCTGGATGACCCGCGCTCCGGAGTCGAGCACGGCGGCCTGGCGCTCGATCTCGAACCAGACCGCCCGCTCCACCGAGCGCAGCGAGTTGACGTTCTTGGTCTCCGTCCGGGTTCCCCAGCGGCCGGACCCGCGCGGCGCCAGCGAGGTGTTCACGTCGCAGCGCAGCGAGCCCTCCTCCATCCGGACGTCGGAGACGCCCAGCGCGCGGACCAGGTCGCGCAGTTTGGTGACGTAGGCCCGGGCCATCTCGGGCGCCGCCGCGCCGGTCCCCTCGACCGGCTTGGTCACGATCTCGACCAGCGGGATACCCGCCCGGTTGTAGTCGACGAGCGAGTACTCGGCGCCGTGGATCCGGCCGGTGGCCCCGCCCACGTGCAGCGACTTGCCGGTGTCCTCCTCCAGGTGCACGCGCTCGATGCCGACGCGGATGGTTGAGTTGCCGACCGGCACGTCCAGCCAGCCGTCCGTGCACAGCGGCTCGTCGTACTGGGAGATCTGGAAGTTCTTCGGCATGTCCGGGTAGAAGTAGTTCTTCCGCGCGAACCGGCACCACGGCGCGATGCGGCAGTTCAGGGCCAGGCCGATCCTGATCGTGTACTCGATCGCCATCCGGTTCACCACGGGCAGCGAGCCGGGCAGGCCCAGGCAGACCGGGCATACCTGGCTGTTCGGCTCCGCGCCGAAGACGGTCGTGCAGCCGCAGAACATCTTGGTCCTGGTGCCCAGCTCGACGTGCGTCTCCAGGCCGATCACCGGCTCGTAGCGCCCCATCGCCTCTGCGAACGGGACCAGCGTGTCGGCGGTCATGAGGTAAGTCCCTTCGCCTGCGCGAGCAGCGGCTGCCCCCAGCGCTCGGCCAGGGCCGCCTCGGCGGCGGCGGCCACCCGGTACATCCGGTCGTCGGCCAGTGCGGGGGCCATGACCTGAAGCCCGACCGGCAGGCCGTCCTCGGGGGCCAGCCCGCACGGTACGGAGATCGCCGCGTTGCCGGCCAGGTCCGAGGGGATCGTGCACAGGTCGGCCAGGTACATCGCCATCGGGTCGTCGGCGCGCTCGCCGATCGCAAACGCCGTCGTCGGCGTGGCCGGCGAGACCAGCACGTCGACCTGGTCAAAGGCCGCGTCGAAGTCCCTGATGATCAGCGTGCGCACCTGCTGCGCCTTGCCGTAGTAGGCGTCGTAGTAGCCGCTGGACAGCGCGTAGGTGCCCAGGATGATGCGCCGTTTCACTTCCGCGCCGAAACCCTGCTCGCGCGTCAGCGCCATCACCGCCTCGGCGTCCCTGGCCCCGTCGTCGCCGACCCGCAGGCCGTACCGCATCGCGTCGAACCTGGCCAGGTTGGACGAGCACTCGCTGGGCGCGATCAGGTAGTAGGCAGGCAGGGCATACCTGAAGTGCGGACAGGACACCTCGGTGACCTTGGCGCCGAGCGACTCGAGCAGCTCGACCGCCTCGGCGAACCTGGACAGCACGCCGGGTTGGTAGCCCTCGCCGCTCAGCTCGGTGACCACCCCGATCCGCATCCCGCTCACGTCCGCCTGCCGGGCCGCCGCGACCACGGGGGGCACCGGGGCGTTGATCGAGGTGGAATCGCACGGGTCGTGCCCCGACATCGCCTCGTGCAGCAGCGCCGCGTCGAGCACGGTACGGCCGAGCGGCCCCGGCGTGTCCAGCGAGGAGGCGAACGCGACTACCCCGTACCGCGACGAGCCACCGTAGGTCGGCTTGGTCCCGACGATTCCGCAGACGGCCGCGGGCTGCCGGATCGAGCCCCCGGTGTCGGTGCCGATGGCCAGGGGGGCCTCGTACGCGGCCACGGCGGCGGAGGACCCGCCCGACGAGCCGCCGGGCACCCGGCCGAGGTCCCACGGGTTGTGGCTCGGGCCGAACGCCGAGTTCTCCGTCGACGAGCCCATCGCGAACTCGTCCATGTTGGTCTTGCCGAGGATGATCGCACCGGCCTGCTTGAGCCGTCCCGTGATTGTCGCGTCGTACGGTGGATGCCAGCCCTCCAGGATGCGCGAGCCGCAGGTCGTAGGCATGCCGATAGTGGTGAACACGTCCTTGACGGCGACCGGCACTCCGGCCAGCGGGCCGAGCGGCTCGCCCGCCCGGCGCCGGTCGTCGATCTCCCGCGCCCGGGCCAGCGCGCTGTCCGTGGCCACGTGCAAGAAGGCGTGCACCCGGCCATCGACCTCGGCGATCCGGTCCAGGTGCGCCCGGGTCACCTCGGTCGCCGAGACCTCGCCCGTAGCCAGCGCCGCCGAGAGCCCGGCGGCGGTCATGCGGGTCAGCTCAGTCACTAGTCCTCCCCCAGGATCCGCGGCACCCTGAACCGCTGCTGCTCCACCGCGGGCGCCTGATCGAGCGCGGCCTCCTGGCTCAGGCACGCGACCGGCACGTCGTCGCGGTACACGTTGGTCAGGCCGGTGGCGTGCGAGGTCGGCGGTATCCCCTCGGCCGCGACCTCCTGCACCTGCGCCACCGCCGCGATGATCTGGACCAGCTGGGGGGCCAGGTGATCGAGTTCGGCGTCGGTGAGCGAGATCCTGGCCAGCCACGCCAGGTGCGCGACCTCGTCACGGGTGATGGACATGCACGCCATCCTAGGGGCCGAGCCTGGGCAGGCCGTAAGCATTAACGCCGTTACTGTAACCGACCAGCGCGCGCCTCCCGGTTCGCGAAGCCTCCCGGGTCAGCAGCAGACGATCTCCCATCACACGCAATTGCGTGAGACGTTTCCGCGGAAACGCGCAGCGCTCCCCGGCCGACGCGGCTAGTGCTGCGAGCGGACGGCGTCCGGTCCCTGGTGGACCAGGACGCGGAAGCCGGCCTCGTCCAAGATGGTGATGCCGAGCTCGACCGCCTTGTCGTACTTGGAGCCCGCGTTCTCGCCCGCCACCACGAAATCGGTCTTCTTCGACACCGAGGAGGTCACCTTGCCGCCCGCGGCGCGGACGGCCTCCCCGGCCTCGTCCCGGCTCAACCCGGCGAGTGTGCCGGTGATCACGACGGTCACGCCGGCCAGCAGCCGGGCCGCGGCCCGGTTCGGGTCGAAGTCCGGGTCCGCCAACCGTACCCCGGCGTCCCGCCACTTGGCCACGATGGCCCGGTGCCAGTCGTCGGTGAACCAGTCGCGCAGCGACGCGGCGATCGTCGGGCCGACCCCGTCGACCGCAGCCAGCGCATCCGTGCTGGCCGCCTCGATCGCGTCCAGCGAGCCGAACTCCGCCGCCAGCGCCCGGGCCGCGGTCGGCCCGACGTGCCGGATGGACAGCGCGACCAGGACCCGCCACAGCGGCCGGGTTCGCGTGTCGGCTAGGTTGCCCAGCAACCGGGCCGCGTTGGCGCTCAGCGTGCCCTGCTTGACCACGAAGAACGGGCAGGTCAGCAGCTTTTCCTCGGTCAGCGCGAACAGGTCGCCCTCATCGATGACCAGGCCGGCCTCCAGCAGCGCGCTGACCGCCTCGTAGCCGAGCACCTCGATGTCGAAGGCGCCGCGCCCGGCCAGGTGGAACAGCCGCTCCCGGAGCTGGGCCGGGCAGGACCTTGAGTTCGGGCAGCGCCAGTCGACCTCGCCCTCGTCCCGGGCCAGGGTGGTGCCGCACGACGGGCAGGTGACCGGGAACTCGAACTCGCGCTCGTCGCCGGTGCGCAGGTCGGCGACCGGCCCGAGCACCTCGGGGATCACGTCGCCGGCCTTGCGCAGGATCACCATGTCGCCGATCAGCACGCCCTTGCGCTTGATCTCGTCCGCGTTGTGCAAGGTGGCGTTCACCACCGTCGACCCGCTGACCTTGACCGGTTCCATCACCGCGAACGGGGTGACCCGGCCGGTCCGGCCGACGTTCACCTCGATCTTCAGCAGCCGGGTAGTGACCTCCTCCGGCGCGTACTTGTAGGCGATCGCCCACCTCGGCGCCCGGCTGGTCGAGCCGAGCGCGCGCTGCAGCGCGATCTGGTCGATCTTGACCACGACGCCGTCGATCTCGTACGGCGGGTCGTGCCGGTGCTCGGCGTAGTAGGCGATGTACTCGCGGATCCCGGCCATCTCCGGGACCACCTGGTACAGCGTGCTGACCGGCAGGCCCCACTCGCGCAGCCGCTGGTACCAGCCCGACTGGGTGTCGGGCGCGCCTTCGAGGTGCCCCTCTTCCCCGGGACCGGCGGCGGTCCCGGGGATGCCGGCCTGGCCGTCGTATCCCTCGACCCGGCCGATGCCATGGACGATGGCGTCCAGCGCGCGGGAGACGGTGATCCGGGGGTCCTTCTGCCGCAGCGACCCGGCCGCCGAGTTGCGCGGGTTGGCGAACGCCGCCTTGCCCGCGTCGAGCAGCGACTCGTTGAGCTTCCCGAACGCCTCGACCGGCATGAACACCTCGCCGCGGACCTCCAGCACGGCCGGGTAGCCCGAGCCGGCCAGCCGGGCCGGGATGGAGGCGATCGTCCTGATGTTCGGCGTGACGTCCTCACCGGTCCGGCCGTCGCCCCTGGTCGCCGCCCTGATCAGCGCGCCGTCCCGGTAGACCAGGTCGATCGCGAGCCCGTCGATCTTCAGCTCGCACAAGAACGGCCCCCCGCCGCCGAGCCGCACGGCCCGGTCCGCCCAGCCGCCCAGGTCCTCATCGGTGAACACGTTGTCCAGGCTGAGCAGCTGCTCCAGGTGCTCGACGGGGCTAAACAGCGTGGACACCGTCCCGTGCACGGTCTGGGTCGGCGAGTCCGGGGTGCGCAAGTCCGGGTAGCGCTCCTCCAGCGCGCGCAGCTCGCGCATCTTCGTGTCGTATTCGATGTCGGAGATGGTCGGCGAGTCCAGGACGTAGTACCGGTGATCGGCCTCGGTGATCTCTAGGCTCAGGTCCACGTGCCGCCGCCTCGCTTCGGGCGTCGCGACCTCGGGCGCCGCGCGTTCACCCGCGCCGGGCGCCATCCTGTTGTTCTCGTCCATGCCGGACACGGCCGCGTCGGCCTCGCTCGCATCGCTGTCGCTCACCTGGGCTCGCCCCCTGTCTCCTCGATCAGCTCAGGCAGAATGCCTGCCGCCACCCGGCACCTGGCCAGCACCGCGCGCGCCTGGTCCGGAGAGGCCCCGGCTAGCCCGCACGCCGCCGTGATCACCGCCTGCTCCGCGAGCGCGGCCAGCGGAAGCCCCAGCCGCCGCCAGAGCCGGATCACCCGCTCACCGGTCTGGCGGGCCCCGTCAACCTCACCGGGCCGGGTCGGCGCGGCAGTCCTCCGAGTGCGGCTGTCCTCGTCCCCAGAGGGCAGGTCAGCACCGCCAGAGCCTTGCGCACCACCGGGCAACGCCGGGACCGCGCCGATCAGCAGTCCCAGGCCCGCCTCCGCGGCCTCGGCCACCCCGTCCTCCTCGCCGCGCCGCAGCTGGCTGAGGTCGAAGGCCGCGGCCTCCGCTCCCGCCAGCCTGATTATCCCGAACGGGACCGTGGGGGCACAGCAGTGGACGACCGTGTAGCCAGGGATGCTCGCGAGCACCTGCCCCAGCCGCTCCTGCAGCGTGTCGGCCTCGACCGGGGCCAGCCGGGACAGGCCGCTCGCGTTCGGCACCGCGCCCGCGGCCACGGCCGGAAGCGCGGGCTCGTCGAACTGGACCACCACCCGGGTGCCGGGCACCCGCTTGGCGACCTCGGCGACATGCGCGGCCGCACCCTCGGCCAGCGACACAGTCAGGTCGGCCACCGCGCCGGGGTCGGCCAGAGCCACGTTCAGCGTCTTCGGCAGCTCCAGCGTGGCGGCCAGCGTCCACGGCCCGCAGAGCTGGATCTTGACTGTCCCCCGGAAGCCCTGGAGCACCTCCTCCAGGACGTCCAGGTCCGACGACAGCATGGATCTGGCCCGGACCAGGTCGCGGCCTGGCCGCTCCGCGATGCGCCAGCCGCGCGGGGTGACCTCGGCCGGGATGTCGATCAGCAGCGCCGCGGTGCGCCCGGTCAGGTCGGCCCCGGGCCCCCGGGCCGGCAGTTCGGGCAGATGTGGGAAGTCTGGCAGTTCCCCGGCGATAACCCGCATCGCCTCGGCCGGGTCCGTTCCCGGCATCGACCCGATCCCGGTGGCGCTGGCCGGCGGCCAGGGGTACCCGGTGCCGTTGTGGTCGTCACGCACATGACGAGCTTAGAACGGCCCGGCGACCAGCCCGCGACCAGCGCCGGGCGCCGCGGGGGCCGATGTTTCACTCATCGCCCCCACGACGCCGGTTGGTCTGCTCCCTGGTCGTCTGGACCGGTTCCGGGCAGGTGCGGCCGCGTGCGCCGCGACGATCGCCCCAGGCGGATCCGCCGGATCGCGGTCGAGACCATGAGGACGACTCCGACCAGAACCCCGCAGCCGAAGACCAGGCTCGTTCCGATTACTACTGCTAGCGCGATGCGGTCCATGCCAGCCTCCGCATCTCAGCCGGCGGTGCCTGGCACCCGCCGGGTCCCCCTGCCTGCGGCTCGCGCAGAACTCCGCAGGCCTTGTGCCGACTGCGGGCTCGCAGGCCTCGAGCCCGCGGGCCCTTGCTGCCCCTGTGGAGCAAGGGCGGTGATCCGGGTCAGGCGCTAGCGATGGCTAGCGGACTAGCGGGCCGGCGAGCCGGAGAAACTCATCGTCCATGCCGACGCGGCTCAGGCGGCACAGCCGGCGGGTGTTCCTGGACATCCGGTCGGGTGCCTCGCCGACCAGCGTGTGACGACGGTCCTCGCGGCGGATGGCTATGGCCATGACCGCTATGACCCCGATCATGATCCCGCCGAGGAACAGGGCAATTGCGATTGTGACTACGAGTCCGGCCATGGTGTCCTCCAGCACTTCCGTCCCGCGGAGTTCCTTCCGCAGGTCACGCCTTCTGCGAGGTGGCCGGCGAGGTAGTC
The DNA here is from genome assembly GCA_050698755.1 of Streptosporangiaceae bacterium. Lineage (GTDB taxonomy): Bacteria > Actinomycetota > Actinomycetes > Streptosporangiales > Streptosporangiaceae > Palsa-504. The sequence goes on along the minus strand of JBOHCK010000101.1, from coordinate 2,915 downwards.
CCGCCGACCGGATGCTTCGTGGAACCACGGTGTCCCCGTCTGTCCACGAGTTGCACGTGTTGTCTGATACGTCCGGTTGAGACCGATGGTTCCGCTGCCCTGACTCATCTGACAGATCCTGCTGCATCCAAGCAGTCGGACTGCTAGGATGGAACCTATGGAACCTATCGTCCGAGTCATTCGGGTCATCCCAACCTTTGGTACCTATCCTGAGTGCTACCACGCTCGAGGTGGGTATAAACCAGCTGAGGCCAAATATTCCGCTCAGTCAGGTGACAAGGATGATCTGAACGGGTGGGATGGGTCCGATCATCGGCTGCTCGGGTTGTGAGGAGGGCCCATGTCGAACCCCCTGTATCGGCAGATCGCCGAAGATCTTCGCCAGCAGATCGAGTCCGGTGGACTTAAGTCCGGTCAGCAACTACGGACCGAGTTGGAGCTCCGGGAGCACTACGGAGCTTCCCGGAACACCGTCCGCGACGCCATCAAGTGGCTCACCACCCTGGGACTAGTCGAAACCCGGCCGGGCCAGGGCACATTCGTTGTGAAGAAGATCAACCCGTACGTGACCACCTTGACCCGCGATCCGACAAGAGGACCTGGCGGCGACATCAACCCGTCTCCGGCGTACGGCGAGGTCTCCGAGGAGTCTTCCACAGAACGGAAGAGAGCCTTCTCTATTTCGGACCCCCAGGTGGAGATTCAGAGGGCTAGCTCCAGTCTCGCCAAACAGCTGCAGGTTGCTGAGGGTTCTCAGGTGGTCAGCCGACATCAAAAACGGCTTATCGACGACACACCCTGGTCACTGCAGACATCCTTCTACCCGATGGGTTTCGTCCTCAAAGGAGCCGACCGGCTCATCGACGCCAGTGACATCGAGATCGGAACGGTCAAATACCTCGCGGACGCTCTCGGCCTGAGGCAGGTCGCATATCGTGACTGGATCTCGGTGCGAGCGCCGGACCTGACAGAAGCGCTGTTCTTTGGCTTGCCGCAAGATGGCCGAGTCGGAGTCTTCGAGATACTCAGGACCGCCTTCGACCAGACCGGTACTCCCATGCGGCTCACCGTGACGGTATTTCCCACGGACCGGAATCAGTTCATCGTCAACGTCGGAGACGTACCGGAGCCTCACTCTCCTGCTGACAAGACATAGCGCGGATCCGAATCAGATCATCCCGGACGTGGGAGAATGCAGGGTTTCAGAACTCGCCGACCGACGGGGCAAAGGCTTGGCAAGGCAATCACAGGTGAGTCATTGAGTCGCTTATGCGTCATTGATGACAACGACTCTTCAGCAGACCTAGGAACATACATTGGAGCCGATAAGACCATATGCCGTGCTCTCGCGTGTTGAGGCTCAGCTAGAACGTGATGAATGGTCCGCCAAAGCCGGAGCTCAGCCAGCCCGGATGCGAATCGTCCAGGCGGGACCCGAGCATCTAGGTACCATCTTGGGCCTTATCGAAGAGGCCAGGGGCTGGCTTGAGTGGAAGGACACCGACCAATGGCAGAAGCCTTGGCCGGACACGAGTGCACGTGACGCCAGGGTCCTCAGGGGACTGGAAGGCGAGAAGACATGGATTGTCTGGGATGGAGATATCCCGGCGGCCACGGTCACGATCACACCCCGGAAAAACGCTGCCGTTTGGTCGGCACCGGCATGCACGTGCAACCTAGCCGAACGGGCTGTCTTCGTACATCGGCTGATTACGGCGAGGAAGTACAGCGGCTCGGGACTGGGGGCGGAGCTAATCGACTGGGCTGGGCTTCGCGGCCAGCGGCTCTATGGCGCGAAGTGGATCAGGATCGACGTGTGGAGCGCTAACGAGGGCCTGCACGACTACTACCTGAAGAGAGGATTCGAGGCCTGCGGTTTCTGCTCCGACCCTTCCTACCCGTCGGGCGCGCTGTTTCAGAAACCGGTATCGGCGATCATTAGGCCCAGCGTCCCTCAGTTCGCGCAGTCCCATGATGGATTGCCCGGAACCGAACGCCCTCTCGAGCTCGTTGGTCCGCCTACCCGACGCTGAGCAACCTTGATCCGTGACCCGGAGGATAGGGTTTCGTTACCTCGGGAGTCAGCCCGTTCCCGAGCGGTCGGCACAGCTGACCTGATCAGTGGGCCGCCGCCTGGCGCTGCTGCCGCTAGCTCGCGTTTCCGGGCCAACAGATTCAAACGTGACGACAGGGCCGTTGTGCCACATACTCGACATTGGAGCGTATGGCGAACTTCACTGCGGCTGGGCCCTGGGACCTGCATCCGTGGCTGGCGGAGTGGCCGAGCCACAGGCTGAGGTGAACGAAGCCAGATGGGGCCTAGCAAGGAGGTGTTATGGCCAAGCGTCACTGCCGCCCTTCCGCGCAATACCGGTACGAGCACTACGATCCCACTCGGTAAAGCGCGAAACGGCGGATGACGGCCCCGCGGGGCATGATCGCCGTTTTCACCGAATCGCTGGCGTTGCCCGCCTGTATGGGCAGCGCCAGCGGCGTTGTACGCCGGGCAGTGACCGGCCTACACGCCCTGTGGCGAGATTAGTCGCAGCCTGCTGGGGCTGGGTTTATCGTGTTTGACCGTGGGCTCTGTGCACGGGCGTGCAGCGCCAACGGTTTCCGGCGCGCGCCGTGGACTGGTAGCCAATGCAGTGACGCGCCCGGCCGTCGGAGACGTCGGGCAGGTCGGGAAATAATCTTGTCGTCCTTTGGTATCGGACGCGCCGAACCGAGACGAATATGTACCAGTGGGAAGGCCGCAGTACTTGCTCTATCGTGCGTCGCCCTCTGACTTCGAGGTGGTTCTTCAGCTCGTCGACGAGGCAGCGGAGTGGCTGCTGGGCAAGAACACCCACCAGTGGGCCCAACCATGGCCGGACAGGCCCACCCGCGACGAACGCATCTGGCGGGATCTTGAT
>JBOHCK010000100.1:0-19143 GCA_050698755.1 Streptosporangiaceae bacterium | reverse complement strand
ACCGGCCGAGAACTTACACCGGGAGTGCGACCAGGTCCTCCGGTGACCATCGAGACCAGGCAAATCGCTGACTGGGGCGTTTGGGTGGACGGTCAGGGCGTCGTCGAGGGCGCCGGCACCGAGGGCATCGGACACCACCTCTCGTAGTCGGCGCTACGCCGGAGTAGGCGGTCCGAACCAGTTGGTGAGCGCCTCATCAAGATCCGGCTGAGCCGGGTCCGCGGCCCAGGCGACGTACCCGTCGGGCCGGATCAGCACGGCTGCGGGAGCGGTGACCGCACCGAGTACCGGAAGCTCCCACCGGCCGACGGCCTCAGCGTCGATCAGCCGAATCCGGTCTGCCCACGGGGTGATGTCGATAGCCCCCGGCTCACCGAGGTTGAGCAGCACCGGCCGAGCTTGGTGCAGCAGGGAGAATACGCGCAGCGGCCCGGCGGCGGTGAGCACGTCCAGGTCGGGCATGCGGCGCCCGAGCAGCGGGTGCCCCTCGCCCAGGTCGTAGTGGATGTCCAGGCCGGCGTTCCTGCGGCAGCGCGAGCACGTAGTTGTGCCGGGTGGGAAGGTCGCTGATGTCCAGGAAGGTCCCGGAGAAGCCCGCACGCTGTACCACCGGCCCCTGCGAAAGAAACCGGTCAGCGATTCCGCGCTGATCGAGAACCTCGATGGTGCGTGCGTACAGGCCCCTGGAGCGTGAGCCGTCGAGCTCCTGAGTGGCGCGCCGCTCCACAATCGCGACGTCGACCCCCGCCAGCGCGAGCTCGCCCGCCAGCATCAGCCCGGTCGGCCCTCCTCCGGCGATCACCACCGCATGCCCGGTGGACGTGCTCATTGATGCCTCCGATGATGGTTGTCCTGACCGGGGTCAGGAGCTCGTGAGGATGACCAGTTGCTGGGTCGCCCGGGTCATCGCGACGTAGCGGTCTACCGCTCCCTCGATCCCCGTACCGAACGTCTCTGGGTCGATGAGGACAACCAGGTCGAACTCAAGTCCCTTCGCCAGTTCCGGCGTCAGCGACCGGACGCGTGACGTGGCCGGGAACGTGGGATCGCCGATGACGCAGGCGACCCCTTCGGCGTGCGCGGCGAGCCAGGAATCGAGGGTCAAGCCCAGCTGGCCAGCAGGCCCGTGTCCGACAGGGACACCGCTGCTGCGGATGGAGACCGGCACGTTGGCGTCCGGGAGCACGGCCCGGATGACCGGTTCGGCTTCGGCCATGACCTCTTCCGGCGTCCGGTAGTTGATGCTCAGACGCGCCAGCTGGATCTGGTCGAGGCCGATCCGCTCGAGCCGTTCCTGCCATGTCTCCGTGAACCCGCGCCTGGCCTGGGCTCGGTCCCCGACGATGGTGAAGCTACGGGACGGGCAGCGCAGCAGGAGCATCTGCCACTCCGCGTCGGTCAGTTCCTGGGCCTCGTCCACGACGATGTGCGCGAACGGGCCTGCGAGCAGGTCCCGGTCGGTGCCGGGCAGCGCGGCCTCGTTGACCAGGGCGTCCCGGAAGTCCTCACCACGCAGCATCGTCACCAGGCCGACGCCGTATTCGTCGTCGGCGACCTCGATCAGGTTGTCGACGACCCGGGCCATGTGCTCGCGTTCGGAGGCGACGGCCGCGTCGTACCGGCGCTTGCGTTGCGCTGCCTGCGGATCGCCGAGCCGGTGCCGTGCGGCGTCCAGGAGGGGCAGGTCGGACACCGTCCAGGCCTGGGCGTCCCGGCGCTGCAGCAGCGCTACCTCATCGGGGCTGAGCCACGGAGCGCACAGGCGCAGGTAGGCCGGCACCGACCACAGGTCACCGACGAGGTCGGGCGCCGTGATCAGCGGCCAGGCCCGGTGGAGGACCAGGCGCAGCTCCCTGTTCTCCCGCAGCGATCTGCGGAGCAGGTCGGCCGGTACGTCGTCGTCGCGCTTGTCCACCAGGATCGTGAGCAATTCCTCCCAGATCCGGCCGTGCGCCTCGTTGTGCGGGATACCGGGTTCGGCGACCCCGAACGCTTCGGCCCAGTCGCCAGCGTCCAGCCAGATGTCTGACCAGGGAGTCTCCACCGTCATCCCCTGGCCGGGCGGCCTCTCGTAGAACCTGACGGCCGCCTCAATCGCCGTGACCATGGCCGCGGACGACTTCAGGCGCGCCACGTCCCGGTCGGTCTCGGTCGTGGCCGCGGTTCCCTCGGGGACGAGGTCCCGCAGGGTGCAGGTCCGCACGCCCTCTTCCCCGAGACTGGGCAGCACGTCGGCGACGTAGGCCAGGTAGGGCTGGTGCGGGCCGATGAACAGCACGCCGCCCCGGTGGTGACCGAGCCGGGGATCGGAGTACAGGAGGTAGGCGGAGCGGTGCAGGGCGACGACGGTCTTGCCCGTACCCGGGCCGCCGTCGACGACGAGCGCGCCGCGGGATCCCGCGCGGATGATGGCGTCCTGGTCGGCCGCGATGGTGCCGAGCACGTCCCGCATCCGGTCCGACCGGCTGCCGCCCAGGCTGGCGATGAAGGCGGACTGGTCGTCGAGCGAGGCGGCGTGCCCGTCCAGCCCCTCGGGGGTGAACACCTCGTCCCAGTAGTCCGTGATCCGGCCGCGGGTCCAGCGGTACCTGCGGCGGCTCTCCAGGCCCATCGGGTTGGCGTGGGTCGCCCCGAAGAACGGCTCGGCCGCGGGGGAGCGCCAGTCGAGCAGCAGCCGGCGGCCGGCGCGGTCCGTGAGGCCGAGCCGCCCGATGTATACAGGCTCGGCGTGGTCCGCGCCGACGATGTGCCCGAGGCAAAGGTCCAGGCCGAAGCGGCGCAGGGCGCGCAGGCGAGCGCTCAGCCGGTGGATCTCCAGGTCGCGGTCCATCGCCTGCTGACCAAGCCCGCCATCCGCCTGGAGTTCGGCGTCCAGGCGGTCGGACAGATCGGCGATCGTCTGCTGGAGGCTCTCCGCGATGGCCGTGAAGTGCCGGTCGTCGTCGGCGATCAGCGCCGGGTCGGCCTTGGCGCTGAGGTGGTCCGGAAGGTCAAACGCGCTGGCCGTCAGGTGGTTCACGTCCCGGCGCCCCCGCACGATCCGTATGCCGACAGCATTCCGTGACCCCCATTTCCCGCAGGTTCTGCCCTCGGCCAGCGATTATGCGGCACGACCCGGGTCTTGCCGCAAGCCCCCCTGTGCGTTATATGTTGAAACTGAGGGAGGGCGTGCCCCCCCTCCTTTTTGTTTGATCGTCGGCCCGGCCGGGAGCCTGGAGGTCAGCTGCGGACGATCAGTGAGTCCAGGACCTGCTGCACGTTCTGCTCAAGGTTACGGGCGGCGGCGGCGTGGCCCGCCAGCTGGCCGCTGCGAATACGCATCAGCCCAGGTCCGGACGATCGTCGGCGGCCCAGCCTGCGATGCCGACCAGGTGCAGCACCAGGATCCGGGCGAAGGGCTGGTCGTGGTACTGCGGGAACCGCCGGGCCAGCCGGGCGGCCAGGGCCGCCGCCCGGGTGGCGGCGGTGTCGCCCGGCCAGCGCAGCTCGGCTCGCACCCACCACAGCCGTGACCAGTCACTGCGGTCCCAGTGCTCGACGAGCAGCGTGGCCCGCGGATCCGCCTCCAGGTTCCGCTCCCGCTGGAGTCGTAGCGACGCCTTCGGCTTCACCCGGTCGATCGGCACGCCCACATAGCCATCCTCGTCCACCGCGTAAACGACGGGCACGGCGTCTACGCCCCGCTCGGCGTGCACGGTGCACAGAATCCCGTGGTCATGCGACTCGAGCCTGGCCCGCGCCTCGTGATCCGCGAGCCTCATCGCATTAGACCGGTAGCCATGAGCATGGGCCTATGTCATTACCCTCGCCGCTGACACGAGTCAGGGACGCCACTGCGTCCCTGAGCTGGTGTGTTCTTGGTGGTGGCAGGTGTTGGGTTCGAACCAACGAAGGCTTAGCCGACGGTTTTACATACCACAACTGCCTGCACCTCCGCATGGACTCTGACCTGCGGAAATGATGTTCCATGGCGTTTGCTGCGGGCGCGCTGTCCGCTATATGTACGTGCGCCAGGGCTCCCGCGCCGCCAAATCCACGGACACCCACGTACAGCTCCCCGAAGCCGCAGGCAGAAGCACCTCGGCCGCCGGATTCACCGGTACCGGGAACAACGACGCGGGGACCACCCAGCCAGATCCTCCCGCGCATTCTTGGATGCTCAAGCACGCGACCGGCATAGCACACCCGATCCTCCCGCCGCCGACCCCTGATGAACCTTCCATTTACTTCCCATAGACCCGCCCTCGGGTACGGCAGGGGTCACATGCGAACGTCGGCTCATACCGGCGAGATGGCGTTCGTCACCGCCATGGAAGATTGAGGTGTGTGGTGGCTGGTGGTGACAAGTTCGGCGAACTCGGTGGCGAGAGGGCTGAGGACGTTCCATTGGCGGGCGGCCCAGCCGACGGTGAGCGGGTTCAGGGCGGGGATAGGGACGGTGCGGATGGGGCTGCCGGGCGGAGCAGCAAGCCGGGGCAGGGCGGGCAGGATGGCATGGCCGATGCCGAGCTCGACGAGGAGCAGTGCGGTGTCCCAGTCAGCTACGCCGATGGGTGGCGGAGGGCTGATCCCCAGGCGGGTGAAGTTTTCCTCCAGGCGCTGCCGGGAGGCAGAGTTTTCCGGGTGCGCGATGTAGCGGATCGTGGCCAGGTCGCTGGGGTCGAGCGGCTGCCGGGCGGCCAGCGGGTCGTCACGATGGACGGCCAGGATCCATGGCAGGTCGGTGACAGGCCGCTGCTGAACGCCCGGCAGCGGCTGACCGAGGGTGATCCAGGCGAGGTCCACCCGGCCGCTGTGCAGGAGCTCGATGCATCTCCGGGTCGAGTAGGCCGAGCGGAATTCCAGGGTGACGTCCGGGTGCCGATGGCGGAAGCTGAGGATCGCGTCGGCCATGAAGTGCCGTACCGTTACGCCGCCGGTGGTAACGCTGACTGTGCCGCCGTGGCCATCGCGGAGCTCGCTGAGCTGGCGGAGCGCGGCGTCCATGGAGCCGATGCCACCGACTGCGGCTTGGTACAGGACCCGTCCTGCCGGTGTGGGTGCGACGCCGCGGGGTTGCCGCTCGATCAACGTCAGGCCGGTTTCCCGCTCCAGGCGCTTGATGTGCTGGCTGATCGCCGGCTGGGTGCGCGACAGGGTGCGGGCGACAGCGGTGAGGTTTCCGGTCTCGTACACGGCGATGAACACCCGTAGGTCGTCGAGGGTCATTTACCCAAGTTATCTCTTGGGTCAGCCTTAGAAAAACAAAGAATTGACTTGGGCTGGTTCAGCTCTGAGGATGGCGTCAGCGGCTAGGACGCGGTTCCTGGCCGCTGGCGGCAACCCGTTCGCGGTGCTGGACCGGAGCCATCCGACGACCCGGGTCGTACGGCGCCGGCGCCGGCGGAGCATCGCGGACGGGTGCCGACCCCAGGCGGGGGCGAGGAGGCGCCATATGACCAAGGATCTTCACGAACTGGACAGGCTGAGCCATGAACTGGGCGGCGCGCGCAGCGCACTAGAGGACCGGACGCTGGTCACCAGCGACGTCGTCATCACCGACGACCAGGATCGCCAGGTATGCACGGCTCGGGTCACCTCGACGCTGCGCGATCGCCCCGGACAACCGGCCCACGCCCCCGAACGGGCCGTGGCCGGCGAAGAGCCTGCGATCGCGACCTTGATCGAGTCACTGGCTTCCCGCGGCGCGAACGAGATGCCGCATCGGGGCGGCACCTTGCTGGCCCACCTGAAGCGTGTCCACGCGCTGCTCACACAGTGGGGCACGACCCCGGTGGTCCAGCTCGCCGGGCTGTGCCATGCCTACTACGGCACCGATGGCTTCCCCACCACGCTAGGCGACGTAGCCCAGCGGGAGGAACTGGCCGCGATCATCGGCGAGGAGGCCGAACGGCTCGTCTACTTCTATGCCAGCTGTGACCGCCGCTTCTCCTATCCCCATCTCGGCGAGCCAGAAGGACCGTTCAAGGACCGGTTCACCGGCACCGTGACCGTTCCGCCGCTGCCGCTACGGCGGGACTTCGCCGAACTGACCGCGGCCAATGAGCTGGACATCATGCAGGTCAACTCCGGCCTTCGCGCCCAGTACGGGCCAGGACTCCTCCGCCTGCTCACCTCATGGAGGAAGCTCCTCAGCGATCCCGCCTGGCGGGCTGTCCAGATGACCCTGCCATAACGCCAATCGCCGGGGCGCAGACTGAGGACGGCCAAGACCGAAACTGCAAGTCGCCGCATCGATACGGAATCGGCATATGGGTGATCGAAGATCACCGAGCCCTTCGGGCCGTATAACGCTAGATATACGGGTGATCCTCGCTCATATTTTCGGTCCGATATGCGGAGATGATCACCCATATATCACTCGATCTGTGAGTATTTTCGCCGGTGCGGCGTCTTGTTCGCGATTACCTTGCGTCACGATATTCACCTGCCGCTGGGTTGGTCGCGGCGAACCGGGCCAGGCTGGCTGCCGGGATGGGTGCGGGCCGCGATCGCCGGGCGCTTCTGGCCGGGGACGAGCTGACGGAGCGAGTCGTGTCCCGGGGTGACGGCCGTGGCACGTAGAGCCGGGATGTTCTTCTTGTGGTGGGGCTGGGATCGTAGATGTTCCTGTCATCTCCAGGGATGGCGACTACCTGCGGCAGGCGGGCTCGCCGCTGCTCGGCACGGTCATCGATCCCGCCGCGCCCACCTCAGAACTCGCGCGCCAGGTCGCGGGCATGCTGCCGTCCCGGCCGCCGGTACGCTCGCTTGAGCACGTCCTGAATTACGACTGGTCCGCGGAGATCGAAACCGCAGTGACCGGACAGGCGCTGCGGGTATTCCAGGGCCTTGACCCCTCCCAGCTCGCCGAAGTCCTGGCCCACAGCCACATCATCGACGTGGCACCCGGCGACTACCTGATCCGCCAGGGTCAGGTAGCACGCACGATAGACCGCCCGGATCCACAACACGGGACAGGTGGCTACTCTCGGGCAAGAAGTGACCTGGCCGCGCGGCCTTCGCCGATACCTCGGCTAGCCAGACGAATACGGGTCGAAGCTCAGTCGGCAGCCGCATATCCGCAGCTCAGAATACGCATGGCAGCACGGCCCCGGCGAGGTTGACATTCGTGCCTGTGTGGTGGCTTGGAGTGCCGGGTGGGGCGGGTGCGGCTTGTGAGGTAAGGTGCCTATTTTGACGTGCGGGCACGGCTCCGGAAGATCGGAGGTACCACTCTTCCAAGCCTCCGGAAGGTACCGTGCCCGCGCTGCTATCTTCCCTGATCACCGTCCCTCGTGCGGAGCTGTCCGCTGTTCTGGCTGCGGACGGGGCGCCCCGCCCGTGCCTGCGCGGCTGGCTCGCCCGGGTTCCTGACCCGCGCTCGCCGCTGGGCCGCTGGCATCCGCTGGAGTTCGTGCTCGCGCTGGCGGTGTGCGCGTTCACCGCGGCCGGACACGATTCGCCTTCCGCGATCGCGGACTGGGCGTGCGGCTGCTCCCAGCAGGTCCTGGCCGTCCCGGGCGCCACGACCCGTGGACCAGGGGCGCCACGACCCGTGGACCAGGCAGGTACGGCCGCCCTGCGAGCGTACATTCCGCCGCGTCTTCACCACGGCGGACACGTCAGCCTTCAACGATGCGGTGCACGGGTACCTGGCGGCTCTGCCGCAGGCCAAGCCGGATGCGCTGCCGCAGGCGACCCGGCACGAGCGGGAGCAGCGCCGCGCCGCCGCACCCGCCCGCAAGCCTGCGGTGGCCGGCCTGCTGCCGCAGGTAGCCGCGGATGGCAAGACGGCCCGCGGAGCTGTCCGCGGCGATGGCAGCCAGGTGCACCTGCTGTCGGCCTTCCACGGGGCGAGGGCTGCACGCTGGCCCAGCGGGAGGTGGCCGCGAAAACCAATGAGATTCCTGAGCTGGCTTCGTGCCTCGAGGGCCTGGATCTGGCCGGCATGGTCGTCACCCTGGACGCCCTGCACACCCAGCGGGAAACCGCCCGTCTGCCGCGTGAGGACAAAGGCGCTCACTACCTGATGATTGTCAAGGCGAACCAGCCCACCCTGCTGGAGCAGGTCACTGACGCGCTCAAGGGACCCGACGCTGATTTCGCGGGAACCTGCTGGACCGAGGAAGGCACAGGCCACGGCCGGCGCGAGAGGCGGTCCATCCGCACCGCCCTCGCCGACGGCATCGACTGGGCCGGGCGCCGCCCAGGTCCTGCGCATCCGCCGCGACACCGGTCCCACCACGGGGCCCTGGGCCAGCAAGGAGGTCGCCTATGGCATCGCCAGGACCAGGAACCAGCCCGCTGCCTGCGCTGCTGTGCGCAACCTCGTCATGGGAGCCGCCCGCAAGGCGGGATTCGCCAACATCGCCTGCGCGCGCCGCTATTACGCACGCGACGACCAGCGCATCCTCGCCCTCTACGGATATACCTAACGCACTGGATTCCCCGGCCGGACCGGGCTCCGGCTCGAGCCCGAGCGCATCCAGAGCGCGCAGCAGGTGGGGTTCGAGCCGATCAAGGCCGGCGCGGCGCAGTTCCGCGACCGTCCACCATCGGACCCGGACGAATTCGCGCTGGTCCGGACGCAGGGGCTACCCGACGCGACCGGTCAGGGCGAACCAGAGGCTGACGTCCACATGCCGCATCGCGGGCGGCCCCACCGTCTTCGTCATCGTGAGGAAGAACGGCTTGTCCCCGGACGCTGCGTCAAGCTGCGCGGTAACGCCGAGTTCTTCGGCGGCCTCGCGCCGGACGGTGCCGAGCGGATGCTCGCCCGGCTCGACATGCCCTCCGGCCGGCAGCCACAGGCCGGACAGCCGGTGATCGCACAACAGCACGCTCCCGGCCGGCCGGTCGACCAGCAGGAAATACGACACCAGATGCGGCGACGGGATGAGCGGCTTGACCCGCCGGAAGATGTCATCGGTCCCGGCCAGCCATGACAACGCGTTCTGGCGGTGTTCCCGTCCGAGGTCATCCGTGGGCCCGATGCCGGCCACAAGGCCGGTGATCATCGACTTCAGGGCTGCCGGCATACGCGCTATCCTGCCGTGGACCGGTGACGATTCGCACGGCCGGCGGGTGACCCACCGTGCCGTCATCAAGGCCAGCGGCACGTCCAGGCCGCCCACGCTCGCAGTTGCGGCCATTGACGTCACTATCGCAGGCGACGCGTTCCTGATGCGGCGCACCGGCTGAGCGGCTCATCGGCAAGTCCGGCGGGGCAATCGGTACCCCCGCAGACTGCAGCCGGGCAAGACGGCCACCACCGGTGCCGCCACCTGCCCGGCGAACCCGCGCTGGTCTGGTTTCTGAAGCCGAGGAACGGCAGGCCCAGTAAACCGACATCAAGAACATCCAGTCACATAACACAAAGACGCCAGGGCCGTGCGTATGGCAGCGGTCTCTAAGACCGTCGGCTCAACCTTGAGTAACCGTTGGTCCCGCAGGCTAGTCAAATTCCCCTCTGGCTGGATGGCTTGGCGCCAGAATGGCTGAAGGCGCCGCGGTGGGTGTGCCGGTGCGGCATCGCCTTGAGCATTTCGCGTTCCATGACGGTCATCGGCTCGGCCGCACCCAGCCTCACCCGGGCCAGCAACCGCAGCCGGGCCGGGTCGGGGAGCAGCTCGACGACGGGCAGGTATCCGAGCGAGCGCACCGCGAGCCGCAGCCCGAACAGGGCGGCGCCGCAGCTTATGAGCATCTCCCGGCCGATCGGATCTATCTGCAGCTTGCGGCGCTGGTCGCAATACAGCCCGATCGCGGTACGGCCGACCCGGAACCGCCACGGCTGGGTGTTGTGCACGGACGGTGCACGAGCCGCGGTCGCGATCAGATAGCCGGCGTGATCAGCCAGGATCGGCGCCGCCTCCTGGATGGTCTCCTCGGTCATGCTGGTCACCTGCCCTACGTGAGTGATCAGGATCTGCCTGGCCAAGCGCGAAATCCCAGGGCCTTTGGGCAGGACGATAGGGTGACCAAGGTCCCCCGGTCGCCAGGTGCGTGGTCAGCCGGCCAGCAGGACGCCTAGGAACAGCGCGGCTAGCGCGCTGAGGCCGGTGAGCGCGCCGAAGACGGCGCGGCCCCGGGGGGTCCGGGACCGTACGTGCACGGCGGCGGTGACCCCGGAGACCACCACGACCGCTAGCTTCACGGTGAGCGTGGTCCGGTAGCTGGCGCTGTGGCTGATCTGCGATCTGACCGCGACGATGTTCCAGATGCCGGTGACGATCAGGACGCCGAAAGCGGTCCAGGCGACCTGGTTGAAGCGGCGGGCCGCGGCGCTGAGCACGTCGGCGCCGAAGCGGCGCAGCACAGGGACGAGCACGGCCAGGATGAGCTGGCCGCCGACCCAGATTGTCGCGGCCAGGATGTGCAGGAATAGCCGGACGGTGTCCCAGCTGACCGGGAGCATCCAGTCACCCTTTCAGGAATTTGACGGGATGAGGCTATTGAACCGGGTGAGGCTAGCTGGCCGGGCGGAAAGGCGCCGAGTTCGGGTACATAGCGGGTCTCCTTATGACTGTCTGAGCCGAGTCCATACGCAGCGCGCTGACCGGGGCACCACCACAACGGCCTGGGCAGTAGGGCCAAAGGTCCCGCTCTTGGTTGCGTCGGGCCGTAGTGCGCGCCCTAGCTGGCGGACGAGGATTCCTGCATGACGGCGGAGCCTGCTGGTATCGGGAGCGATGTCGACGAGGCCCTCGTGCGGGCTGGCCGGTACCTGCGCCGGGGTGTGGTCTCGGCCGACATGCGGACGCTGGAGAAGACAGGCGGCCGCGAGGCCGACCGGTTCTACCGGGACCGCTGGAGTTACGACAAGGTGGTCCGGTCCACTCACGGGGTGAACTGCACGGGCTCGTGCTCGTGGAAGGTGTACGTCAAGGACGGGATCATCACCTGGGAGTCGCAGCAGACGGATTACCCGTCGGCGGGCCCGGACCGGCCGGACTATGAGCCGCGCGGCTGCCCGCGAGGGGCGGCGTTCTCCTGGTATACCTACTCGCCGACCCGGGTCAGGTACCCGTACGTCCGGGGGGTCCTGCTCGAGTTGTTCCGGGCGGCCAAGGCCCGCCACGGCGGTGATCCGGTGGCGGCGTGGGCCGAGATCACCGGGAATCCCGGCCTCGCGCAGCGGTACAAGTCGGCCCGCGGGACCGGCGGGTTCGTCCGGGCAACCTGGGACGAGGCGACCGAGCTCGCGGCCGCCGCGTACGTGCACACGATCCGCACCTGGGGACCGGACCGGATCGCAGGCTTCAGCCCGATCCCGGCCATGAGCATGGTCAGCCACGCCGCCGGCGCCCGGTTCCACGCCCTGATCGGGGCGCCGCTGCTGTCGTTTTACGACTGGTACGCCGACCTGCCGGTGGCCTCGCCGCAGGTCTTCGGGGACCAGACCGACGTGCCCGAGTCCGGGGACTGGTGGGACGCTTCCTATCTGGTGCTCTGGGGTTCGAACGTGCCGGTGACGCGGACACCGGATGCGCACTGGATGACCGAGGCCCGGTACCGCGGCCAGAAGGTCGTGATCTGCTCGCCGGACTACTCCGACGCGGCCAAGTTCGCCGATGAATGGCTGTCCCCCGCGCCCGGCACGGACGGCGCGCTGGCCATGGCCATGGGGCACGTGATCTTGCGGGAGTTCCTGGTCGACCGGCAGGTGCCGTACTTCGCCGACTACCTGACGCGGTCACCGACGCGCCGTTCCTGGTGACGCTCGAGCCGGCGGGAGACCCATTCCGGCCGGGCAAGTTCCTGACCGCCGACGCGCTGGGCGACGGCGGCGAGCACGCCGATTTCAAGCCTGTTGTGCTGGACGGCCGGACCCAGCAGCCAGCGGTCCCCGGAGGCTCGGCGGGGTTCCGGTTCGGCGAGGAGGGCATGGGGCGGTGGAACCTGGACCTCGGTGCCATCCAGCCGGCGCTGACGGTGTACGGGGCCGGCAGCGAACCGGTCACGGTGGAGCTGCCGCGGTTCGACGCGGCCGACGGGACCGCAGGGCTGATCCGCCGGGGCGTCCCGGCCCGGCCGATCGCGGGAGGGCTGGTCACCACCGTTTTCGACCTGCTGCTGGCCCAGTACGGAGTGGGCCGGGCCGGGCTGCCGGGAGAGTGGCCGTCCTCGTATGCCGACGCGGGCCAGCCGTGCACTCCGGCCTGGCAGGAGGCCATCACCGGCGTGCCGGCCGCGGCCGCGGAGCGGATCGGCCGGGAGTTCGCGCAGAACGCCGAAGATTCCGGCGGCCGGTCCATGATCATCATGGGGGCCGGGACCAACCATTACTTCCACTCCGACACCATCTACCGGGCGTTCCTGGCCCTGCTGGCCATGACCGGGTGCCAGGGCCGCAACGGCGGCGGGTGGGCGCACTACGTCGGCCAGGAGAAGGTGCGCCCGGTGACCGGCCACGCGACGCTCGCCATGGCCACCGACTGGCAGCGGCCGCCCCGGCAGATGATCGGGACCGCCTACTGGTACCTGGCCACAGACCAGTGGCGGTACGACACGTTCGGCGCCGGCGCGTTCACCTCGCCCGCCGGCCAGGGCCGGTTCGCCGGGCTGACCACGGCGGACCTGCTCGCGCAATCGGCCCGGCTGGGCTGGATGCCGTCGTATCCGACCTTCAACTGGAATCCCCTGGACCTCGCCGACACGCTGGACAGGTCTGGCCAGGAACCGGGTGCCTTCGTGGCCGGCGAGCTGGCCGCCAGGCGGCTGCGGTTCGCCGCCGAGGATCCGGACGCGCCGGAGAACTACCCGCGGGTACTGACCGTGTGGCGGGCGAACCTGCTCGGCTCCTCGGGCAAGGGCAACGAGTACTTCCTCAAGCACCTGCTTGGGGCGTCCAGTTCCGTCCGCGCCCGGGAGGCGCCCGAGGATCAGCGGCCGCGGGATGTCACCTGGCGCGAGGAAGCACCCGAAGGCAAGCTGGACCTGCTGCTGGCCCTGGACTTCCGCATGACCTCGACCACGCTGTTCGCCGATGTCGTCCTGCCGGCCGCCACCTGGTACGAGAAGCACGACCTGTCCAGCACCGACATGCACCCGTTCGTGCACGCGTTCAACCCGGCGATCAGCCCGCCGTGGCAGACCCGCAGCGACTTCGACGCCTTCCACGCGCTGGCCCGTGCGTTCTCCGGGCTGGCGGCGACGCACCTGGGCCGGCGGCGTGACCTGGTGGCCGTCCCGCTGCTCCACGACACACCGGACGAGCTGGCCGTCCCGCACGGGATCGTCCGCGACTGGCGGGCCGACGGACGGGCACCGGTACCGGGCCGGGACTTCCCGAAGCTCGTGATCGTTGAACGCGACTACCCGGACGTCGCGGCGAAGATGGCGGCGCTCGGGCCGCTGGCCGAGCAGCTCGGCCTGACCACCAAGGGCGTCACGTTCGAGCCGGGCCGCGCGGTGGAGTTCCTGAAGGGCAAGAACGGGACGGTCCGGGGCGGCGTCGCGGACGGCCGGCCGCGGCTGGATCGTGACGTGCACGCGTGCGAGGCGATCCTGGCCCTGTCGGGCACCACGAACGGCCAGCTGGCCGTGCAGGGCTTCCGCGCGCTGGAGCGGCGGACCGGGACACGCCTGGCCGACCTGGCCGCCGAACATGAAGGCAGGCAGATCACCTTCGCGGACACCCAGGCCCGGCCGACGCCCGTGATCACCTCACCGGAATGGTCCGGCTCGGAAACCGGCGGGCGGCGTTACTCGGCGTTCGTCATCAACGTCGAGCGGTCCAAGCCGTGGCACACCCTCACCGGCCGTCAGCACTTCTTCCTGGACCACGACTGGATGACCGAGCTCGGCGAGCAGCTGCCGGTCTTCCGGCCGCCGCTGGACATGCGGGCGATGTTCGGCGAGCCGGCGGTCGGCGCGACCGGCCCGCTCGGGGTCACGGTGCGCTACCTGACCCCGCACTCCAAATGGTCGATCCACTCGGAGTACCAGGACAACCTGTTCATGCTCTCCCTGTCCCGGGGCGGGCCCACGATCTGGATGTCGCCGCAGGACGCGGGCAAGGCCGGGATCGCGGATAACGACTGGATCGAGGCGGTGAACCGCAACGGCGTCGTGGTCGCCCGCGCGATCGTCTCGCACCGGATGCCCGAGGGCACGGTGTACATGTACCACGCGCAGGAACGGGTCATCGACGTGCCGATCGCGGAGACTAGCGGCAAGCGCGGCGGCATCCACAACTCGCTGACCCGGCTGCTGATCAAGCCGAGCCACCTGATCGGCGGCTACGCCCAGCTCAGCTTCGCGTTCAACTACCTGGGCCCGACCGGCAGCCAGCGCGACGAGGTCACCATGATCCGGCGCCGCAGCCAGGAGGTGCGGTACTGATGCGCGTCATGGCGCAGATGGCCATGGTGATGAACCTGGACAAGTGCATCGGCTGCCACACCTGCTCGGTCACCTGCAAGCAGGCGTGGACGAACCGCAGCGGAGTCGAGTACGCCTGGTTCAACAACGTCGAGACCCGGCCCGGGCAGGGGTACCCGCGCACCTACCAGGACCAGGACCGCTGGCAGGGCGGCTGGGTGCTGAACCGGCGCGGGCGGCTGACGCTCCGCGCGGGCGGGCGGATCAAGAAGCTGCTGAACATCTTCGCCAACCCGCTCATGCCATCGATCTCCGACTACTACGAGCCGTGGACCTACGACTACGAGAACCTGATCGCCGCACCGGCCCAGCGTGACAGCCCCGTAGCGAGGCCCAAGTCGCTGATCAGCGGTAAGGACATGAAGATCTCCTGGTCGGCGAACTGGGACGACGACCTGGGCGGCGCGCCCGTCCTGGCCGCGGCCGACCCGGTGCTGGCCAGGATCTCCGGCGACGTCCGGATGGAATTCGAGCGGACCTTCATGTTCTACCTGCCGCGCATCTGCGAGCACTGCCTGAACCCCGCGTGTGCCGCGTCATGCCCGTCCGGCGCGATCTACAAGCGCACCGAAGACGGCATCGTGCTGGTGGACCAGGACCGCTGCCGCGGCTGGCGGATGTGCGTAACCGGCTGCCCGTACAAGAAGGTGTACTTCAACCACCGCACCGGCAAGGCAGAGAAGTGCACCTTCTGCTTCCCCCGGGTCGAGGTCGGCATCCCGACGGTGTGCGCGGAGACCTGCGTCGGCCGGCTCCGCTACATCGGCCTGGTCCTCTATGACGCCGACGCCGTGCTGGCAGCGGCGTCAGCAGCGGACCAGAAGGACCTCTACGCCGCCAAGCGGGAGGTGTTCCTGGACCCGGCCGACCCGGCCGTCGTCCGGGCGGCTGAGCAGGCAGGCATCCCCCGGGACTGGATCCAGGCCGCGCAGCGCTCCCCGGTGTGGGCGCTGATCAGCCGGTTCGAGGTCGCGCTGCCGCTGCACCCGGAATACCGCACCCTGCCCATGGTCTGGTACATACCGCCGCTGTCGCCGGTGGTCGACGTCCTGCGGAGACCGGACACGACGCCGAGGCCGCCGGGAACCTATTCGGCGCCATCGACGCGCTGCGCATCCCGCTCGGCTACCTGGCCGAGCTGTTCACCGCCGGTGACGCCAACCGGGTCCGGGACGTGCTCACCCGGCTCGCCGCCATGCGGTCGTTCATGCGCGACATCAACCTCGGACGCGAGCCGCACCTCACGATCCCCGCCGCGGTCGGCATGTCAGGCGAGGACGTCGAGGACATGCACCGGCTGCTGGCCATCGCGAAATACGACGAGCGCTACGTGATCCCCCCGGCGCACGCCGAACTCGGCGACGCCGCCGGGCAGGCGCACCAGCTCGAGGAACTGGCCTGCTCGCTGGACTACGAGGGCGGTCCGGGCATGGGCGGATCCGGCCCGTTCGGCGAGTCATCCGGCGGCCGCCGTCGAGAGCTTCCACGCCCTGCGGCAGCGGCAGACGTCAGACACCTTCGCCGACCCCGCCGACGGCACCGAGCGGGTCAACCTGCTGAACTGGGACGGCAAGGGCGGCGCCACCCGGCTGATGCCGCCCCGGGGTCGCAAGCGGGCCCGGGGCGCCGATGAGGAGGCCAGCGGCTCATGACCTCCCGGGCGGACCAGGCCGAATTCAGCCGCGTCATGCGGGCCAGTTCCCTGGCCCTCGGCTACCCCGATCGCGAATGGCGTCAGGACCTGCCGCTGCTCCGCGCGGCCGCAGCCGAGGTCACCGGTCCCGCGGGACCGTACCTGCGGTCCTTCCTCGCCGCGATAGCCGGGCACTGCGCCGGGGAGCTGGAGCAGGCCTATGTCGCCACCTTCGACTTGCGCCGCCGGTGCTGCCCCTACCTCACCTATTACAGCAGCGGAGACACGCGCAAGCGCGGCATGGCCCTGCTTCAGTTCACGGCCCGCTACCGGGCCGCCGGATTCGAGCTGGCCGGCGGGGAACTGCCCGATCATCTCGCTGTCCTCGCCGAGTTCACCGCGACCGCGCCGGAACCGGGCCTGGCCCTGTTCCGCAAGCACCGGGCCGGGCTCGAGCTGCTGCGGACGGCCCTGGCGGACGCGGCCTCCCCGTGGCTGCAGGTGATCGACGCCATCCGCGCCGTCCTGCCCGGACCGGCGCCGCGGAACCTGCAACGCGCTCTGGACCTCGCCCGCACCGGGCCGCCGGCCGAAGAGGTCGGGCTCGAGCCATTCGCCCCGCCGGAGTACATGGGAGGCCGCCGGTGAGCGCCCTGGACGTGCTGCTGTGGATCACCGTCCCGTACCTGGCCATCGCCACGCCCCCCGGGCGTAGGGACCAACGGCCCGGTGAGCCGTGTCACTGGCCACCAGATACCAGCTGGCTCGCCGGGCTCCATGCTTTCGCAGCCTCTGGTCGGCTGACTGCGGTCCCGTCGGCAGGACCGGCTTGCGTGTCGACGGCGGAGCCGGGAGACTTCGTGCGTGGAGAAATTCTCCCTGGATTCCATCGTCCGCGAGCAGGCCAGGCGGGCCGCCGCCGCTCCAGCGGGGCGCAGCGCCGAAACCGTCTACGGCGGCCATGAGCACACGCTGCGGCAAACGGTGCTCGCCATGATGGCAGGCACCTTCCTGACTGAGCACGAGAACCCCGGCGAGGCCACCGTCCAGGTGCTGCGCGGCCGGGTCCGGCTGACCGCCGGGGACGAGACCTGGGAAGGCCGTTCCGGTGACCTTCTCATCGTGCCGGGAACCCGCCACGCCCTGCATGCCGTCGAGGATTCCGCCATCCTGCTGACGGTGAGCATGGCCGTTCACCCCGACCGCGCCTGACCCGGGCGGACTCTGACAGGAGCTTGACCGGGCGCCTGGTGGGCTATATCTGCTCGGTGTCCTCCGGAACGGACAGCGCGGCCAGGGCCTGCTGGACGGCGGCGACCCGCCCGGTGTCCCATTCCACCGCGGGGTCGGGCTCGAGGAACGCCGACGCGAGGCCGGCCAGGCCGAGGGCGGGCAGGGACCACTCACCCGGGGCCTGCGCGCCGGACGGGCTGGCCTCGATCCGCTGCTCGGCGATGTCCGGCCAGGACAGGGCCATGACGACCAGCCCGCGCAGGGTGGCGCTGAGCAGCGTGGCCATGGCCTCGAACGTGATCCCGGACCCTGGCCTTAGCCGGTAGCCGAACAGCGCCGTGAGCTGGCGCCAGGCCTGGACGATCCGCGCGTTGCGGGCCTGCTCGGACCGGGCTAGCGCGGCCTGCACCTGATCGCGCAGCGCGCCGCCGGCGAGGCTCATGAAGGTCGCGTGCAGGGCGAGGTAGGTGCGCCAGGCTTATCTTCGTCCGCCGGGAAGTCCGTCCGCGGCCTGACCACCGCAGCCTCGATCTGGGTCACGGCCGCCATCGGCGCGGCATCAGGCGCAGGACTTGCAGTCCTGGCCCAGCTGACCGCCGGCATCTACTTCCTGGTCATGCTTGCCTTCCCGGTCGCGGTCCGGCGGCTGCCCCGCTCGGCCACCGCGATCTCGGCTCTCCAGGTCCGCTACCCTGACGGCCGCGGAATCTTGCGCGAGATACTCGCTGAGGCGACCCGGCGAGGATTTGCCATCGACGACGTGGCCACCGAGACGCTCGGCTCCCGGCAGTCATCCGCAGGTCGGGACGACCGGGATTCTGGTAATCCCATGGTCCGCGTCACGCTGCATGTGCACGGCAGGCAGCCGGTCACCGAACTGGCGGCGGCACTGTCCGAGCGGGGAGACGTGGACGCCGTCCTCGCCATCGACGCAAACGTCATAGACGAATAATCCCGCCCGGCCACCTCGGACGGACTGACACGGCCGCCGGGGCGGCCGGCTGCTGGCGGAGCCTCGTCATTAGGGTGTGGGCTATCGTCGCGTTCACCGGGCACACTGTCCTGCCCGTGACGCCGGACATCCCGGACGAGCGGCTGGTCTCGCTGGGGCAGACGATTTGGGCGGTGCCCATGATCCGCGGCTGATCACGGCCTGCGGGTCATGGCTGGTCCACACGCTCGCGACCTTTGGGGTCCTCGGCAGAGCTACCGACTTGGCGCTCAGGACCAGAAGACGTCCGCGATGTACTGGTCACCCGAGCGGTGCCAGGCTTCGGCGACTTTGCCGTCCTGGAGCCTGAAGACCACAGCGTCGAAGGTGTCGAGCTTGCGGCCTTTTCTCTCGGCGCGCGAGTGGAACAGCGCCACCGCGTGCCGGTCGTTGGCCACCACATCCTCTAGCTCGATGGAGACCGTCCCGTCGGAGAGTTCATAGGCCCGGCTCAGGTAGTCCCGCACCCCCGCGATGCCGGTGTGCTCGCCGCCCAGCAGGTTCCTGCCGGGGACGTGCCACACGACGCTGTCGGCAAGGAACTGGTTCTGAAGCGAGTCGAGGTCGCCTCTGCTGAACGCCTCGAACCCCGCGCGCACGAAATCCTCGTTTGGATGCGCCACCGCCGCCTCCCATCCGCAGGTCGACACCATCATGATCGCGCTCTGCCGGCCCGTCAACCCGGCGGGCGCACGGTGACCGGCGCGCGCAGGCGAGTTATCCGGCTGCCTGGATGTGCCGGCACGCCGGGGCGCGCTACATGGTGGTCCTCCACCGCGGCAGCAAGGTCCAGGCCCGCCCGGCCGGAGCCGATGGATGTCGGCGGCAAGCTGACCGTGGCGGCCCTGGTCTGCGCCGGCCGGGGGTCGCAGCCGCCCGGCCAGGCAGGACAGCCACTGTTTGGCTGACGGCCGGCAGC
>JBOHCK010000099.1:0-19162 GCA_050698755.1 Streptosporangiaceae bacterium | reverse complement strand
GGTCCAGGAGCGGGCGAGTGCCCGCACGAGGCCAAACGAAGCCAGCACGGCGATCGTGACGTCCACGGCAGATACCCAGCGCACCTGGTCGCCCTTCACGACATAGACGCCGACCGGCAAGACCAGCCCGCCGAAGCCTCCGCCGGCGTCCATGGACGCCGTATCCGCCGGGCCAGTTCCCTGGGGCGGGCTAGCTCCCTGGGGCGGGCTAGCTCCCTGGGGCGGGCTAGCTCCCTGGGGCGGGCTAGCTCCCTCGGGCGGGCTAGCTCCCTCGGGCGGGCTAGCTCCCTCGGGCGGGCTAGCTCCCTCGGGCGGGCTAGCTCCCTCGGGCGGGCTGGCGCCCTCGGGCGGGCTGGCGGCAGGGACGGCCGCGTTCGCGCGTCCGGGCCTGGCCAGGCCGCCACCGCCTCCGCTGGCCACCAGCGCGACGGGGATGATGAGCAGGCCGTCCTTCTCGTAGGCAGATCCGAACGCGCGACGGATCGATACCTGGTCTGACGCCTTCTCCAGGAGTTTTCCTACGTCCATTTCAGCCTCCGTCCCCGAGATGGGTCTGGTAAAGCTGGCGCAGGGCAGCCCAGTGCCTGGTGCTCGCTTCGGGGTCATAGGTCGGGTTGTCGGGCACCGCGAACCCGTGGTGGGCGGGGTAGATCTCCAGGACGTGCTCGACGCCGGCCTCGGTGAGGGCGTTTTCCAGGAGTTCGGCATGCTCGGCGGTGTATGAGTTGTCGTCCGTGGCTCCGGCCACGTAGACCGCGGCAGTCATACGGTCCGCGGCCAGGTGGGGGCTCGAGGGGTCGTCGGCGACGGCCAGCCTGCCGCCGTGGAACGACGCCGCTGCGGCGATCGTGCGGCCGATCCCGCCCGCCGCGACTAGCGACATGCGCCCGCCCAGGCAGTAACCGGTGGTGCCGATCGCCGATCCGCTCACTTCCGGGCTCGTCAGGAGGAAGTCCGCGTAGGCGCCGGAATCGGCGATGACATTCTCGTTGGTGAGCGCGCCCATCAGGCCAAACAGTCGGGCCCGTTCCTGCTCGTCGGTGAACAAGGTGGCCACGTCGAAGGGTGCCCACTCGCCCGCGCGGTAGTAGATATCCGGGATCAGCGCCACGTAACCCATGCTGGCTAGCTGGTCACCCATCTGCCGGATCGTCTCCCGCGTTCCGCCCGCGTCGGGGAAGAGCAGCACGCCCGGCCACGGGCCATCCCCATCCGGGAGGTGCAACGTGCCGTGGCTGTGGCCATCGGGGGCGGGAATCTGAACGTCCAGGCGTGGCATCTGGTGGCCTCCACGAGGGCTAGTCGGGGTTGATCGCTCGAAACGTACCACCACGCGACCGGCCGCCCGGTGGTCGTGGTCCACGCGGTTCGGCGCCTGGTCGTTCACGGCCAGGCGCGACTTCCCGCTCGGCGGCGTTCTCGAGAAGCTCCCGGCAATTGTCGTAACCGGCGACGGGGCGATCGTCAGATGGGTAGAGGGACAACGTACGCCACCATCGAGGAGGACCGGATGACAGCACCAGGCAAGCCCAACCCGATCCCTGATTCGTATCGTCGTATCACACCCTGCCTAACCATCCAGGGCGCCGCGAAGGCCCTTGAGTTCTACGCGGCCGTGTTCGGCGCGACCGAGCGCATGCGCACGCCTGGGCCGGGCGGGACCATCGTCCACGCCGAGATCGAGATCGGGGACTCCGTCGTGATCATCGCCGACGAGAACCCGTACGAGGGCACCAAGGCCCCGCCCACCGGCGGCCTGCCCGGCTCTCCCATGTTCCTGTTCATCTACGTCGAAGACGTCGATGCGGTCATCGCCCGCGCTGCGGAACGCGGAGCGACCGTGCAGCGCCCGGCGCAGGACCAGTTCTACGGTGACCGGGACGGGTACATCATCGACCCGTACGGTCACACCTGGACCATCGCGTCGCACGTGGAGGACGTGACGTCGGACGAGTTGGCGCGGCGGATGGCCCAGCTGTTCGGCGGAGGCGCCGGGTGAAGTACGTGCTGCTTTTCGTCGAGACGGAGGAGTTCGCCCGCGACCTGGAGGCTATGGGCCCCGCCGAGCGCGACCGCGCGTACCAGCGGGTCATGGAGTGGATGGGAACCCACGCCGACAAGATCCGGGGCGGCAACAAGCTGCAGGCGCCGGAGACAGCGACCACCGTGCGGCTCGACCGCGGCGATCCGGTCATCACCGACGGGCCGTTCGTGGAGGGCAAAGAGGTGGTGAGCGGGTACACGGAGATCGACGTCGCCGACCTGGACGAGGCGCTGCGCATGGTCAGGACCTGGCCCGGCTGCCCGATCGTGGAGATCCGCCCGCTGGAGTCGTGAGTGATCGAGGCCTCGCACGACCAGCTGGCCAGCGTGGTTCGGCAGCACGCGGGCCAGCTGGCCGCCGCGCTGGTGCGCGTGACCGGTGACTTCGCGACCGCCGAGGACCTGGTCCAGGACGCGGTGCTCGCCGCGCTGCGGCACTGGCCCGCCGAGGGGATCCCGGACCGGCCCGATGC
Organism: Streptosporangiaceae bacterium; assembly: GCA_050698755.1. Lineage (GTDB taxonomy): Bacteria > Actinomycetota > Actinomycetes > Streptosporangiales > Streptosporangiaceae > Palsa-504. The sequence continues at coordinate 16,646 of JBOHCK010000099.1, read as the reverse complement.
GTGGCTGTTCGCCGTGGCTAGGCGCCGGGCCCTGGACGGGTTCCGGCGGGCGGACAACTACCGCGCCAAGCTGGCCCAGCTGCAGTGGCCGGTCCAGCCTGCCGAGGACGAACGGCTGCAGCTGATCTTCACGTGCTGCCACCCGGCGCTGCCCCGGCAGGCTCAGATCGCGCTTACCCTGCGGGTGGTGTGCGGGCTGACTACCGCCCAGATCGCGCGGGCGTTCCTGGTGCACGAGACGGCCATCGCCCAGCGGATCACGCGGGCCAAGCGGAAGATCACCGAGGCGGGAATCCCGTACCGGGTGCCTGACGACGACGAGCTGGCGGCCCGGCTGACCGAGGTGCTGGCGGTGATCTACCTGCTGTTCAACGAGGGCTACCTAGCCACGAGCGGGCCGCTGCCCGCGTCCCGGGATCTCGCCGAGGACGCGGAATGGCTGGCCGCCCTGCTCCACCAGCTCATGCCGACCGAGCCGGAGGCGGCCGGGCTGCTCGCGCTGATCCGGCTGCACCGCGCTCGCGCGGCGGGCCGCTTCGGCGCCGACGGCGGGCTCGTACCGCTGCGGGACCAGGACAGGTCAACCTGGGACCACAAGGCCATCGCGGACGCGGTCCGGCTGCTCACCCGCACGGCCCGGCGCCAGCGGCCGGGCCCGTACCAGCTGCAGGCGGCGATCGTCGCCTGCCACGCGGAGGCGGAGCGCTTCCAGGAAACCGACTGGGAGCAGATCGTGCTGCTGTACGACATGCTGCTGCACCTGGCGCCCTCTCCGGTCACCCGCCTGCACCGGGCCATCGCGGTGCGCTACGTCGCGGGGGCGCGGGCCGCGCTGGCTGAGCTGGACGACCTCGCCGGGCCCCTCGACGACTACTACCTGTACCACGCGAGCCGAGCAGAGCTGCTGCGTGAGCTGGGCAAGCCCGACCAGGCCCGCGTCGCGGACCGGCGGGCCCTGGAACTGACGGCCAATCCGGCCGAGCAGGCCGTGCTCCAGGAGCGCCTCGCCCGGACCTAGCGCGGGCCGCCCCGGACCGGGGCTCACCGCCCGGTGATCGCGAAGGCTTTTGTACTCGCTGCGGTACAAAAGCCTTCGTGATCATGGATGGGTGTGCAGCCAGCACCGCAGTGAATGGCCCCAGGCCTCGGGAGCTTCCCAGAACGCCATGTGACCGGCGTCGAGGAGCTCTAGCCGGGAGTCCGGCATGGCGTCCGGGTTCACCGGGTTGCGAGGGCTTCGAGGATGGTGGAACGCTGCCGGTGATGGAGATCACCTTGGTAAAGGCGGCCGGGCCGGGCGATAGGGACCGCGCCTACCTGGAGGTGGACGGGGTCACCCGGCGCGGGCCGGTGCACGTCGTCCACGACTTGCCGCACCTCGTCGTCGAGTCCCTGTTCGGCATCGATGACGGGTTGTGGGGTGAACTGGCCGCCGGGTCGCACGCGGAGGCCGGGCGTGCGGCGGCGGCTCGCGACCCCAAACGCCATAAACAGGGACGGATCGTCTCCGGGGCCGCGGCCGGCGTCCCGGCCGACCAGTGGCTCACGCCCGGGCACCGGCTGGCCAAGACCGCCACGAACTGTGTGACTAACCGGTGGGGTGATGGCCCCGATACCCCCGGCGGAGTCCGGGAGCGGGCCGCCGGGCAGGACAACCTCGCGCTGACCGACCTGCTGGCCCGCGTGGACGACGAGACGATCGTCGCGGCCATCCGGAGCGTCCGCGATCTGGAGCAACGCTGGATGGCGGTGCCAGCGGGCGGGAAGCTCAGCCTGTCCTGGCCGCTGAGACGAGACTTCTTCGCCGGAGCGGGGAGCGGGAACCCCGGAGCGGCTGGGTCTACCGGGTCAACGCTGGTGTGACAGGGTGGTGGCCGTGACTGATGACGATTCCCGCGAGGCTGCGCCGGAACGGTGGAGTGCTGCTGGGACGGGCTCCGACATGTGGATGGACACAGCTCAGGACCCGAGGTTCGCGGCGGGCGCGGAACTGGAGGGCGAGCGGGCGACGCTGCTTGACTACCTGCGCAACTACCGGCTGACGATGGAGATGAAATGCGCCGGCCTCGACGCGGCTCAACTCGCACGCCGGTCGGTGCCGCCGTCCACGATGTCACTGCTCGGCCTCGTCCGGCACATGGCCGATGTGGAACGCCACTGGTTCCGGCGGGTGATGGCGCAGGCCGACGCGCCCTTCTTGTACTGGTCCGTGGACCAATCGGACGCTGAGTGGCTCGGTGCGGTGGCCGACCCGGAGGTCGTGGACGACGCCTGGCGGACCTGGCGCGAGGAGGTCGCCTTCGCCGAGCAGTTCGTCGCCGACGCTCCCGACCTTGGCCTCAGGGCCACCATGCAGGACGGCACGACTGTCGCGCTGCGCGACGTACTGGTCCACATGATCGAGGAGTACGCCCGCCACTGCGGCCACGCCGACCTGCTACGGGAACGGATTGACGGCCGCGTCGGTCAATGACGCGGGGTTGACTACCCGGGGCGGGCAGGCGGGCTGTGGCTCCGCAGCACCTTGGTCTTGGTCGGGTTCCAGGCGGTGGTGGTGCCGTCAGGATGGAGCACTAGCGTCCAGCCCCAGCGGTGAATGACCACCTGATGGTGGAACGTGCAGAGCAGGATGCAGTCTTTGACGCTGGTCGGGCCGCCGTCGGCCTTGTGCCGGACGTGGTGCACTTCGCAGGCGGCGGCCGGCTGGGTGCAGCCGCCGGTCCACTGGCAATGCTGGTCTCGCAGGATGACCGCGGTGCGGATGCCGGCCGGGATGGTGTCGGAGTAGCCGATGTCCAGCGGCAGGCTCGGACCGGCCAGCCGGGCGCCGAGCTGGCGGCGGCGCAGGAAGGACGCTAGGCCGCCGGGGCCGGAGACCAGGTCCACGGCCCGGCCTATGATCTGCCGTTCGAGCATTTCCCGGGCGTGCGCGGTCAGCGGCGGCGTGCCCTCGCAGCACGGCAGCCCGGCCGGGCCTTCGGCCGCCCGGTCACCGACCGGGCCGGAGCCGTGGTGCCCGGCCAGGGTCACGCACAGCCGGACCAGGTCCTCCAGGGCGCCGGGGTCTACGTCGCCTGTCACGACCGGGATCACCATGGCATCGCAGGTCAGGCCGCGGGCGGCATCGCCTTCCAGCCAGGCTGCGCCGTCGCTGCCGCCGACCGAGGCGGCGGCCCGTGCGGCGGCCCACCGGGCCCGGGCCGCGATGATCCACTCCCCCTGCAGGGCCGAGTCCTCGTCGAGTGCGAGCAGCTCGGCCAGGGTCACGTGGACGAGCGCTTTGACCGGCTGCCCGGCCCGCTCCGGGAGCAGGTCACTGGCCGCCAGCCGCCGCATCGCCTCCTGCAGCGCGTCGTGGTAGCGCTGCCCGTGGGTGCGGGTGTCCTGCGCGCCCATCGGGGCGGACAGCGCGTCCAGCACCGCGCCGACCACTGCCGCGCACTCCGGCGTCAAGTCCCCGGCGATCACCCCGGCCCCGTCGTAGGTGGTCTCCAGCCGGACGGACCGGTCGCCGAACCCGTCCTCCGGGCCGTCCTGGCCGGGGTGGGAACGGGCCAGCATCTCGGCGGCCAGCCCGGCCAGGTCCCACTCATCGGCCCCGGCCCGGGCGGCGGCGACCAGGATCTGGTCGGCGGGATCGCGGCAGTCCTGCGGGAGCCGATCGGTCCAGCAGCAGATCGCCCGACCGACCGATTCGGTCACCACGGTGCCCTCGGCTAGCGCGACCAGCACGCCGGGATGCGCCACGGCACGGCGGGCCCAGGCCACGTGGCCGCGGGCCGCCGTCTTGGTCACCTTAGTCCGGTGCCGCAGCCACGCGCCCGCGCTGTACTCCGCATCCGCCGAATAGCCCTGGCTGGCCGTGTACGACCCCAGGATCCAGGCCCGCCCAGCGGTGAGCATCGCCGCCGCGCGCTCGTAGCCGTGCAGGCACTCGGCCTTGACCGCGTCGGGCATCACCGCGGCGTCGGCGGCGGCCGCGAACCGCAAGGCCGCGCAGGCCATCGCCAAGGCCTGGCTCGCACTGGTGAATGCGGGGGCGGTGCTCATCGGGGGTAGTCACCTCCGATCGGGGGTGCGCACGGTGGGTTTACTCACGCCACGGGGATGAGTCGGTGTCCCGGGAGAGTTGAGCCGAATCGTTCGGCATAAAAAGATCTTTTGATCTTCTGTTCGAGTTTATCAGCCTCTACTGACATTTTCCGTTAACGACACGCCCGGCTCGGGGGTGGCGGGGTCGTAGTAGTGGGCGTACTGCCAGAGGCCTCGGGACACGAGGATGTCGTCGGGTAGGGGGCCGAAGCGTGCGGGTGACAGCGCGGTCAGGCCCGGGAGCGGGGTGCCGGTGGTGATCCAGGTGGCCAGGGCTTCGCCGATCCCGAGGGAGGAGGAGAACCCGGAGCCGTTGCATCCGCTGGCCACCCAGAGGCCGGGCAGGTTGGGCACCGGGCCGGTGACGAAGCGGCCGTCCGGGCTCATCGTGAACAACCCGCCGCGGTGTTCGGCGACCGGGGCGGTGCTGGCCAGCGGGACCTCGGCGGTGACCTGGGCCGCTAGCTGAAGCAGGACGCCGAGATCCAGCGGGAGATCATCGGTGGAGAACGAGGGTGGCTGGTGGCGAGGGTCGAGGGGAAGGGGCTCGGACTCGAATCCGCCGACCATGAGACCGCCGCGGGCTGGGCGCAGGTAGACGGCGGCGTCGACCACTCTGATGATCGGATCGGCCGGATCGACCCGCGCGGTGGGCTCGGTGATCAGCAACTGGTGGCGGACCGGGGCGAGCGGCACCTGGGTCTCGGCCAGGTTGGCCACCTGCCGGACCCAGCCGCCGGCCGCGTCTACGACCACCGGTGTCGTGACCGACCGGCCTTCGGTCTCGACGCCGGTAACCCGGCCGGCCGTCACGGGAATCCCGATCACTGGCTCGTTCTCGATTACCGCCGCCCCGTGTCGCCGGCAGGCGGCCAGGTACGCCTGGATCAGGCTGGCCGGTTCCTCGATGTAGATGTCTTCCGGGCACGAGACGGCGAAGTAGTCGCCGACGGGGTGGTAATAGCCGAGGCGTTCCGCGAGCTCGGCCGGGGTGGCCTCGCGGACGTCGACGCCCCAGCCTCGTGACTGGTCCAGTTCCCGGCGCAGGAAGTCGCGGTGCCGGTCGGTGCGGGCGACCAGGAAGCTCCCCGGGCGGGTCACCGGCAGCGGGGTTTGCGCCCAGTCGGCGAAGGTCATGGCCCTCGTGATGCTGCGCCGGGCGAGCCTGGTGCGCAGCTCGTCCGCCTGGACCGACTTGAACAGGCCCGCGGCCCGGCCGGAGGCCTGCGATCCGGCGATGTGGCGTTCCACCACCGTCACTGACCGGCCCGACAACGCACAGTGCAGGGCGGTGCTCAGCCCCAGCGCACCGGCCCCGATCACCACCACATCGGCGTCCACCAGACCATTGTGCCGCCGTGGTCGTGTCTCCCCTAGGCAGCCGTGGCGATCGGCGCTTATGGTGGCCGCGTGGGGGGTGTCCACGGCGAGGCGGCCGTGCTCATGGTGGGGCGTGACCGCGAGCTGGCTCGGGTCACGCGGTTGCTTGACCACGCCGTGGCGGGCCGGGGGCATCTGGTGCTGTGCACGGGTGAGGCGGGCACCGGGAAGACCCGGCTGGCGGCGCTGGCCGCGGCGTTGGCCGCGGCGAGGGATGTGCCGGTGGCGTGGGCTCGGGCGGCCGACCGAGGGAGCTAGTCCAGTGCTACTGGAATAGTGCACAGTGACTCTTAAGGACAGGGCGAGCGAACCCGCCGATCGCCACGACGACACCAGAGGGGACCTCACATGACAGCTCTGCCGACCAGAAGCCTTCGCAAGGCCGCCGCGCTCGCGCTCGGTGGCATCGCCTTGATCGCCACCGCAGCCTGCGGCGCCGCTGCGTCGGCCGCGACCCAGGGGCCGCAGCAATCGATGGCCTCCCTTCCCGTCGTGGTGAGCTGTGTCATGAAGACCCAGGTCCGCCCCGGCTCGTTCACGCTGGCGTGCGCCGACGGGAACGCCTACGTCAGCGGGCTGAGCTGGACCGCCTGGGGATCGTCCTCGGCCCTGGCCAGCGGCAAGTACGCGTTCAACGACTGCACCCCGAACTGCCTGTCCGGCCACAACCACACGTTCTCCGGGCTGGTCGTGCTCTGGGGCGCGAAGGCGCTGCCGAAGCATGCCGGAGTGAGCTACTTCAGCGAGATGACCATCATCTTGACCGGCAACCGGAGCTACACGGCGGGCGGCAAGAAGCTCACGGAGTCCCAGACCCTGACCATTCCGCTGTCGAACTTCGGCGGGGCCTGATCCTTTAACCGAGGTCCGGACGGCGCAGGACCACGTTGACGATCTTGCCCGGCACGATGACCAGCCTGGCAACATCGGCGCCGGGGTAACCGGGATGGCGGGCCAGCACGCCGGCGATGTCCTGCTGGCCCGCTGAGACCGGCACCTCGATGGTGAAGCGCACCTTCCCGTCGACTCGGACGGGCAGCGTCACGCTTTCCTCGAAGGCCAGCGCGGGATCGGCCTGCGGGAACGGTTCGCAGGCCAGCGAGGTGGGGTGCCCCAGCCGTTGCCACAGTTCCTCGGCGATGTGCGGGGCCAGCGGCGCCACCATCAGGACCAGCGGCTCGGCCAGCGCGCGCGGGAAGCGGTCCAGCCGGGCCGCGTGCGCGGTCAGCTCGATCAGCCGCGCGATCGCCGTGTTGAACCGCAGTTCGGCGAAGTCCTCCCGGACCGTGGCGATCGTCCGGTGCAGCAGCCGCGCGGTCGCTTCGTCCAACGCCGCGGTGGCGGGCGGGTCCAGCAGCGCGGCGGGGAACGGGTCCGGCAGCGCGGCGGGGAACGGGTCCGGCAGCGCGGCGGGGAACGGGTCCGGCAGCGCGGCGGGGAACGGGTCCGGCGGCACGGCGGGGAACGGGTCCGGCGGCACGGAGGGGGGCGGGGCGGAGGGGTCCGCTGGCGGAGGTAGGCGCGTCTCCCCCGTCGTCTCGTCGACCATCAGCCGCCACAGGCGCTGCAGGAACCGGTGCATGCCCACGATGTCGTCGGTGTGCCACGGCCGGTCCCCGTCCAGCGGGCCCATCGCCATCTCGTACAGGCGCAGCGTGTCCGCGCCGTAGGCGCCGTAGATGTCATCCGGGCTGATGCCGTTCTTCAGGTTCTTGCCCATCTTCCCGGCCCGCCGGGTGACCGGCTGCCCGTGGTACTCCCACCCGTCCGCCTGCCGGGTGACCTCAGTTGCGGGCACGTACAGGCCGCGGGCGTCGGTGAAGGCGTCGGCCAGGATGTACCCCTGGTTGAACAGCCGGCCGAACGGTTCCTTGGTTCCCGCTACGCCCACGTCGTACAGCACCTTGTGGAAGAACCTCGCGTACAGCAGGTGCAGTACGGCGTGCTCGACGCCGCCGACGTACAGGTCGACCCCGGCCGGGCGCATCCAGTACCGCTCGGCGTCCGCGCCCACCAGCGCCGTGTCATTGAACGGGTCCAGATGGCGCAGGTAGTACCAGCACGAGCCCGCCCACTGCGGCATGACGTTCAGCTCGCGGCGGTAGCGCCTGGGGCCGTCGCCCAGGTCCAGCGTGACCTCCGCCCAGCTCGCGTCCCCGACGCGGGCACGGGCCAGGGCCGGGACCGGATCGCTGTCGTCGTCCTGCGCCTGCGGCCGGAAGTCGGTCATGTCCGGCAGGGTGACGGGCAGCATCTCCTCTGGCAGCGCGATCGGCCGGGACGGGTCGGCCTCGTCGTACACGATGGGGAACGGCTCGCCCCAGTACCGCTGGCGGGAGAACAGCCAGTCACGCATGCGGTACGGGCCGCCGGGCGGGCCGATCCAGTTCCGCTGCAGGCGTTTGACTCGGTCCGGCCAATCCAGCGCGTCTAGATCAGCCAACAGTCGTTCGGCAAAAGAGGTTATCCGCAGCATCCATTGCCGCAGCGGCCTGCGGTGGACGGGGTAGTTGCCCACCGCGCTGCGGCCCTCGGCGGTGACTTCCTCATCGGCCAGCACGGTGCCCAGCCCCGGGCACCAGTTGACGACCTCCTCGGCCAGGTAGGCCAGGCGGTGGGCGTCGACGATGTCCCGCTGCTCGGACGCGGGCAGGTCCGCCCAGGCCCGGCCGTCCGGGGTCAGGCGCTGCCCCGACGCGAACTCGGCGATCAGCTCGGCGACCGGGCGGGCGCGGGCCAGGCCCGGGTCGTACCAGCTGTTGAAGATCTGCAGGAAGATCCACTGGGTCCAGCGGTAGTAGGACGGGTCGCTGGTCAGGAACTCGCGCCTGCGGTCGTGCCCCAGCCCCAGGCGGCGCAGCTGCCGGCGCATCACGGCCGCGTTGTGCTGCACCGTGACCGCCGGGTGCTGGCCGGTGTCGATCGCGTACTGCTCGGCGGGCAGCCCGAAGGTATCGAATCCGAACGGATGCAGGACGTTATGACCGGTCATGCGCAGGTACCGGCCGAACACGTCCGTGCCGATGTACCCCAGCGGATGACCGACGTGCAGGCCGATGCCGCTGGGGTAGGGAAAGAAGTCCAGCAGGTAGAACTTGGGGCGCCCGGCTACGCGGGCGAAGCCGTCTGATAGCCCGCTGCTTGAGCCGTCTTCCGGGTTCGGGTTGGGGGCGTGAAACGTGCCCTCGCGTTCCCAGCGGTCCTGCCACCGCAGTTCGATCTCGTTCGCCAGCCGCGCGTCGTAGCGGAATGGCGGCCTGCCCTCGTCCACCGGATTCTCCTCGTCAATCTGGAAACGGGAATGAAAAAGCCCCTCACGCGTGAGGGGCTGCCGCACTGACCGGTCGCGTCAGTGCGGCGTAACGAGGAGCAGGCGAACTTGGCGGTTCATGGCGCGAGTGTAACCCGCCCGGCCGCGAGCGTTCCAGTCATTTCCTCGCGCGTTAGATGGCGGCCAGCACGGCGCGGGTCCAGTCGCGGTACCCGTCCTGGCTGGGGTGGAAGTTGTCGCAGGCAAGCTTGCCTGCCCACGGCGGGCCGAAGTGCGCGGATATCTTGGCCACCGGCAGCCCGCGGGAGGCGGCCACGTCGTGGAGGGTCCGGTTGATCCTGGTCACGTAGGGCAGGCTGACCCGCCCGAACACGCCCCCGTACTTCAGGGGCAACGGCAGGTCGAGCACGACCGTGTGATCCGGGACGGCCGCCAGCAGCGCCCGCACGTCGGCGAACAGCCGGGCCGGCCCGGCGAACAGGACGTCGTTGACGCCGATCCCGCAGGTCACGAGCTCGGCCGAATCGGGGATCAGGGGCAGCTGGACGTGCAGCACGTCACGGATGAGCGCACCGGACGCCGACAGGTTGAGCACCTGCCACGGCAGTTGCGTCTGCTCCCTGAGCATGGCGAGGACCTGGCCGACGTACCCGCCCTCCGGGGTGGGCGCGCCGAGTCCCTGCGCGGTCGAGTCGCCGAGCACGACCCACAGCGGCCCTGACCCCGCAAGCTGGCTGAGGACCCGCTCGTTGTGCGCCTGCCAGTGCTCGGCGAAGGTCACGCAGTCCGCGCGCATCGCGGTCACGCCGTCGGCCCAGCGCCCGAACGAGTCGCCGCGCAGCCCGGAAAACTGAGCGGCCGGGCTCCGGGTCACGTACGTTCCCACGTTCGCGACGATCTCCACGGGTGAGCGCCGCCCCTGCGATCCCGATCCGCTGAGCGAGAGGGTCCAGGCCGGGCGGGATACCGCCGCTACCCGCTGCATGCTCGCCCCCCCGATCATGGACACCAGACAAACGACGTTAAACGAGGACATTGACAGATGTCAACGCGCAGATGTACCTGCCCGGATACCGCCCGCATGCGTAAATTAACCATTCTTTGGCCCGAACGAGCGGTGGTTCCTCCTACGCTGCTGACGTGGTACCTGACCGCATCGCCCTCGCGGGTGACTGGCACGGGAACACCGCGTGGGCGGTCCGGGCGGTGCGCAAGATGGCTGCGCTGCTGCCGCAGGACGGCCCGCGGGTCATCCTGCACCTAGGCGACTTCGGCATCTGGCCGGGGGCCGACGGACGGGACTACCTGTCCGCGCTCGACGCAGCGCTGGCGGCGGCCGGTGCCGAGCTGTGGTTCGTGGACGGTAACCACGAGGACTTCACCCAGCTGGCCAGGCTCAAGCCGGGCCCGGATGGCCGTGAACAGGTCACCGGCCGGATCTGGCACCTGCCCCGCGGGCACCGCTGGCGCTGGCACGGGCGGGACTGGCTCGCCCTCGGCGGCGCGGTCAGCCTCGACCGGGCGGGGCGGAGCGCCGGGGTCGACTGGTGGCCCGAAGAGGAGATCACCTGGCCGCAGGCCAGGTCGGTCATGGCCGCCGGGCCGGCCGACGTGATGGTCACGCACGAGTGCCCGGCGGGTGTCGAGCACGTGTTCCCTCCCCCGCCGTCGTGGTGGTCGCGCGACGACCTCCGGCGCAGCGACGCGCACCAGGCCCTGCTACGCGAGGTGGTCCTGGCGGTCCGGCCGCGCTGGCTGATGCACGGGCACCTGCACCTGGGCTACCAGCGCCGGGTCGATCTGGGCGGCGGGGTGATCGAGGTGACCGGGCTGGACTGCGACGGCGCGGAAAGCCTGAACTGGGCGACCCTGGACGTGATGAGCATGCGCTGGCTGCACTTCTCAGGCAGGCCCATCAGCAACGCGGTCCGCGGCCTCGCGGGCCTGCTCGGCGAGCCGCACGACGTTCGGCGTTGATATCGTGCCTGGGTGTCAGCCGACTACGAGAAGATCCGCAACGAGAACATCGCCAGGTACGGCTGGGACACCGCCGTGCTGGATCTGCTCGGGCAGCTTTACAGCGAACGCACCCACTTCCTGTTCGAGCTGATCCAGAACGCCGAGGACGCCGGCGCCACCGAGCTGGCCTTCGACCTGTTCGAGGATCGCCTGGAACTGCGGCACGACGGCCGGCCCTTCACCGAGGCTGACGTGCGCGGCGTGTGCGGAGTCGGGAAGAGCAGCAAGTCGCTGACCGCCATCGGGCAGTTCGGCATCGGGTTCAAGTCGGTCTACGCGTACACGAAGACCCCCCGGGTCTACAGCGGCGGCGAGAACTTCGGCATCGAGAGGTACGTCCGGCCGTTTGCGGTGTCGCCGCTGGACGTCGGCACGGGGACCCTGTTCGTCTTTCCCTTCGATCACGACACCGTGCCCGCCGACACCGCGGTGCGGGAGATCGCCGCGGCGCTGAACGCGCTCCAGCCCCGGATCCTGCTGTTCCTCGAGCGCACCTCGCGGCTGCGGGTCGGCGGGGCGACGGTGGGGGTGGAGTCATCGGTTCTCTCGCGCGTCTCGGGCGGGACGGACCGCGGGAGCGGTTCGGCGCGGTCCGTCACGCTGTCTGCTGGGCGGGGGGCGAGGGTTGAGGAGTGGCTGGTCTGGGACCGGCCGGTCACGGGCCTCGGGCGTGGGGCGCAGCGGGTCGAGCTCGCGTTCATGGTGGGTGGGGACGGGCGCAGGATCGTCGGGTGCGAGCCTTCCCCGCTGACGGTGTTCTTCCCGACGGAGAAGGAGACCTTCCTCGGGTTCGTGATCCAGGGGCCGTACCGGACGACGCCGGCCCGCGACAACGTCCCCGAGCACGACCCGTCGAACCAGACCCTGGTCCGCGAGACCGCCGCGCTGCTGGCCGGCGTGCTGGCCGAATTGCGCGCGGACGGCCTGCTCACGGTCGACGTGCTGGAGGCGCTGCCGATCGATCCGGCGCGGTTCCCGCCGGGGTCGATGTTCCGGCCGCTGTTCGACTCGGTCCGTTCGGCCATGGCCGGGCGGGAGCTCATCCCGGCCGCGGCAGGCGGTTACCGTACGGCCGTGGACCTTCGGCTGGCTGGTGACCCTGGGCTGCCTGGGCTGCTTGATCCGGAACGGCTCGGCCTGCTGCTTGGCGCGGGCCGGGAGGTGTTCTTCGCGTCCGAGTTGATCACCGAGGCCGGGACGCCCGCGCTGTGGCGGTACCTCAGCGACGAGATCGGGATCGGGGAGGTCACTCCCCTGGACGTGGTCGCGAACCTGAGCCGGGACTTCCTCGAGGACGAGCCGGACGAGTGGATCACGCGCCTGTCCGCGTTCCTGTTCGACCATCCCGCGCTGTGGCGGGCGCCGCGGTTTGCCGGTGAGCGTCCGGGCCTGGCGCGCGCCAAGCCGGTGATCCGGCTCGAGGACGGCAGTCACGCCGAGCCGTTCGACCAGGAGGGCCGGCCGCTCGTGTACCTGTCGGGGCCGGCGGCCAGCGGCTTTCCCACCGTGCGGCGGGAGATCGCGGACTCCCCCGCGGCCCGGCCGTTCCTCGACGCGCTGAACCTGCCCTCGCCGGATCTGGTGGCCGAGGTTCTCGAGCTCATCCTGCCCAGGTACGACCGCCTGGACGTGGCAGAGCTTGACCTGGCCCGGCACGCCGTCGACCTGGACTGCGTCATGCGCGCCCTGGACGAGGCGCCGCCCGGCCCGCACCAGGAACTCCTCGAGCGGCTCCAGCGCACCGCGTTCCTGATCGGCGAGAACGCCGTCGTGGACTCCCAGCAGCTCATGCCGCCGGTCGCGCTGTACCAGCGAAGCAAGGACCTGGAGGTCTACTTCGAAGGGAACCCCGAGGTCTGGTTCGCCGCCGATCGCTACGGTCCATGGCTCGTCCAGCTTCGCGCGATGGGCGTCCGGCAAGCCGTCGAGGTACGCGCGCGGACTCCGGACCCGCTCGGGCACGTGATCATCGCCCTCGATTTCGGCCGGAACGAGCGGGGCCTGGACGGGTTCGACCCCGACGCGGAGATCGACGGCCTGGAGTTCGCGCTGGACCATCCGGGGCACGCCCGCTCGGAGTACGTCTGGAACGTCCTGCTGGCGCCCAACCGGCGCCTGGTGGCCGGGGTGATCGAGCGGTCGGTGCTGCCGTCGTTCGGCGACTCGCGGGTGGAGACCGTCAGGTCGGCGATCGCCTTGGTCGCGGAGTCTTCGGCCTGGCTGCCAGGACGGGACGGGTTGTATCACCGTCCGGCCGAACTCTCGCTCGATGACCTGCCGCCCACGTTCGCGCGGGCCGAGGGACTGGCCCAGGCCCTCGGCATGCTCCAGCCCGTGGTTTCCGAGGCGGCCAGGCGACTCGGCATCCCGGCGGACGTCCTGTGGGGCCTGAGCGCTCACCCGGACCTGGTCGCGCTGGTCGAGCGCGAGCTCACGGTGCGCGACGCCAGGATCGCGCCTTCGGAAGAGTAGCTGGCAGAGGGCCATCGGGTCCCGCCGGGCGTGGGCATGTCCGTGAGATCGCGCAGGAACTCCCGTCGTCTGGGGGCTCATAGGCGCGGCGTTCGGGAGAAATAGGATTTTACCCATGATCCGGAGCACCATGCAGGACTTCCCGCTCACGATCGGCGCGATCATGCGGCACGGCGCCCGCGTGTACGGGGCCAGCGAGTGCGTCACCTGGACCGGCGCGGGCGCTCGCCGGACCACTTACGCGCAGGTGGCGCGGAACGCCGGGCGGCTGGCGGGAGCGCTCGCGCGGCTCGGCATCGGGGCGGGCGACCCGGTGGCGACGTTCTGCTGGAACAACGCCGAGCACCTCGAGGCCTACTTCGGGGTGCCCGCCATGGGCGCGGTGCTGCACACGCTGAACATCCGGCTGCCAGGCGCCCAGGTCGCCCACATCGCCAACCACGCCGGGGACCGGATCATCATCGTGGACGACACCCTCGTCCCGCTGCTGGCCTCGGTCAGGGATCAGCTGGGCACGGTCGAGGCGTTCATCGTCAACGGCACCGGTGATGCGTCTTTGCTCGGCGGGCGGGTGCCCGTGCTGCGGTATCACGAGCTGCTGGCCGCCTCGAGCCCGGACTTCGGCTGGCCGTCGCTTGATGAGCGGGCCGCGGCGCTGATGTGCTACACCAGCGGCACCACCGGAGACCCGAAGGGCGTGGTGTACTCCCACCGGTCCACCTACCTGCACGCCATGGCCGTCCTGGCCGCGGGGGTCAAGGGCATCACCGAGGCGGACCGGGCCCTGGCCATCGTGCCGATGTTCCACGCCAACGCCTGGGGCATGCCGTACGCGGCCTCACGCCGGGCCGCGTTTGCTGCGTTTTGCCCTCTTGGCCCTCGCGTAGCCGCCGCCACCGCGCGCCGGGCCACGTCCACTCCCATGGTTGTGGCACCCTAACGGTTCTTTTCGCTAGGGTGCCACAACCATGGGAATGAATTTCTTTTCTAGCGAATCTTTGAGCGAATCGAGTGGCTGGTGAGACGGGTGGGGCTTCCAGAGTGGCTAGCGGGCCGGTCCGGATCGCCGCCTGGGGTGACAGGGGTTCGACTGGGCCAACCCAGTCTGCGGCACTGGCTCAGGAATCCGATTGCTCAATCGGCTGGGCTATCTCCCAGACGTGGCCATCGGGGTCTTTGAAATACGCCGTTCGCATGCCCCAGGGTTGATCCGTCGGCCTCTGGAAGAAGGGGACGCCTCGCTCGACGAGCTTTGCGTGAAGGGCATCAACATCGCCGGTGAAGGTGGTGAGGAAGGCTGTCGCTCCTGCGCCGGGGGTCGCCGTGCGCTCGCCCTGCAGCTGCACCCGGGCACGATCGACCTGCAGCACGATGAAGGCCAGCCCTTCGATCTTGAAACCGACGGAGTCGTCGTCTTCGAACTGCACGTCCAGGCCCAGCACCTGGTGGTAGAAGGCCCGGGACCGCCGCAAGTCCTCTACGAACAAGATGATGGCTCCTACGTCCTTGATGGCGGCGTCCATGACTGACTCCCTTCGTCGCTGCTTACGGCATGACTGACGTCACGACTCGCGGAAACTCATCGCTTCTGAGCCGTCTTGGCCCTAAGTGGCTCACTCTCATTCATGTTGACCGTCGGCCCTTCGCGGAAGGCACCAAGCTGCACGCAGCCATCGAGCGCGTATCGCATTACAGTTTGCTGGGTGGCAGGTGATCAGGCCGGGCGGGTGGACAGCTGGCTCTGGTCGGTGCGGCTGACCAGGACGCGTTCGGCCGCGTCCGGTGCCTGCCGGGCCGGGCACGTCAGGGTCAACGGGATACGGGTCAAGCCCGCGCATGCCGTGCGGGTCGGTGATGAGGTCCGGCTGCATTACGAAGGACGCGGATACGTCGTGGTCGTCCAACAGGTGATCACCAAGCGTGTCGGCGCACCTGTTGCCGCCGAGTGCTATATCGACAACAGCCCTCCCCCGCCGCCTCGCGAGGAGGCTGTCGTGGTGGCTGCCCGCGACCGCGGCACGGGCCGTCCGACCAAACGTGAGCGCCGGAGTATCGAGAAGTTGCTCGGGCGGCCGGCCCGCTGAGCGGTTTCCGGGTGCACGGCGAAGACCAGAAGGCCGCGACGGGGACAGACGCCGCTGTGCCACGAGCCGGCCTCGGTCACCATGCAGCGGAGAGCGTCTCTTACTGCTTCGCGGGGCGGAAGCGCAATGCGGACCAGGTGTCGTCGATTGACACCTGACGGACAGGCTGCACGCCATGGCCGGCCAAGACCGCGACGAGCCGGTCACGGTTGAGATCTGTCCCGAGCTGACCATCCTTGGGGTAGCCGATCCATGCCAGGCGATCGGCGCGCGCCGCCGCTACAGCCTGCTCTGCCAAGCCTAGGTCGTCCTGCCGGACGATGAAAGCGACTACCGCGTCGGCATCTGCCGCGGTGGCCGCTGCCACCACACCCGGCAGCACCAGGCCCGGCGGCGGATTCAGTACCGCCACCGACTGTCCCGGCTTGAGTTGCAGCTTGCCACTGACGTCCACGTTCTCAGCATGAGGCCGACCTGCCGGAGGCCACAATCCCCACCTCGTCCACAACCGAACTCGCCAGCCAGCCGGACAGCGGTGAGCGCGGGAGCAGCTGACCTGGGATCAGTGGTCGGGTTCGTACTTGAAGGAGAGCTGGAGCTTGGTGCGGTAGGTGATCGCTCCCCCCTCGTCTAGGTGAATGTCCTGCTTGACGACCTCGGCCACCCGTAGATCGCGGAGTGTCCCGGCGGCGGTCCTGATCGCCTCCGCGGCCGCGTCTTCCCATGAAGTGCTGCTTGTCCCGATGATCTCGGTCACCCTGTACACGCTCATGACGCTCTCCCTTTCCGCGTGCGGCCCACTTGAGGCTGCTGCCGCCAGCTTGTCACAGAGCCGCCCGGGTTTATCTGGTGCAGGCGGTTATCCGGATGTCCACTTGCGAGCCCGGCGGCACCTGGGCGCCGCCGGCCGGGTCCTGGTATTGCACCGTGCCGGGATCGACGCAGTTGCTGATGGTCGCCAACGTAACGGCCGTCAGGCCTGCCACAGCGGCACCGCCCGGCGGCCCGCGTCGTCGGCTAGCACGACGAGACGCTGGTGCAGCCGCCAGTCCGGCTCGTCACGCGGGCCCACGCCACCTGGCGTGCGGTCACCCGGTTGATGGCAAACGGTGCGTACCGCCACAGGTACCACGCCACCCGCGCGGACGCAGGCGCGATGACCAGCGCGGTGTTGCGGTCGATGCCCCGGACGATGTCCTGGGCGAGTTGATCAGCGGAGTAGAAGCGCGGCTGGACCTGCCGGAAGAACTCCCGGGCGTTCGCGGTCATCGCGGGCTTGGGCAGGTCATCGGGGCCGCCCTTGTCCAGGATCGGGGTATCCACCACGC
>JBOHCK010000098.1:0-19221 GCA_050698755.1 Streptosporangiaceae bacterium | reverse complement strand
CGGAGACGACCGCCAATCTGGAGCCGACCGCTGCTGTTGCGCAGGTGCCCGCCAGGCCCGTGGGCCTGGTCGGGTCCGGCAACTCCGCCGCCGTTCTGCTCGCTCCGCTCGGGCGGCTCACCTCCGAACAGCTGACCTGGCTGGCCGACCAGGTCACGGGCCGGCCCGCGCGGATCACCCCGTGGCGCAGCGTCGTGGTCCCGGATCTGCCCGATGCGGCCGGGACACTGAGCGAGGCCGCATGCCTCGGATTCGGCGTCGACGCCGACTCACCGTGGCTGCGCCTGACCGCGTGCGCCGGCCGACCGGGGTGCGCGAGCGCGCTGGCGGACGTGCAGGCCGACGCGGCGGCGTTCGCCGCGCGGTGGCCGGACCGGATCGTGCACGTAAGCGGATGCGCCCGGCACTGCGGCCGGCCCGCGGCCACCCAGATCGACGTGACCGCTACGAGTCAGGGGTACCAGGTTGCCGGAGTTTGACTACGTCCGCGACGGCGCCGAGATCTACCGCCGCTCCTTCGCCACCATCAGGGCCGAGGCGGAACTGGATCGTTTCCCGGCCGACGTGGCGCAGGTCGTCGTCCGGATGATCCACGCCTGCGGCATGACGGATCTCCCCCGCGACGTCGCCTACAGCGCCGATGTGGTCGCGCACGCGCGGGCCGCGCTGCGGGACGGCGCGCCCGTCCTATGCGACGCGCACATGGTCGCCGCCGGGATCACCCGGGCGCGGCTGCCCGCTGGGAACGAGGTCGTCTGCACCCTGGGCGACCCGGCCACCGCCAAGCTCGCCGCACGCTTGGGGACGACGCGCTCGGCCGCGGCTGTCGACCTGTGGGCCGACCGGCTGGACGGCGCCGTGGTGGCGATCGGCAACGCCCCCACCGCGCTGTTCCGCCTGCTGGAGATCACCAGCGCGACCGGTCCGCGGCCGGCGGCGGTGATCGGCATCCCGGTCGGGTTCGTCGGGGCCGCGGAGTCGAAGCAGGCCCTGGCGGAGTCCGGCCTGGAGCACCTCGTGGTGCACGGGCGCCGGGGCGGCAGCGCGATGACCGCCGCCGCCGTGAACGCGATCGCGTCCGAGGCCGAATGAACACCACGGCGGGGGTGCTGTACGGCGTCGGGCTCGGGCCCGGCGACCCCGAGCTGGTCACCGTGAAGGCGGCGCGCATCATCGGCGCGGCCGACGTCGTCGCCTACCACTCCGCCCGCCACGGACGGTCGATCGCGCGCTCGATCGCCGCGCCCTACCTGCGCGGCGACCAGATCGAGGAACAGCTCGTGTATCCGGTCACGACCGAACCCGCGCAGCATCCGGGCGGGTACGAGGCCGCGATCGAGGAGTTCTACGAGCAGGCCGCCGCCCGGCTCATGGCGCACCTCGCGGCCGGGCGCGACGTGGTCCTGCTCGCCGAGGGAGACCCGCTCTTCTACAGCAGCTACATGCACATGCACAAGCGGATCGGCAGCCGCTTCCGCACCGAGATCATCCCCGGCATCACCTCGGTGAGCGCCGCGTCCGCGGCGCTGGCGACGCCGCTGGTGGAGGGGGACGACGTGCTGACCGTGCTGCCGGGCACGCTCGGGCGCGACGAGCTCACCCGCCGGCTGAGCGGCACGGGGGCGGCCGCGATCATGAAGATCAGCCGCAGCTACGCCGACGTCCGGGAGGCGCTGAAGGAATCGGGACGCCTGCCGCAGGCGTACTACGTCGAACGCGCGTCCGGCGGCGCTCAGCAGCTCATCGAGCCCGCCGGGGACGTCGACCCGTCGGCCGTCCCGTACATGTCGATCATCATCGTGCCAGGAGCCGAGGCGGTCGCCCGCCCCGCCGACGAGCCGCACACCGGCCGCGCGGACCGGCCTGGGCAGGGAGCCGGGCGGGTGGACGTGGTGGGCCTCGGCCCGGCCGGGCGCGACTGGCTCACCCCGCAGGCGATGGCCGTCCTGGCCGCCGCGGACGACATCGTCGGGTACGCGCCCTACGTCGACCGGGTCCCGCCCAACCCGAGGCAGCGGCGGCACGGCAGCGACAACCGGGCCGAGGCGCAGCGGGCCGAGTTCGCGCTCGACCTGGCCCGGCAGGGCCGCCGGGTCGCCGTGGTCTCCTCCGGGGACCCGGGCGTGTTCGCCATGGCCTCGGTCGTACTGGAGGCCGCCGGCAGCGACGAGCGGTTCGCGGACGTGCCGGTCGACGTCGTGCCCGGGGTCACCGCCGCGCAGGCCGTCGCGAGCCAGGCCGGCGCCCCGCTGGGCCACGACTACGTCGTGCTGTCCCTGTCGGATCGCCTCAAGCCCTGGGAGGTCATCGCCCGGCGGCTCGAGGCGGCGGCGGCCGGCGACTTCGCGATCGCCATCTACAACCCGGCGTCCGCCTCGCGGCGCCAGCAGCTCACCGATGCCCGCAGCCTGCTGCTGACCCACCGGGCCCCGCAGACGCCGGTGGTGGTCGGCCGCGCCGTCGGCACGCCCGACCAGCGGGTCACCGTCACCACGCTCGGCGATCTCGACCCCGGGCAGGTCGATATGCAGTGCCTGCTCATCGTCGGGTCTAGCCAGACCTATGTCCTGCGTGACGGGACGGGGGCACCCAGGGTGATCACCCCCCGGCGCTACCCCGGCTGAGCCACCGCACGGCGTCGGCGACCGTCGTCACCACCACGCTCCCCTCCGGCAGCGGCGGGCGCTCGACCATGACCACCCGCACGCCGAGGGAAGCGGCCGCGAGCAGCTTGGCCTCCGTCATCGGCCCGCCGCTGTTCTTGGTGACCAGCAGCCCGACGCCGTGGGCGCGCATCAGCGCCGACTCGCCCTCGACCGTGTACGGGCCGCGATCAAGCACCAGCGTCATGCGCGGCGGAACCGGCCCTTCCGGCGGGTCGACGGTCCGGACCAGGAAGCGGTGCTGGTCGTCCGTGGCGAAGACGTCCAAGTCCCGGCGACCCGTGGTGAGGAAGACCGATTCTCCCGGCCAGGCGCGCACGGCCGCGGCCGCCCCGCTGATATCCGGGACCAGGTCCCAGGATGGAGTGGCGGCCCACTCCGGGCGGCGCAGGACCAGCAACGGTATCCCGGCCCGCGCGGCGGCCTGGGCCGCGTGCGCGGTGATCTCGCCGGCGAACGGATGGGTCGCGTCGATGACGCCGGTGATCCGCTCGGCGCGCAGGAAGGCCGCCAGGCCCTCGACACCGCCGAACCCGCCCACCCGGACCGGTCCGTCGGGAAGCCGCGGTTGCCGGACCCGGCCGGCCAGCGACGAGAACACGTCGACGCCCGCCGCCACCAGCTCGGCGGCGAGCGCCCGGGCCTCGCCGGTCCCGCCGAGGATCAGGATCCGCACCCGGCTCAGGGTAGTGCGGCACACTGGGCAGATGCGCGAACTGCTCGTCGTCGGCATGGGTCCCGGGCACCCGGACCAGATCACGGTCCAGGCCGTGCAGGCCCTCAACCGGTCGGACGTCATCTTCCGGATCGACAAGGGCGACGCGAAGTCCGGGCTGAACGCGGCCCGCGACGAGATCCTGCGCCGGCACGTCACCCGGCCGGGCTACCGGGTCGTCGAGATCCCCGAGCCGCCGCGCGACCGGTCACCGGACCTGACCGCCGCCGGCTACCAGGGCGCCGTGCGCGACTGGCATGAAGCCCGGGCCGAGCTCATCGAGGCAGCGATCGAGGCCGAACTCAGGGACGACGGCGTGGGCGCGTTCCTGGTCTGGGGCGATCCGTCGGTCTACGATTCGACGCTGCGCATCATCGACCGCCTCCTGGCCCGCGGCGCCGTCGCCTTCACCTACACGGTGATCCCGGGCGTCACCAGCGTGCAGGCGCTCGCGGCCGCACACCGCGTCCCCTTGAACCGGATCGGCGAGCCGATCCACATCACCCCCGCCCGCCGGATCGCCAGCGGGCTGCCCGCGGGGCTTGACAGCGCCGTCGTCATGCTCGACTCCGGCTTCACCGCGGCCGGGCTCGACGACCCGGGCCTCACTGTGTTCTGGGGCGCCTACCTCAGCACGCCGGACGAGACCCTGATCCGCGGTCCGCTGGCCGAGGTGGCGGAGCAGATCACCGCGACCAGGGCCGAGCTCCGCAGCAAGCACGGCTGGATCATGGATACGTACCTGCTCCGCCGGGACCGGGACCGGGATCGGGACCGGGATCGGGATGAGGCGGAGTAGCAGCGCGGGAGCGGGATGACGAGTAGAGGTGACTGTCGCGGAACCCCTCCGCGGCGAGCACCCTGGAGACGATGATCACCGCGGTGCTCTTGACGGACGCGGCCAGCACCTGCGCGGCGATGTCGCCGAGCGTGCCCCGGAGCATAACTTCGTTCGGCTGACTGGCGTAGGCGACGACGGCCGCGGGGCAGTCCGGTCCGTAGTGCGGCGTCAGGTCGGCGACGACCTGCTCGATCCGCTGCACGGCCAGGTGCAGCACCAGCGTCGCGCCGGTCGCGCCGAGGCTGGCCAGGTCCTCGCCCGGCGGCATCGGCGTGGCCCGGTGCGCGATCCTGGTCAGGACGACCGTCTGGCCGACCCCGGGCACGGTGAGCTCGCGGCGCAGGGCCGCCGCCGCCGCGGCGAACGCCGGAACGCCGGGGGTGACGTCGTAGGCGACGCCCGCCCGGTCCAGCCGGCGGGCCTGTTCGGCGACGGCGCTGAACACCGCCGGGTCGCCGGAGCAGAGCCGGACCACATCCAATCCGGCGGCGTCCGCCTCCACCAGGGCCGCGGTGATCTGGTCGAGGGTGAGGTCGGCGGTGTCGATCAGCCGGGCCGTCGGCGGGCAGTGCGCGAGGACCTCGGCGGGGACGAGGCTGCCGGCGTACAGGCACACGGAGCACTCCGAGAGCAGGCGCTGCGCGCGGATGGTGATCAGGTCGGCAGCGCCGGGGCCGGCGCCGACGAAGTGGACGGTCACGGATTCTCCCTGCGGACGGACCACTGGACGACCGGCAGCGCCGGGCGCCAGGTGGTGAAGGTGCCCAGCGCGTCGGCGCGCTCCACGCCGATCCTGGTCAGGGTGCCGCCGAGGCGGTGCCGCCAGTCGGCCAGGGCCGCCTGGCCCTCGAGCGTGACCGCGTTCGCCACCAGCCTGCCGCCCGCGGCGAGCGCGTCCCAGCAGGCGGCCACGACCCCGCCGGTGGTGACGGCGCCGCCGATGAACACCGCGTCGGGCCGGGGCAGCCCGGACAGCGCGTCCGGGGCCGCGCCGGCCACCACGACCAGTCCGGGCACGCCGAGCGCGGTGGCGTTGCGGGCGATCCGTTCCCGGCGGCCGGCGCGCGGCTCGACCGCGATCGCGCGGCTCGCCGGGTGGACGCGCATCCATTCGATCCCGACGCTGCCCGAGCCTGCGCCCACGTCCCACAGCAGCTGCCCGGGTACCGGGGCCAGCGCGGCCAGCGCGAGGGCGCGGACCTCGCGCTTGGTGATCTGCCCGTCCGGCTCGAACGCCTCGTCCGGCAGGCCGGGGACGCGCGGCAGCGGCGCGGTGCCGGCGTCGAGCCTGCACTCAATCGCGACGATCGCCAGGCGGCCGTGCGGCTTGGAGTCGGCCGGCCCGACGACCTCGTGCTCGCCGCCCAGGTCCGCGAGCACCGTGACCTGGCTGCCGCCGAAGCCGCGGGCGTCGAGGAGCGCGCGGACCTCGGCGGCCGCCGTGGTCTCGGCGGTGAGCGCGAGCACCCGCCGCCCGGGCTGGAGCAGCGGGTGCAGCAGCTCTCGCGGGCGGCCGACCAGGCTCACCACGTCGACGTCGTCCAGCGGCCAGCCGAGCCGGGCCGCCGCGAGCGACACCGACGACGGGTGAGGCAGCACGGTGACCTGCGCGGCCCCGAGGAGGCGGACCAGGGTGGCGCCGATCCCGTAGAACATCGGATCACCGCTGGCCACCACCACGAGCGCGGCTCCGGCGTGCGCGGCGACCAGCTCGGACAGGCCGGACTGCAGCGGACTCGGCAGGGGTATCCGCCGGCCGGGCACGGCCTCCGGCAGCAGCGCCAGCTGCCGCGGGCCACCGACGAGCACGCTGGCCTGCTCGATCGCGGCTTTCGAACGCGGCGACAGCCCGGTCCACCCGTCGGCCCCGATACCGACCACGGTGACGGTCTTGAGGCGCACGCCGTACAGTCTGCCGCACGGCTGTGAGAGGATGGCGGGCGAACGGCTGCCGAGGAACACCGGTGCGAATCCGGGGCGGTCCCGCCACTGTGACCTGTTGCCATAACGGGAAGTCAGGCCATCGGCATCCGTGCCGCCGGGCTACCGTCCGGCGGTCGTCGCTGGCGGCGGGCGCGGATACCCGCCGGGTGAAGGGCTTAACTGTGACCCAGTTTCCGTTCAGCGCCATCGTCGCGATGGACGACATGCGGCTGGCGCTCGTGCTCAACGCCATCTCGCCGGCTATCGGCGGGGTCCTCGTGCGCGGGGAGAAGGGGACCGCGAAGTCGACCGCGGTCCGCGCGCTGACGGCGGTCCTGCCGCCGGTCGAGGTCATAGCGGGCTGCCGCTTCTCGTGCTCGCCCGCGGCCCCTGACCCGCAGTGCCCGGACGGCCCGCACGCGGCCGGGGCCGCGGCGCAGCCGCGCCCGACCAGGCTGGTGGAGCTGCCGGTCGGCGCCACCGAGGACCGGCTCACCGGCTCGCTGGACGTGGGGCGGGCGCTCACCGAGGGCGTCACGTCCTTCCAGCCGGGACTGCTCGCCGCGGCGCACCGCGGCGTGCTGTACGTCGACGAGGCCAACCTGCTGCACGACCACCTCGTGGACCTGCTGCTCGACGCGGCCGCCCTCGGGACCAGCTACGTCGAGCGCGACGGCGTGTCGGTGCGGCACGAAGCCAGGTTCTTGCTGGTCGGCACCATGAACCCGGAGGAAGGCGAGCTGCGGCCGCAGTTGCTTGACCGGTTCGGCCTGACCGTCGAGGCGGTCGCGCCGCGCGACCCGGCGACCCGGGCCGAGGTCGTGCGCAGGCGGATCGCCTTCGACGCCGACCCCGCAGCGTTCGCGGCGAAGTTCGCCGACGGCGAGGCGGCGGTCGCCGACTCGATTGCCGCGGCGCGGGCGCGCCTGGCGGACGTTGTCGTCGACGACATGGCCCTGGAGCAGATCGCGACGGTCTGCGCCGCCTTGGGCGTGGACGGGCTGCGGGCCGACATCGTGATCGCCAGGGCTGCCGCGGCGCATGCGGCCTGGCGCGGCGCCGACGCCGTTACCCGCGACGACATCCGCGCCGCGGCCCGGCTGGCCCTCCCGCACCGCCGCCGCCGTAATCCCTTCGATCCCCCCGGCCTGGACGAGCAGCAACTGGACGACGCGCTCGGCGAGCCGGACGACGGACCTGACGACGAGCCCGACCCGGAGCCGCCCCGTCCCGAGCACGGCGAGAACGGCGGTCCCGCCGGTGCGGCACGGGACTCGGTCCCACCCGTTGGTGCGACCTTCCGCGCGCGGCGGCTCGAGGTGCCCGGCAAGGGGTACGGCACCGTGGGGCGGCGCTCGCGCGCCTACACCGACGGCGGCCGGACCGTCGGCTCCCGCCGGCCGCTGTCAGAACCGCGGGACGTGCACCTGAACGCGACCCTGGCGGCCAGCGCGCCGCACCAGGTACGCCGGGGGCGGACCGGGCCCGGCCTGGTGCTGGAGCGCGATGACCTGCGCGAGCGCCGCCGCGAAGGGCGGGAGTCCAACCTGGTCCTGTTCGTGGTGGACGCCAGCGGGTCGATGGCGGCCCGCCGCCGGATGGAGGCGGTCAAGGGCGCCGTGCTCTCGCTCCTGCTCGACGCCTACCAGCGCCGCGACAAGGTGGGCCTGATCTGCTTCCGCGGGGCCGGCGCGCAGGTCCTGCTGCCGCCCACCTCGTCGGTGGAGGCCGCCGCCAGCAGGCTGGCGCACATGCCGACCGGGGGGCAGACGCCGGTGGCCGCCGGGCTCGCCGAGGCCCACGCCACGCTGTGCCGCGAGCGGCTGCGCGACCCGCTCCGCCGACCGTTGCTGGTCCTGGTGACCGACGGCCGGCACACCGCGGGCGGCGAACCGGCCGCGGCCGCCATGCGGCTGCGCCGCGACGGCATCGCGGCCGTCGTCGTGGACTGCGAGGCCGGCCCGGTCCGCCTCCACCTGGCTGGCGCCCTCGCCGAGGCCCTCGGCGCCGAATACCTTCACCTGGGTGAGCTTTCCGTCGACGCGCTGGCGGGCTCGGTCCGCTCTGCGACCCAGGCCCGGGCCGTCCGCGGGGCAAGGGAGGTGGCCTGAGCCATGCCGCAGGGAGTACCGGAGACCGTCCCCGACGACGGGCTGACCACCAGGCAGCGCAGGAACCGGCCGCTGCTCATCGTGCACACGGGCGCGATGAAAGGGAAGTCCACTGCGGCGTTCGGCATGGCGTTGCGCGCCTGGAACCAGGGCTGGAGTATCGGGGTCTACCAGTTCGTCAAGAGCGCCAAGTGGCGCGTCGGCGAGGAGGCCGCCTTCCGGGCGCTCGGCCGGCTGCACGAGCAGACCGGCGAGGGCGGGGAGGTCGCCTGGCACAAGATGGGCGAGGGCTGGTCGTGGATCCAGCGCGGTGACCCCGAGGACCACGCGGCGAACGCCTGCGAGGGCTGGGCGCAGATCAAGCGGGATCTGGCCGCCGAGCGGTACGCCATGTACGTCCTGGACGAGTTCACGTACCCGATGAAGTGGGGCTGGATCGACGTCGGGGACGTCGTGGCCACGCTGGCCGCCCGGCCCGGGTACCAACACGTGGTGATCACCGGCCGGGACGCGCACCCGGACCTGATCGGCGCCGCGGACCTGGTCGTGGAGATGACGAAGATCAAGCACCCGATGGACGCCGGCCAGAAGGGCCAGCGCGGCATCGAGTGGTGAACCTACCGCGCGTCGTGATCGCGGCTCCCGGCAGCGGTCACGGCAAGACGTCCGTCGCCACGGGCCTGCTCGGGGCGCTGCGCCAGCGCGGCCTGGCCGTCTCGCCGCACAAGGTCGGCCCGGACTACATCGACCCCGGCTACCACGCGCTCGCCGCCGGGCGACCGGGCCGCAACCTCGACCCGTGGCTGGTCGGCGAGGACCAGATCGTGCCGATGTTCCTGCACGGGGCCAGCACCCCGGCCCGGGCCGACATCGCGGTCATCGAGGGCGTGATGGGCCTGTTCGACGGCAAGTCCGGTCGTGGGGACTTCGCGTCGACCGCGCACGTCGCGAGGCTGCTCGGCGCGCCCATCGTCCTGGTCGTCGACGCGGCCGGCGTCAGCTCGTCGGCGGCCGCCCTGCTGCACGGCTTCGCGACGTTCGACCCGCGGGCCCGGATCGGCGGCGTGATCTTCAACAAGGTCGGCTCGGCGCACCACGAGCAGCTGCTCCGCGACGCGGCCGACGCCGCTGGCGTCCCGTTCCTCGGCGTGATCCACCGCCTGGACCACGTCGCCGTGCCGTCCCGGCACCTCGGGCTCATCCCCGCGGCTGAGCTGGGCGGCGACGCCGCCGCCGCGGTCGGCGCCCTGACCGCGATCGTCGCCGGTGGCGTGGACCTGGAGGCCGTACTCCGGCTGGCCCGGACCGCCAGCGCGCTCCCGGAGACCCCTTGCGCGCCCATTTTGCCCGAACGACCGGTGGTGACTCCGACCGGACCACGAATCGCGGTCGCGGGCGGGGCGGCCTTCACGTTCGGCTACGCGGAGCACCCCGAGCTGCTGGCCGCCGCCGGAGCCGACGTGGTGACCTTCGACCCGCTGCGCGATGAGAAGCTCCCCGACGACGTGCACGGCCTGGTCATCGGCGGCGGATTCCCCGAGGAGCACGCCGCCGACCTGTCGGCCAACGCCAGCCTGCGGGCGCAGGTCACGGCGCTGGCCCGGGCGGGGGCGCCGGTCATCGCCGAGTGCGCCGGCCTGCTCTACCTGGCGCGGTCGCTCGACGGGCACCCGATGTGCGGGGTCCTCGAGGCCGACGCCGTGATGACCGGCCAGCTCACGCTCGGCTACCGCGACGCCGTAGCCGCCAGCTCCTCGCCGCTCGGGCCGGCCGGGACCCGCGCCCACGGCCACGAGTTCCATCGCACGGCCGTCCGGTCCGCGGACCGCGCCGCCAACGCGTGGCGGTGGACAGCGGCCGGCGGCGCCGTCACGGAAGGCTTCGTTCGCGGCGGGGTGCACGCGTCCTACCTGCACACGCACTGGACCGGCCTGCCCGGCGCGGCCACCCGTATCGCCGCCGCCGCCCACGAGTACCGCCGGCTGTGCTCGCCCTGACCTGAAATCTGATCATCTGATGATCCTTGACGGTGTGCCGGACGGGGGCCTACATTTGCGGTGCCCGGCTGCGGCCGGGGCGTGTCCAGCCAGCGAAGTCCGGTGAGATCCCGGCGCTGTCCCGCAACGGTGGTCCCCTTCGGGGGCGAGCCCGGTCGCCTGGTCTGGGCCAGCGAAGTGGCCCTCGGAGGAAGGGCGGGTCGCGCGTCCTCCACGAGCTTTCGGAGGATGCCAGTGCGCCATGGATGACCTGGCGGATACCCAGGCGGCCGAGGCTTCCCCGGACGCCGCTACCCAGTCATCGCCGGGCCGGCCGGGACCCGCGCGGCTCGCTGGGCGGCACCGGGACCGGATCCCGCTGCCGCTGGTGCTCCTCGCCTGCGGGGTGCTGCTGCTGGTCACGATGACGGCCGGGGTGGGCATCGGATCCGTGCCGCTCAGCCCGGCCGCGGTCTGGCACGTCATCGTCAGCCAGCTGTCAGGCCACCCGGACAACACCGTGGCCGGCATCATCGTCTGGCAGATCCGGCTGCCTCGCGTGCTGCTGGCTGCCGTCGTCGGGGCGGCCCTGACCACCGCCGGGGCGGTGGTTCAGGTGCTGGTCCGCAACGCCCTGGCCGACCCGTTCCTGCTCGGCGTGTCTTCCGGCGCCAGTGTCGGCGCGACCGCGGTCCTGCTCCTCGGGGCGTTCGCGTCGCTGGGGATCTGGGCCATCTCGGTGGGCAGCGTACTGGGGGCGCTGGCGGCCATGGCGGCGGTGTTCCTCGTGTCGCGGAAGGGCCGGCAGCTCGCCCCGACCCAGCTGATCCTGTGCGGCGTGGTGCTGTCGGCGATGTTCGAGTCGGTGACGAGCTTCCTCATCTTCCGGGGCAACCCGCAGGCGACCCAGTCGGTGCTGTTCTGGCTGCTGGGCTCGTTCGGGCTGGCCAACTGGAACCAGCTGCCCATCCCGTTGATCGCCCTGGCCGCCGTCATGGCCTACCTGCTGGCGCAGGCCCGGCCGCTGAACGCGCTGGCAATGGGCGCCGAGCCTGCGGCGTCCCTGGGCGTCGACGTGGC
The DNA here is from genome assembly GCA_050698755.1 of Streptosporangiaceae bacterium. Taxonomy (GTDB): domain Bacteria; phylum Actinomycetota; class Actinomycetes; order Streptosporangiales; family Streptosporangiaceae; genus Palsa-504. Next base: position 7,912 of record JBOHCK010000098.1, on the reverse strand, counting down.
GCGGCTGCGGCGGAACCTGTTCTTCGCCACCTCGCTGCTGGCCGGCGTCGCGGTGGCGGTCAGCGGGGTCATCGGGTTCGTCGGCCTGGTGGTGCCCCACATCGTCCGCCTCGTGGTCGGATCCGATCATCGCCGGGTGCTGCCGGTCGGGGTCTTGTTCGGCGCCTCGTTCATGGTCCTCGGCGACCTGCTGGCCCGGACCATCGTCGCCCCGCAGGAAATGCCGATCGGGGTCATCACCGCGTTCATCGGCGCGCCTACGCTGATCTTCCTCATCCGCCGTCGCCCCTACCTGTACGGGGCGACGCAGTGAGCCTGCGGCTAGAGGGCGTGGGCGTGGACATCGCCGGGCGGCGCATCGTGTCCGGCATCGACATCACGGTCGGAGACGGCCAGTTCGCGGGGCTGCTCGGGCCCAACGGGAGCGGGAAGTCGACGATCCTCAAGGCCATCTACCGGGTCCACCGGCCATCGGCCGGGCGAGTGCTCCTGGACGGCGCGGACCTGCTGGCGATGAGGCCGCGGGACGCGGCGCGGCGCGTGGCCGTCGTGACGCAGGAGTTCGTCAGCGAGTTCGACTTCACCGTCAGGGAGATGGTGATGATCGGGCGGACGCCGCACAAGCAGGCCTTCAGCCGCGATACCGAAGCAGACCGGATCATCGCGGAGGCGGCCATGGCACGCAGCGGCTGCGGGCACCTGGCTGACCGGAGCTTCAATACGCTGTCGGGAGGCGAGAAGCAGCTCGCCCTGATCGCCAGGGCGCTGGCGCAAGGGGCGGACCACCTCATCCTGGACGAACCCACCAGCCACCTGGACATCCGCCACCAGGTACAAATCCTGGAACTGGTCGCCGGCCTGGGCGTTAGCGTGCTGGCGGCACTCCACGATCTGAGCCTGGCGGCCCTGTTCTGCGGCACCGTCCACGTGCTGGCTGGCGGGCACATCGTGGCCGACGGCCCGCCCCGCGCGGTCCTCACCCCCGCCACGATCCGCGCGGCCTACGGCGCGGACGTCCTGGTCATCGAGCATCCCGACACCGGCACGCCGCACCTGATCCCGCGTCGCACGCAGCCCGAGGCCGGTAAGGCCACCACCCACCCGGAAGGACACCCGTGCCGTCCCGTCATCGCCGCCGACCCGCTTGGCCCGTCAGATGCCTCGTAGCCCCGTCCGCGGCGCTGCTGGCGGCCAGCCTGCTCGCCGCGTGCGCTAGCACCGGCCCGACCGCGTCCTCGTCCGCCCCGGCCAGGCCGACCACCGGGTATCCGGTCACCGTGACGAGCTGCGGCGTCCCCGTCACCTATGACCGGGCCCCCACCAGGGCGGTGTCCAACGACATCAACACCACGGAGGACATGCTGGCGCTGGGCCTTGAGTCGCATATGGTCGGCGACTTCGGGGCAGTCGGCGACGGCCCGGTTGGCCAGCCGATCCCGCCCGAATTCCAGGCCGGGTTCGCCAAGGTCCGCGACGTCTCGCCGCAGAGCTACTTCACGCTGGAAGAACTGGTCGGGCTGCGCCCGGATTTCCTGTTCGCGGGCTGGGACTACGGCCTTCAGCTCGGGACCAACTACACCCCGGCTTACCTGGCCAAGTTCGGAATCAAGACCCTCGTCCTGACCGAATCGTGCGTGCGCGTCCGGGCCGGGGCGACCTTGGTCAACCTCAACGACACGTACCAGGACCTGCGTAACCTGGGCGCCATCTTCGGGGTCCCCCAGCGGGCCGCAAGCGTCATCGCCGCGATGCAGGCCCAGGTGGCGGCGGTGCGGGCCAAGGTAGCAGGCCTGGCGCCCATCAGGGTGTTCGACTACGACAGCGGCGAATCCGCGCCGTTCACCGGGGCCGGGCTCGCCACGGTCAACGCGGTGATCGGCCTGGCCGGAGGGACCAACATCTTCGCCTCGCTCAAGCAGAGCTTTGACTCGGTCTCCTGGGAGCAGGTCGTCGCCGCCCAGCCGCAGTGCATCATCATCAACGACTACGGCACCCCGACGGCCGCGCAGAAGGAGAAGTTCCTTGAGACCTTCCCGGCCAGCAAGAACCTCCCCGCCGTGAAGAACCACTGCTTCCTGCCGCTCAGCTACGACGAGATCACGCCCAGCCCGCGCAACGCCGAGGCGGTTCTCGCGATCGCCCACTTGCTCCACCCCGCCGCCTTCGGCCTGCCGCCCGACGGGTCATGAAAGTCACCGCCAGCGGGGTGCAATCCGCTGCCGCGGCCTGGCTGTGCACTGGACCGGCACCGCCGGGAGCGGGAATCCGGCCATCCTTACCTTTCCGCATTCAGGTCGCTGCCTTTGGCAGGCGGACCTCGATCCAGGAATGGAAATCGGTGATGTGGTGCTCGCTGGAAACCAGGACCGCGCGACACGCCGGCACGACATGTGGTACTTGGATCGCGGGGTCCTCCTACATATGGTGGTGCCTGCAGCTGGTTCTGCGGGCCATCCAGGCTCGCGGGGGTAAGAGGGAACCCGGTGTGAATCCGGGACCGCCCCGCAGCGGTAAGCGGGAACGACCGCCGTCCGGGCCGCGCGCAGGGGAGCGCGGCGGGAAAGCACTGGGCCATGGTTGCCTGACCGGCCTGGGAAGCGACGGCCAGTAGGGAGCGCCGGAAGATGGCGCTGCGCCCGCGAGTCCGAAGACCTGCCAGCGCGCTGCGCGCACCGTGCGCGCGGCGGGCTCTGGCCGCGCGGGACGGCAGGCGAGCACGATTGCCCGGTCGCGGCCGGGCCGTGGGCTTTGCCGCGCTCTCGCGTGAGCCGTGCCATCCGGAGCAAGCTCGCGAGGAGAGAGCGATGACGGTTACCCAGCCTGGGCCAGGACGTAGCACGTCGGCCCGCATGCAGGTCAGGAAGCGCAACGGGGACTGTGAGCCGGTTGACGTGAACAAGATCGTCCGCGCGGTCGAGCGCTGCGCGGGCGGACTGGACGAGGTCGATCCCATGCGGGTCGCGACGAAGACGATCAGTGGCCTGTATGACGGGGCGACCACGGCCGAGCTGGACCGGCTGTCAATCCAGACCTCGGCCGAGATGACCGGCGAGGAGCCGCAGTACTCGCGGCTGGCGGCCCGGCTGCTGGGCGGGTACATCGGCAAGGAGGTCCGCGGGCAGGGCATCGCGTCGTTCAGCCAGTCGGTCAGCCTGGGCCACGCCGAGGGGCTGATCGGCGATGAGACCGCGCGGTTCGTCAAGGACAACGCGCGCAAGCTGGACGATGCCGTCGACCCGGCCGGCGACCTGGAGTTCGAGTATTTCGGCATGAAGACCGTGTACGACCGCTACCTGCTGCGGCACCCGGCCACCAGGCTGGTGATCGAGACGCCGCAGTACTTCCTCATGCGGGTCGCGTGCGGGCTGGCGCGGACCCCCGCCGAGGCGATCGGGTTCTACCGGCTGATGTCCTCGCTGGCCTACCTGCCCAGCTCGCCCACGCTGTTCAATTCCGGGACCAGCCATCCGCAGATGTCGTCCTGTTTCCTGGTCGACTCCCCGCGTGATGACCTGGACTCGATCTACGCCCGGTACGGGCAGGTCGCGCAGTTGTCAAAGTTCTCCGGGGGGATCGGCATCTCCTGGTCGCGGGTACGGTCCCGCGGCGCGCTGATCCGGGGCACCAATGGCGCCTCCAACGGGATCGTGCCGTTCCTGCGGACGCTGGATTCCTCCGTGGCCGCGGTGAACCAGGGCGGCCGGCGCAAGGGCGCCGCGTGCGTGTACCTGGAGCCCTGGCACCCCGACATCGAGGAGTTCCTGGAGCTGCGGGACAACACCGGCGAGGACGCCCGGCGCACCCACAACCTGAACCTGGCCAACTGGATTCCCGACGAGTTCATGCGCCGGGTCGAGGCCGACCAGGTTTGGTCGCTGATCGACCCAGATCAGGTACCCGAGCTTCCTGACCTGTGGGGCGAGGCGTTCGACGCGGCCTACCGCGCGGCCGAGGCCGACGGCCGGTACGTCCGGCAGGTGAAAGCGCGGGACCTGTACGGCAAGATGATGCGCACGCTGGCGCAGACCGGCAACGGGTGGATGACGTTCAAGGACGCCTGCAACGCCCGGTGCAACCAGACCGCCGTGCCGGGCCAGGTGGTGCACCTGTCCAACCTGTGCACCGAGATCACCGAAGTCACCACCGACACCGAGACCGCGGTCTGCAACCTCGGCTCGGTCAACCTGGCGCAGCACCTCACCGCCGGGAAATCCGGGCCGCAGGTTGACTGGGAGAAGCTGCGCAGCACGGTGCGCACGGCCGTGCCGTTCCTGGACCGGGTCATCGACCTGACCTTCTATCCCAGTCAGCAGGCCGCCGCCTCGAACCCCCGGTGGCGGCCGGTGGGCCTGGGCGTCATGGGCCTGCAGGACGTATTCTTCGCGCTCCGGCTCGCCTTCGACTCACCCGAGGCGCGTGAGCTATCGGCACGGATCGCGGAGGAGATCTACCTGACCGCGCTGGAAGCCTCCGCCGACCTTGCGGCCGAGCACGGCGCACATACGGCCTTCCCGCAGACACGCGCGGCCGCGGGACAACTCCAGCCCGACCTGTGGTCCGTGCCGGGCACCCAGGCCGCCCGCTGGAAGGCACTGCGCAAGCGCATCAGCAGGACCGGGCTGCGCAACTCGCTACTGATCGCGATCGCCCCGACCGCCACGATCGCCTCGATCGCCGGGTGCTATGAGTGCATCGAGCCGCAGGTGTCCAACCTGTTCAAGCGCGAGACTATGTCCGGGGAGTTCCTCCAGGTCAACAACGCCCTGGTGGCCGAACTGAAGGCCCACGGCTTGTGGACGGCCGAGATCCGCGATGAGATCAAGCGGACCGAAGGCTCGGTGCAGCACCTCACCGCACTGCCACCGGAGACCCGGCGGTTGTTCCGCACCGCCTGGGAGTTGCCGCAGCGCGCCCTGATCGACCTGGCCGCCGCCCGCGCGCCATTCATCGACCAGAGCCAGTCGCTGAACCTGTTCCTGGCCGCGCCCACGATCGGCAAGCTGTCCTCAATGTACCTGCACGCTTGGAAGACCGGCCTGAAGACCACCTACTACCTGCGGTCCCGCCCGGCCACCCGCATCCAGCAGGCCACCGTGGCCCTGATCGGCACGCCGCCCAGCCAGGACGCCGGCCAGGCCGTCGCCTGCTCCCTGGAGAACCCCGAGAGCTGCGAGGCATGCCAGTGACCACCGCCCAGACCACGACCGGTACCTCAGCCACCGCGGCCCCCCCGGCCGCCCCGGGACGGCACCTGCTGCTGGACCCCGGCATGGACCTAACCTTGCGGCCCATGCGCTACCCGCAGTTCTACGACCGGTTCCGCGACGCCATCCGCAACACCTGGACCGTCGAGGAAATCGACCTGCACTCCGACCTGCCCGACCTGGCCAGGCTGTCGCCGGCCGAGCGCCACCTGGTGTCCCGGCTGGTCGCGTTCTTCGCCACCGGCGACACCATCGTGGCCAACAACCTCGTACTCAACCTCTACCAGCACGTCAACTCGCCCGAGGGGCGGCTGTACCTATCCCGGCAGCTGTTCGAGGAAGCCGTCCACGTCCAGTTCTACCTCACCCTGCTGGACACCTATGTCCCCGACGAAGCCGAGCGGGCGCAGGCGTTCGCGGCCGTAGAGAACATCCCGTCTATCGCCAGGAAGGCAGACTTCTGCTTCAAGTGGATCGGCTCCATCTTCGGTCTGCGGGAACTGCGCACCGTCGCCGACCGCCGTTCCTTCCTGCTCAACCTGATCTGCTTCGCCGCCTGCATCGAGGGCCTGTTCTTCTACGGCGCGTTCGCCTACGTGTACTTCCTGCGCTCCCGCGGCCTGTTGAACGGGCTGGCCTCGGGCACCAACTGGGTGTTCCGCGACGAGTCCATGCACATGGCCTTCGCTTTCGACGTCGTCGATACCGCCCACCACGAGGAACCCGAACTGTTCGACCGGGCGATGGCCGTGCAGGTCCGCGAGATGCTCGCCGAGGCGGTCGAGTGCGAGGCGCAGTTCGCCGAGGACCTGCTCGGCCAAGGCGTGGCCGGGCTGTCGCTGGCGGATATGCGCGCCTACCTGGAGCACGTCGCCGACCGGCGGCTCGCCAGGCTCGGCATCGAGCCGCTGTACGGCTCGGCGAACCCGCTGGCGTTCATGGACTTGCAAGACGTCCAGGAACTATCTAACTTCTTCGAGCGCCGCGTCTCCGCCTACCAAGTCGGCGTGGCCGGCACCGTCGAGTTCGACCAGGAATTCTGAGCCGACCGCCACCCCGCCGCCCTCGGCCTGCCCCCCGACGGGTCATGATCTCCTCACCAATACAGAGGGGAGATTGGCATGTCTGGTCACAGCAGCGATCCGGTCGGTCCGGTGGACGGGAGGAAGGTGCCCCGGTTCGCGGGCTCCGGGTCGTTCGCCCGGCTGCCTGAGATCGACCGGGTCCCGGACTACGACGTCGCCGTGCTGGGCGTGCCGTTCGATAACGGCACGTCCTACCGGCCCGGGGCCCGGTTCGGCCCGATGGCGGTCCGGCAGGCCTCCCGGCACCTGCGGCCCGGCCACCACGTCGAGCTGGACTGCAGCCCGTTCACGGCGATCCAGGTGGTCGACGCCGGGGACGTCCCGGTCACGCCGTTCTCGATCGAGGAGGCCATGGGGCAGATTGCCGCGCACGCCGCGGATCTGCTCCAGGGTGACCGCAAGGTCATCGCCATCGGCGGCGACCACACGATCGCGCTGCCGATGCTGCGGTCGGTGAACCGCGCGCACGGCCCGGTCGCGCTGGTGCACTTCGACGCGCACCTGGACACCTGGGACACGTACTTCAACGCGCCGACCACGCACGGGACGATCTTCCGGCGGGCGTTCGAGGAAAACCTCCTGGTCGAGGACCACTCGATCCACGTGGGCATCCGCGGTCCGATCTACGGCCGCGCCGACCTGGAGGACGACCGGCGGTTCGGCTTCAGGACCATCAGGGCCAGCGACATCGACGACCTCGGGGTCGCAGGGACGATCGGCGCGATCACTGAGCGGGTGGGCGACCTGCCCGTCTACCTGTCCATCGACATCGACGTCCTCGACCCGTCGTACGCGCCGGGGACCGGGACACCGGAGGCGGGCGGGCTCACCAGCCGGGAACTGCTGCGCGTGCTACGGGGCCTGACCAGCCTCAACCTGGTCAGCGCCGACCTGGTCGAGGTGTCACCCGCCTACGACCACGCCGAGATCACCTCGATCGCCGCGGCCACGGTGATCTTCGATATCGTCGCGCTGCTTACTCGGCCTGGACCCAGCTGAGCAGGTCCTGCAGGCCCTGGAGTGCTACGCGGCCACCGGGCTGGGCCTGGGCGGCACCGAGCTAGCCGCCGCGGTAAGGGCCGGACGGCAGCTGACCCGGCTGGCCCCGCTGCGGGAAAGCGGGTACCGCTACCTCATGCAGGCGCTGGCCGCCCAGGACAACGTGGCCGAGGCCCTTGGCGTGTACGCCCAGCTGAGCGACTGCCTGCGCGGCCAGCTCGGCGTCTCGCCCAGCCCGGCCACCCGCGACCCGTACGGGCAGCTGCTGGCCGCCACCTGAGCGGAAGCCACTCCATGAACAAAGGCGATCGCTGACCTATATCGGCAAGCTGCGCCACGGCTGGCGCTCAGGTCGCCCCGGGGATTGTGCCGGGCGTCCACGCTGACTGACCGGCCTCGCTAATGACTGATGGCACGGCTGCGTAGAGAGAGATGTCGGTGAGGACCTGGCACCTGCTCTCGCCGTGACTCACTCCCAACCAGCAAAGGAACGGGACTATGAACGAGAACACGCAGCTCCGCTCGCGGGCAGCCAGCTTCCGGCCCGGCCGGACCATAGCTGCCGTCGTCGCCGCAGCGGCCATGGCCACGGCCGCGTTCGCAGCCGTTCCGGCGGCCTCTGCC
>JBOHCK010000097.1:0-19329 GCA_050698755.1 Streptosporangiaceae bacterium | reverse complement strand
CGCGACGAGCGGCTGGAGCTGATCTTTACCTGCTGCCATCCGGCGCTCGCGCCGGAGGCGCAGGTGCCGCTGACCCTGCGGACCCTCGGCGGCCTGACCACGCCGGAGATCGCCGCCGCCTTCCTGGTCGCGGAGCCGACGATGGCGCAGCGGCTGGTCCGGGCCAAGCGCAAGATCCGGGACGCGGCGATCCCGTTCCGGGTCCCGGGCGAGGCGCAGCTGCCTGATCGCCTGGCGGCGGTGCTGGCCGTGGTCTACCTGATCTTCAACGCGGGCTACTCGGCGCCGCCGGAACGGGGCTCGCTGACCGGCGAGGCGATCCGCCTCGGCGCGGCGCTGGCGGAGCTGATGCCCGACGAGGCGGAAGTCCACGGGCTGCTGGCGCTGATGCTGCTGCACGACTCGCGCCGCGCTGCCCGCCTCCGTGACGGCGAGCTGGTGCCGCTGGCCGAGCAGGACCGGTCGCTGTGGGACCACACGGCGATCGCGCGGGGCCGGACCACCCTCGACCGGGCGATCGCGCTCCACGGCCACGGCCGCTACGTGGTGCAGGCGGCGATCGCGTCGCTGCACCTGGAGCGCGAGCGGGACTGGCCGCAGATCGCGGCGCTGTACGGGCAGCTGGCGGCGATCGACCGCTCGCCTGTGGTCGCCCTGAACCGGGCGGTGGCCATTGGCGAGGCGGACGGGCCAGCGGCGGGGCTGGTGCTGCTGGACCGCATCGAACTGCCCGGCTACCGGTACTGGCATACGGCCCGGGCCGAGCTGCTGCGTCGGCTCGGGCGTGCGGCCGAGGCCCGGGAGGAGTACCGCCGCGCCGCCGCGCTGAGCGACGACGCCGCCGAACGCCGGCTGTTCGAGCGGCGCCTCGAGACGATCTGACGTACCGCCGTCGAGACGAGCGGCCTCAGGCGGGCCTTCGGGCCAGCTCGTAGTTGAAGCTCGCGGTCTCGGTGAAGGCACCGCCATCGCCGTGCGGGCCGACCGTGGCCTCGAGGTCGGCATCGAACGCCGCGCCGTGGTCGCCGAGTACCGAGGCCGGGAGGAACGACGTCGACCGGATCAACCCGGCGAGCTCCGGCCTGGTCCAGCGGTGCTCGGCCGGGAACTCGTGGCATCCGGCCGCCTCGAATCCGGCGTCGGACAGGACCTGGAGATCGGGTCGGCGCTGCCGCGCCAGGTCCCAGCCAGCGGGAATCCGGCCCTGGGCGCCGAGCGCCGTCCGCCACCTGTCCAGGAGGGCGGCGAGCGCCCGCTGCCAGTCTGCCTCACCATCCCACGGCTGGGACGTCCAGCACAGGGCCAGGTGCCCGCCGGGCTTGAGCCAGCCGAAGACCCGGCCGGCGGTCAGGTCGCGGTCGAGCCGATGGAACGCGTTGCCGATGACGGCCAGCTCGAAGTATTCCGGCTCGGCGCGGAGGGTCTCGGCGCTCGAGACGATCGCCCGGACTTCCCCCGCTCCCCCGGCGGTCGCCTTGGCCCTGACCAGTTCCACCATGTCCGGTTCCTGGTCCACGGCCCATACCTCGGCGAACCACCGCCGCAGCGGGAAGGCAAGCTGGCCGGTTCCGCAGGCCAGGTCGAGCAGGCGCCCGCGCGGCGAGACTCCGGCCCGCACGACCAGATCGGCGAGCATCGCCTCCGGGTAAGGCAGCCGGTACCGCTCGTAGTACCCGGCGCTCCCCCGGAACAGATCCGCCGCGAACCGCACCTCGTCAGCCACGAAACCTCCTGACAGCGACGATGTGCCCGTCCAGCCTGCGGGCGCGCCCGTCGCGGACCAGCTCATCGACGATCGAATCCGACCAGTACCACAGCCAGGAAAACCAGCGGCGCAGCTCGGGCTCGGGCGCGACCACGCAGGCCCGAATTCCGGCGGCGACCAGGTCCCGCAGCGCCACACCGGGGTCCGCGTCCGTCCCGCCCGGTCCGGTGTACGCCTGGTCCCAGCGCGCCAGCTCGCTGGAATGCGTGTGCCCCTCCCCCGCGGTGACGTGCAGCGAGCGCGAGACCAGCACGCCGCACCGCTCCATCGGCGCCCGCAGGGAGTTCAGCTCCTGCCGCTTCATCCGCAGCTCGACGCGCAGGTCCTCGAGGCTGGACGGCCCGGCGCGGGCCAAGTGGTCAAGGAGCCTAGCCGCAGCGCGGTCGGCGGCGCGCATGCGCGCGATCTCGGCGCGGCAGATCGGGTCGAGGAGCCCGGCCACGTCGCCGGATACGAGCAGGTTCTTGCCGCGGTGGACCGCGACGATCAGGTAGCCGCGCTCCGCCAGGTCGCCGAACCACGGCCATTTCGTCGCCGGCCAGGTCGCGAACCCTCGGCTGCCCGGCTTGTACGCCTCCTCGTGGCACGCCTCGTACAGGCTGGGCAGGGCGCAGTCGGCGGTCCGCGTAAGCATCCCCCGGTCCCGCAGGAACGCGTCCGCCTCGTCCAGCGACTCGAGCACCCGGTCAGGCGTGAGCCGGCACAGGAATGCCCGTTCCTCCCGCGCCGCCGCCAGCGACTCCACACCGCTATCCTCCTACTGCCTAGCTGCCCGGGGCGTCATCGAAGCAAACCGCGGCGGGCCGCGCGGGACCTTCGACGACGAGATCGAGATCGTGGGCAGCGACGCTACCCTTCGGCTGGCCGGGATCGAGTCGCTGTTCGTCGGCTACCGCACCGGCCCGGCGCTGTCGATGTTCCGCGCGGGACAGTGGCGGGAGGTGCCGGTCCGGCCCGACGACTGGCAGGCGTCCGTGCAGGCCAGCATCACGGCGTACCTCGACGCCGTCACCGCGGGCCGGGAGCCGCCGGTCACCGGCGCGGCCGCGCTGGAGACGGCGCGCCTCCTACAGCGGATCTACGACACGGCGGTGGTGCTGCCCGGCGGGGACTCCCCCGGCCGCGACACCCGTCGCTAGCTTGCGATGATGAACCATGGTCGGAACGGTTGACAGGCTGCGCCGGTACCCGGTCAAGTCGATGCTCGGCGAGGACCTGGACGCCGGCGACGTGACGTTCCGCGGCCTGGATCACGACCGGCGCCTGGCCGTGGTCAGCCGGCGGACCGGCAAGGTCGCGAGCGCGAAGTACCCCAGGCTCTGGCGGGCCTTGCTCACCCTGTCCGCCGCTGCTGACCCTCCCCGCGAGGGCGCTGCTGACCCTTCCGCCGACGTCGGTGGCGTGCGGATCACCCTGCCGGACGGCGGGATCGTCAAGAGCACCGACCCCGATGTGGACCAGGTCCTGTCCGCGCTGCTGAGCGAGCCGGTAACGCTGACCGGGACCCCGCCGCCTGGCGCGTCGCTGGACCGGGCCGTCCCCGAGGCCGTGCTGGCGGACGGCGTGACCGCCGAGGTGCCCGCCGAGCTCATCGAGATCGGCGCGGGGGCGCCGCCGGGCACCTTCGTCGACTTCGCCCCGCTGCACCTGCTCACCACCGGCACGCTCGACCGCATCGCCGGGCTGAGCCCGCGCGGCGTAGCCGACCCGGAACGCTACCGGCCGAACATCATCATCCGTACGGTAATCCCCGGCTTCGCCGAGAACGACTGGCTGGACCGGTACGTGGCCGTCGGCGAGGACCTGATCCTGCGCGTCATCGCCCGCACGCCGCGGTGCGCGGTTCCCACCCTGGCCCACGGGCCGCTCCCCCGCGACGCCGATGCCCTGCGCGTGCTGGCCCGCCACAACCGGCTGGCGCCCGTGGCCGACATGGACCCCGAGCCGTGCGCGGGCGTCTACGCCGAGGTGCTGAACCCCGGGCGGATCCGCGTCGGCGACGAAGTCTTCCTGGTCTAAATTCGAAATTCTTTTTTTGTCTGAACGACGGTGGTTTCTCCCCCGCGCCACTTCTGGGCCACCGTGATCTAAGCAAGCCGGCGACTAGCACTGAGCCGAACGGGAAGTCCCCCGCGTCGACGGCCTCGCTCGCCAGCTCCACGCAGCGGCGCAGGTGCATCAGGTCGGCTTCAGCCACGGGGACGCCCACCAAAGCTCCGTTCGGGGTCAAAAGTCTTTAGGACTATCCGGCGGTCACCAGTATGCTGGTTACGTGAACACGTACGGACGAGAGGTCATGATGCCCCGCTCGCGGGGCCGCTGACGCGTCCGGACGTTTCGTTTCCGAGGCCCTGCAACGGGGCCTCGACGTGTTTACGGCGCTCGGAGCCCCCTGACCCTAGGGAGGCTGCGATGACCTCGCCGCACACCTATATCACCACGACGATTCCCTACGTGAACGCGCGGCCGCACATCGGGTTCGCGCTGGAGCTGGTGCAGGCCGACGTGCTGGCCCGGTTCGCCCGCCAGCGAGGAGAACGCGTCAGGTTCCAGGCCGGCACCGACGACAACTCGCTGAAGAACGTGCTCGCCGCGCGGGCGGCCGGGGTCGGCGTGCGCGAGTTGGTCGACCGCAACGCGGAGGCGTTCGTCGGCCTGGGCCAGGCCCTCTCGCTGACCGTCGACGACGTCATCCGCACTAGCCGCGACGCCAGGCACGGGCCCGGAGTCGAGCGCTTCTGGCGGGCCTGCGCCGGCGCCGGGGACCTGTACCGGAAGCGGTACGAGGGCCTGTACTGCACCGGTTGCGAGCAGTTCTACTCCCCCGCCGAACTCCGCGACGGGCGCTGCCCCGAGCACGGGACCGAGCCGCAGCAGGTCGCCGAGGAGAACTGGTTCTTCAGGCTGTCGCGGTATGCCCGGCCGCTGCGCGAGGCGATCACCCGCGGCGACCTGCGGATCGAGCCCGCCGGGCGCCGCCACGAGGTGCTCGCGCTCATCGACGGCGGACTCGAGGACTTCTCGGTGTCGCGGCCCGCCGAACGGGCCGGCGGGTGGGGGATCCCCGTCCCCGGCGACCCTGACCAGGTGATCTACGTCTGGTTTGACGCCCTGTGCAACTACGTCACCGCGCTCGGCTACGGCACTGGCGGCGACGCGTACGGGACGTGGTGGCTCCCCGGTCCTGCCGGGAGCCGCCGCATCCAGCTGCTCGGCAAGGGCGTCCTGCGCTTCCACGCCGTCTACTGGCCGGCCATGCTGCTGTCTTCGGGACAGCCGCTGCCGACCGACATCTTCGTGCACGACTACCTGACCGCGGGCGGGCGGAAGATCAGCAAGTCGTCCGGGTCCGGAGCCGACCCCGCCGCGCTGGCCGCCGAGTACGGGACCGACGCGGTGCGCTGGTGGCTGCTGCGTGAGGTGCCGCGGGTCGGAGACGCCGACTTCACCGTGGAGCGGCTGATCGCCCGCGCCGACGACGAGCTCGCCAACGGGCTCGGCAACCTGGTCAACCGCGTGATCGCCATGATCCGCAGGTACCGGGATGGCCAGGTCCCCGGACCGCAGGCGGTGGCGGAGGGCGGGGAGGAACTGGACGCGGCGTGCCGCCAGGCGGGCGACCGCGCCCAGGCGGCCCTGGCGGGGTTCGACTTCCGGCAGGCGACGGCGGCCGTGTGGGCGATCGCGGACGAGGCGAACCGGTTCGTCAACCGGGTCCGCCCGTGGGAGCTGGCCAGGGCGGAGCGTGACGGAGACGCCGGGGCCGGGCAGCGGCTGGACGCCGTGCTCGGCGCGCTCTTCGCGGCGTGCTCGGCGCTCGGCCGGGAACTGGAGCCGTTCCTCCCGGACGCGGCGGCGCGCATCACCAGCCAGTGCACGCCGCGCGAGGGACTGCTTCCCGAGGCCGTACCGGTGTTCCGGAGGCTGTCTTCCTCCGCGGGGGTGGTCAGCGGTAGCGGCGCCGGCGGCGGTGGCCGCGCTCCAGGCCGGACATCCGGAACAGGAGCAGCACTGCGAAGGCGCCGATGACCGACCAGATGAGGCCGACAGCGTGGAAGGTGTGCACGTTCGCGGTGTGGTACTGGACGATGTTGTCCAGGAACCCGCCGACGAAGGAGCCGACGATCCCGAGCACGATGGTGCCCAGGATCCCGATGTTGTCGCGGCCGGGCAGGAGCAGGCGGGCGAGGGCGCCCACGATCAGCCCGATGACACAGAGCCAGATGATGAAGATGACCACGTCGGTAATGATTCCCCCCTGCGCGTTTTATGTCTGCCCGGTGCAGAATGTCGCCGCGGTCCCCGCTGCGCGCGCCGCCCGGTGGGTTTACCGGGCGGCAACGCCGAACTCGCGGGCGAGTTCGCGCCGCTGATGGATCAGGTTGGCCTCGGCGGTGACGCGCAGGCACTCGGTGACTGCCGCTGCCATCCCGGCCGCATCGTTCACCGACCTGGAATACCTGGCGAGCGTTCTGAGTATCTGAGCCCGGCGGAGCGGGCTGACGGCAGAGTCGGAGGTGACGACGGGCCTCAGCCGGTCCGCCAGCAGGTCCGCCTTTCTCCGGTTGCGCGCAGTCAGCCGGGTGAGGTAAATGTCCATGAGCCTGCGCGTAACGCCGGCCCGGAGAATGGCATCCTCCGGCACGAGGTCGAGTGCCATATCGGCGGTACGCTCCGCCTCGTAAATCGAAGCGCGCGGGAAGCCCGTAATCGAGTTCAACCGCTCCTCAAGGAAGGATCGCCGCCATGTCTCGGGCTCGCGGTGGTATCCCCTCAGCGGCTCGGCGCTCGCGATAGCCACCCTCGCATCGTTCCGGAGCCCGAGGGTGTTCAGGGATACCGCCTCAGCAAATCTTGCGTTGATGTGCAGCCGGACTTGGTCATCGGAGCTGGCCATGCCTGGTCCAATCGATTGCAGGATTCCGATTGCTTTTCTGGCGCACCCGAGAGCAATATCGGCTCTCCCGAGCACCTGCGCCGAGTCGTGCAGGAACATGAGCACCTGGGCATAGCCGGCCGGGTTGCGCCGCGGATCAATCGACACCGAAAGCGACCGGGCGTCATGCCATACGCGTGCATATGTGACGGCGGTCATATCTGGGCGCGGGTGATGCAGCGCCGAGTGATGCAACTCGGCTAGGGCATTGATGGCGGCCCTGGCCTCAGGGTCAGGCAGCAGAACGCCATCCCGGGCGGGGAACCGGGATGGCGTTCTGGCCAGGCCGATGTGGTGGAGCAGCACCTCTTGACGCTCGGCATCGGAGCACAGCAGATCCGCGATCTGACGGGCCCGGTGCTGCGAGGGCGTCTTGGCGAACTTGAACGCCTCGGCGACTTCGTCGCCGCGGGCCGTCAGCCGGCCGGCCCAGTGCGCAGGCCGGCGATCATCGCCCAGGCGCAACGGGGCCAGCAGGTATGAGGCGTACGCCTCGGACAGGCCAAGCGCTCGCGCCAGGTCGTGCTGGGACCCGTAATCCCGCAGATAGGCGCGGATCAGGTCGATGTAGGTCTGCCGGTGGATCAGGCGCTCCGGATCCCAGGCCGGCGGCCCTTGGGTCACCCATCGCTCATGCCCGGACTCTGCGTCATCTGAACCAGAAGCGCCATGCCATTTTAACCAGGAACTCTGCACCATCTTAACCAGACAGGGCTTCAGTTCCCATTCATGCTTGACGCAAATGCAGGCGCGAGTAAGAGAGGGATGAAAATGGACCCGGACGGCGAGTAATCTACGTGTAACGCGGGTGGTGACTGCCGGGGCCCCGGCACCCGCGGAAGCTGTAGCTGACGTCTAGGATGCCATTTCCCATCGTGCTCCATAAACCAGGCCGACTAGCAGGCGCTGGTAGTTCAGGTGAATCTCGCCTACATCGTCCGTATCAACGCGCGCACTCGCCGCGATGAAATCATCGGCCATTCCACGCGGAATCCCGGCCATATTCCACACGCCGCTCAATCGGTTTCCCGAGCCGAACCTTATGCGCAGGTCGAATTCGTCGCAGCGGCGCAATGGCTGAAAAGCATAACGGGGGTTTATCGGCTGATCGGCCGGAATAGTAACCGAGACCCCGATTTCATGAGACTGCCCGCGCCTGAGCGGTTGCGGGAGGCGGACGAAATAACGAAAATAGGTTTTGGATGGTCGTTCGATGCGGTCTATCGATCCGCCATAAAGAATGGTCAGTTCCGCGTGGTGCCGCTCGCGGTCAGCGCCCGCCGGGCAAGGGATGCTGGTCGAGATGATGATCTCTGAAAGGAAGTCGTGCCTGGCGACCACCTTACGTTCCTCGATGGCCGTAGGCTGGGCGCCGTCCAGGTGGAGCAGCGTGCGGAATCGCTCCAAATACCAGCCGTCATGCGCGTAGTTGTCACCGGATGGCACCGAAATGGCGCGCATAGTCTCGGCCGCCCTGATCGCCTCGTCGACTCGCCGCCTCGCCGTACGCACGTCTCGGTCCAGTTTCGTGGCCAGCCACTGCATCCGCTGTTCGAGAAATCGATACTGCGCGTCCTCATCAAGGGCCAACCCCACCCGCAGCGCGATGCGGAGATCCCCCGGTAGTTCATCGGCGAGATCGCTTAGATACATCAGCAGCCTGCGTCTGGCCTCGATCTCACTCGTCGAGTCATCAATCCCCGACAATGCACGCAACGTAGGGCCGGTGCGCTCGAGCAGGTCGCTGGCCATAACTCCGCGTCCTGCGCGCAGCCGACACAGCTCATCACCCAGAGTGCCCATGGGGTCCCCACCCAGCAGCCTAGCCGGTCACTAGTGACCGCATTTTGTCATCTCGGTCATATACTGTCAACTTTTTGACCATGAACGACCCGGGTTCGCGATGTCATAATAAGACTCTCCTGAACCATTGAACGTGTAAATGCCAGGGAGGGATTGCGCAAACGCCCGGGCGGCTCGCCATATTGCTGATAACAGGCACTGCGCCGGCGGGATCGAGGTAGCTGAGGGGGCCCCGCCGTCGTGACCAGCCAGTTTTCCGCTACCGCCATCCAGGGGTGGACGGGCGGTGACTCGCCCGGGTCAGCTGGCTAGTTCGCGTTCCAGGGGCGTGCGGAAGCGCGGGATGACGCGGGTCCGCGACTGTGGTCCGATCCAGTCGCGGAGCCGTTCCGCTTCGGTTGCGATGGCGGCGGCGGCCTCGGCTCCGGGGTCCTCGAGCAGCCGGACCGTGATCTCGCCGTCCGCGCGCTGGGCCCAGCCGCCCACGATCCGGCCGTCCCACCAGGCGGTCGGGCCGATGTTCCCTGACCGGTCGAACAGGGCGGCCGCGTGCTCGCCGACGTACCAGGACCTTTCCCGCCAGCCCATGGCGCTGGGGTCCAGGGCGGGCAGCAGCGCCGCCCAGGGCTCGGCGGGGTCGACCGGCTGCTGGTCGTCGGCCAGCAGGATGCCGGGCGCGCCGTCGAGGTCGACCTCGGCGATGTCCAGCGCGCTCAGCGCCTGCCGGACCTGGGTGGCCGTCCAGCCGGTCCACCACTGCAGGTCGGCGGGCAGCGCCGGGCCGAACGCGGTCAGCCACCGGCGGGCCAGCGCGGCGCGTGCGGCGCCGGCTGGCAGGTCCGTTCGCTCGGGAGCGGCAGACCAGGTGAACTGGCTGGAGGTCCACCCTCCGCGCGGGCGCCCGCGCACGATGAGCCCTTCCGCGGATAGCACCGTAAGCAGCCTGGTCGTCAGGTTCACCGCTCCGCCGTAGGGGTTGTCGGCCGCGGCGATGATCTGCGTCCGCAGGCGGGGTTCGTCCCTGGCGAGCTCGGCGCCGGTCGCGGACCCGCGCGCCGCCAGCACAGCGACGGTGCCCTCGCCCACCTCTTTCAGCCAGGTCGCCGCGTCCGGGGCGACGCCCGCCTCCTGGACGACCTGAGCCAGCTGCCGCCGCAGCCGCTCCGCGATCTGGTCGGTGCAGGCGGCCTGGATCACCGGCACCAGGTCCGCCGGCACGACGAACACCGTCCGGCGCATCCCTAGCATCCGCACCAGCGAGCGTTCCTCGTACAGCGCGCGCTCGATTGCCGCCTTGTCGACATTGCGGGTACGGGCCCGGGCGGCCAGGTAGACCGACGCGGGGTCGGTGCCGTGCAGCGCGACGACGCCCGCTACCGCGGCCGCGACGGTGCCCTCCCGCTCCCCCGGCGCCAGGTGATGCCTGATGGCCAGCCGGGCTCGCCGCTCCGCCACGCCGACCACCCGGAGGCCAGGTCCCATGCGGCTGACCTTACCGGCGTAACGTCGGCCGCATGATGTCCTACCGCCAGCCGGGAACCGTGCTGACCGACCACGTGTTCGCTGTCCCGCTCGACCACAACCGGCCCGGCGGAGCGCAGATCGAGGTGTTCGCTCGCGAGATCGTCGCCGTAACCAAGGCGGAGGCGGACCTTCCGTGGCTGCTGTTCCTCCAGGGGGGCCCAGGATTCGGCGCGCAGCGCCCGGCAGGCCGGGAAGCCTGGCTGGACCGGGCGCTTGAGGACTACCGGGTGCTGCTGCTCGACCAGCGCGGCACCGGCCGGTCCACCCGGGCGACGCGGCAGACGCTGGGCTCCCTCGGCTCGGCCCGGGCGCAGGCCGACTACCTGACGCACTTCCGCGCCGACAGCATCGTGCTCGACGCCGAGCTGATCAGGCGCGACCTGGCCGGCGGGGCGCCGTGGAGCGTGCTCGGGCAGAGCTTCGGCGGCTTCTGCACGGTCACCTACCTGTCGTTTGCCCCGCACGGCATCCGCGAGGCGCTCATCTGCGGCGGCCTGCCCGGCCTGTCCGCTACCGCCGACGACGTCTACCGCCGCACCTATCCCACCGTGGCGCGCAAGAACGCCGCGCACTACGAGCGGTACCCGGACGACGCGGAGCAGGCACGGCGGGTCGCCCGGTACCTGTCTGATCATGAGGTCCGGCTGCCGGACGGCGGCCTGCTGTCGGTGCAGGCGTTCCAGTCGGTCGGGCCCATGCTCGGCCAGAGCACGGGCAGCCACGCGCTGCACTACCTGCTCGAGGATCCGTTCGCGGGTGAGGAACCTTCTGACGCCTTCCTGTACGCCGTGCAGGCCACCCTCAGCTTCGCCGGAGCCCCGCTGTACGCGTTGCTGCACGAGGCTTGCTACGCCCAGGGGTGCGCGACCCGGTGGGCCGCGCAGCGGATCAGGGCGGAGTTTCCCGCGTTCGACGCGGGCCAGGCGCTGGCCGATGACGGCGAGCCGGCTCCCGTCCTGTTCACCGGCGAGATGATCTACCCGTGGATGATCGGCGCGGACCCGGCGCTGCGCCCGCTGCGCGAGGCCGCCGACCTGCTGGCCGAACGGGACGACTGGCCGCCCCTGTACGACCCGTCGCGCCTGGCGGCCACCGACGTGCCCGTGGCCGCGGCCGTCTACTACGACGACATGTACGTCGACCGGGAGCTGTCGATGGCCACCGCGCATGCGATCCGCGGCCTGCGCCCCTGGGTGACCAACGAGTACGAGCACGACGGCCTGCGGGTGAGCTCGGGCGCGGTCCTCGGCCGGCTGATCCGCATGAACCAGGGCCAGATCTGACCCGCGGCCAGGTGTCGGGCCGGTCATATCTCGGCGAGCAGTCTTCCCTGTGCCGTGCGGGCCGCGGGCCAGCCCGCTAGCACAGTTGTAGGGCCGTCCTTCCGGCGAGCGCCTGAGTAGCGGCTACTAAATTCGCCGCCGGATCAGCTCCGCGTGACGATCAGGACGAAGGCGGCAGCGTCGACGGGGCCTGCCCGGCCTGCGCTAGGGCGGCGGTCAGCATATCCGCGGCCCGGCAGGCCGCGGCCAGCGCCTCGACCGCGTCGGTCACCCAGAACTCGAGGTCCGGACCCGAGTGCCCGTCCTCGCGCAGCGCCACCATGATCCGGGCCAGTTGCTCGCACAAGCGCGGCAGGTCCTGACTCATCCGGCGCAGGCTCGCAACCACGTCGCGGACATCATCCAGGCCTGCGAAGTACGCGCCGTCCGCGGTCAGGTCGGTCAGTTCACGCACGGCCTGCGCCGCCTCGCCGGCGAGATCGCGCGCCATGGTCGTGCTCGCCGGTTCGCCGGACAGCTCAGTTCCGGACCACGACGTGTTCCTGGCCAGTGCCGCGTTCTCGGCGTCGTCGGCCGAACCATAGGGACTAACCCGTCTGGGCATCTCTCTCCAGGGTTTCTCGGGGGCAGCAGCTACCGCGCGTACCGGTCAGGTACCCCAGGACAACGTCAGGGAAAGAACTTCAAATTTCCGTATTTCAAACCTGTACAGTAATATGGTATTGCGATACAGTACTGCCATAGCCCAGCATCCTGCCGGGCGGAAGGCGGTGCCACCATCATGACCACACTCACCATCGCAGAGCCGGTCACTCCGCCGGACCGGGGTGCGGGGCCGGTTGCCCCGATCTCGACTCCGGCTCCGGCATCGGCTCCGGCTCCGGCATCGGCTCCGGCATCGGCTCTGGCTTCGCGCGACAAGGGGCTGCGAGCCGGAGCGCTCGGGCTGGTCTCCAGCGTGGTGATCGCGGTCTCCTCGACCGCGCCCGCGTACAGCATGGCCGCCACGCTCGGCCTCATCGTCGCCGTCGTCGGGGTGCACAGCCCCGGGACGCTCGTCGTGTCGTTCCTGCCGATGCTGTGCATCGCCTACGCGTTCCGTGAGCTGAACAAGGTCGACCCGGACTGCGGCACCACCTTCACCTGGACGGCGCGCGCCTTCGGGCCGCGGGCGGGCTGGATGGGAGGCTGGGGCCTCATCGCGGCCGACATCATCGTGATGGCCAGCCTGTCCCAGATCGCCGGGCGGTACTTCCTTGAACTCGTCGGCGCGGGTTCGGCCGGAAGCGTCTGGGTGACCGTGGTGGGTGTCGCGTTCATCGCCCTGCTCACCTGGGTCTGCTACCGGGGCATCGAGGTGTCCGCCCGCCTGCAGCAGGTCCTGCTGGTCATCGAGGTGAGCGCGCTGGCGGTCTTCGCGGTGGTCGCACTGGTCAAGGCGGGCACCGGCCACGCGCTGCCCGGCCACGCGCACCCGTCCGCCGGCTGGCTGAACCCGTGGACCGGATCCTTCAGCAGCCTGTCGAACTCCTTCCTGCTGGCCGTGTTCATCTACTGGGGCTGGGACTGCGCGCTCAGCGTGAACGAGGAGACCAAGGACTCCGCGCGCACCCCCGGCCGCGCCGCGGTCATGGCCACGGTGATGCTGGTCGCGATCTTCGCGGTGATCAGCGTGGCTGCCCTGGCGTACGCGGGGCCCGCGTTCCTGGCCACGCACAACACCGACGTGCTCGGCGCCATGGCCTCCTCGGTCCTGGGTAGCGTGCCCGGCAAGCTGCTGGTCCTGTGCGTGCTGACCTCGACCGCTGCCTCCGCCCAGACCACGATCATGCCGACCGCCCGGGCCACGCTGGCCATGGCCGCGCACGGCGCCATCCCCCGCTGGTTTGCCCGGATGCACCCGCGGTTCCGCACGCCGACCGTGGCGACGCTCACCATGGGCGTGGTCTCGGCCCTGTTCTACGTCATGCTGACCGCGGTGTCCAAGAACGTGCTGGCCGACTCGGCGTCCGCGACCGGCCTGCTGATCGCCTTCTACTACGGGCTGACCGGGTTCGCCTGCGTCTGGTTCTTCCGCCGCGACCTGCTCACCAGCGCCCGCGCCTTCCTGGTCAAGGGGATCCTGCCGCTGGTCGGCGGGCTGGCCCTGCTCGGCGCGTTCGCCCTGTCGATCAAGTCGTTCTGGCCCGCCGCGAGCAGCTACTCCAGCTTCCACGGAATCGGCGGTATCTTCCTGATTGGCGCCGGATCGCTGGTCGTCGGGGTGATCATCATGCTCGGCACGTCCAGGTTCCTGCCCCGGTACTTCGCGGAGGGGATCACGACCCCGGCGCATGGCGAAGGGAGCACGTCCTCATGACCTCTGCGGGCCTTGAGTCTGCAGCCTCGATGCACGTGCCCGCCCGCGGTTCCGGCCGCGGGCCGGGCACGTCCGGTCGAGGCCCTGGCCGCCGGGCCGGGCGCAGGAAGACCGCCGTGCTGGAGGCCGCGTGCCGGGTCATCGCCGAGCGCGGCGCGGACGCCACCCGCTTCGCTGACGTGGCGGCCGAGAGCGGCGTCCCGGTCAGCACCCTGCAGTACTACTTCGGCTCGCGCGAAGACCTGCTGGTGGCGGCGTTCCGGCACGCGTCGAGCGAGGAGATCGCCGCGCTGGAAACGGATGTCGCCGCCATCGCCGACCCGTGGGAGCAGCTGGAACGGATCATCGCCACCTCGCTGACCGGGTACGAGCCTGGCGCGCCCGAGGGCGGGCGGCTGTGGATCGAGTCCTGGCACTTCGGCATCCGCGACGCGGAGATGCGGGCCGACGCGCTGCGCGACAACACCGCCTGGCGGCGGCTGGTGGCACAGGTCGTCCGGCGCGGCATCGAGCTGGGCGCCTTCGGCACGGCGTACGACCCGGACAAAGTGGCGGTGCTCACCATCGCCGCGGCCGACGGGCTGGGCATCCCGCTGTCGCTGGCCGACCCTGAAATCACCCCGGCCGGTGCCGTGCAGGACGTCATGGCCGTGATGCGCGCCCTGCTCGGCCCGGCCGGCTAGGCGCGAGGGACGGACATGAGCGTTGTGGTGGTACCTGCGACGGCAGACCGGTTCGACGACGTAGCTGCCGTGCTGGGCCCGCGCGGCCCGGATGCGCCGGCGTGCTGGTGCCTGTATTACCGGTGTACCTCGTCGCAGTTCAGCAAGTTGAGGGGCGCGGAGCGCCCGGCCGCGCTCCGGAGCCTATGCGAGCGCGAGGTCGCACCTGGCGTGCTCGCCTACCTCGACGGCCAGGTCGTCGGCTGGTGCGCGCTTGGACCGCGCGCCGAGATGGGCCGGCTGCAGCGCTCGCGGACCATTCCCGCCGTCGATGACACGCCCGTCTGGAGCGTCGTGTGCTTCGTGGTCCGCTCCGGCTTCCGGCGCCAGGGCGTCGCCGCCGCACTGCTCGACGGCGCGATCGCGTACGCCGCCGAGCACGGCGCGACGATGCTCGAGTCCTATCCCATCGACACCGAGGGCAGCCGCGTCAGCGGCGCCTTCTTGTACGTCGGGACGACGTCGATGTTCGAGCGCACCGGATTCGTCCGCGTCGTCGAGACGTCGGGCCACAGCGCCGGCCGGAGCCGCTGGCTCATGCGCCTGGACCTGACGGCTGATCGCGGGTAGAACGTAGGGGTGGGAAGACAGGCAGCCGTCGCGCTTTACCTGCTCGTGATGGCGGGCGTAGTGGTCGGCGTGGACATCCTATTTTTCAAGCATCAGTTCGGGCCGCGGCTGATTGCCAACATCGGAATCGTCCTGGTATTTCTAGTGGTCTTCGTGACGTTCGTGAAGCGCCGGATTCCGCCTACTTGACGTAGGCGATGGGCTTGACGGCGGGGGCAGCAGGCAGCGGCTCGGACTGGTAGTGGGCGCGGATGCCCGTGATGTAGCGGCGGCAGCGTTCCGTGAGCCCGTCCGCAGTCTGCATCCGGCCCTTGGTGACCAGGATGCCGAGGTCGGCGCCGTGGAACTTGTAGTCGCCCGGCCCGTACACGCGCATGAAGAAGGCCTCGTCCTCGCTGGTGATCTCGTGCCAGTCGTTGCTGACGTGCTCGAAGTGAAGGGCGCCGCCGTCGTCGGTCATCCGCCACGAGCCGGTGCGCGGGGCAGCCAGAATCCGTTCGACCTCGTCGCCGGGTTCCTTCATGATCAGTTGCGACCAGACGTCCACGGCCGCGAGGGCGCTCCAGCGCTCGTTGATCTCCTCGACGTCGATCGTGTAGTCGACGTCCATGAACTCAAGCAGGTGGAACAGGAACAGCGGCATGTCGGCATACGCGCCCGCCGTGACGTTGGTCATCGAGGAGACGCCCGAGATGCGGGGGTTCAGCTCGCCCAGGTACACCGCGCCGGTATCGACGTCGACCAGCACGTCGACCTCGAGGAAGCCCTTGTAGCCCTCCCGGGCGAGCCGGTCGCCCAGCTTGCGGACGTGGCCGATCGCGACGGCGCGGTCGGCCTCGGACAGGGCGTCGGGGAACAGGTCGTTACCGCACCAGCCGCCCTTGTACGGCGTGAGCTCCGGGTATCCGGTCAGGTCGGTCATGAACGGCCCGACGATCGTGCCGTGCCTGGTGATGCAGGCCTCCACGGCTGCGGCCCGGTTGTTGATGCGCTTCATGATCTTGAGCTGCTGCCCTCGGATGTCGGCGGCGCACGAGTCCCAGTCCTGCTCGGACTTGATGAAGAACGTCGTCTTGCCCGAATCGCCGTATGGCGTCTGTACCACCAGGTCCTCGCCCAGGCTGCTGACCTCGGCAAGCGCGCTGAGCTCGGCGTAGCTGTCGGCGTAGCCGAGCACGTTCGGGACCGACGGGGCGCCGGCCTCGTTGCCGAGCTGGGTGGTCACGATCTTGGAGTCCAGCCGCCGCCGCAGCGAATCGGGCGGCAGGATCAGGTCGTAGCCCTGTTCCCGGCAGATCTCCTCGGTCTCCTCGTCGAAGAAGACCATCGCGACCTTCGGCACCCCCCCGCGGCGGCGCAGGTACTCCCGGACCTCGGCGTCGCGGAGCAGGTAGTTGTTGATCTGCTCGCTTGACTCGAATTCGATGTACGGGCGGTTCTCGGGGGCGAACACCCGGGGATGGCGTCCGTCCCAGGAGTCGTAATACGCGATGTACTGGAAGTTGCGGACCCAGCGATCGATGCCGAGCAGGTTGAAGGCCGTCGGCCCGACGAAGTAGATAGGCTCGGAGTTCGTCCTGAAGAACGTGCGTAGCTCGGAGATGCCGTTCAGATGGCGGCGGTCGGGTGATCCGGCGGAGCCGGCCGGACGTGGCACATCAGTCACGCTGCCTCCCTACGCACCAGGGCGATCATTGGTATACCGCCAGGCTAGGCTGCCGGGTGCGCCGCCGTCGAGGAGAAGCCGCGCGCGCCGCGGCGCCGGCTCAGACGACGTTCGGTTGAGATGGCGGCGGTGGGGCGGTGTCGCCGCTGCGGCTCAGGCCGGATACCACGCCGGCCAGGCGCCGTCCGTGCGCCGGGTTGATCGGGTCCCGGCCGGCCAGCGCGCCGCCTACGGCGTCAAAGGCGCTCAGCGTGTCCTGCATGTAGACCGGATTCTGGGCCTGCGGCCAGGAGGAGAATTTCACGCACACCGTGTTCGTGCGCCGGCTGACGTGCAACATCTGCCCGTGGATGCCGAGGGCAAGCAGCACATCTCCATAGGCGCCAGGGCGGAACCAGAACTGGTTGCGATACCAGCCGCCGGGGAACGCCCATTCCGCGGGAGAGGCCGCAAAGGCAGCCCGCGTATCGGCGTCGACGGCCCAGCCCTGGCGGAGCCACCTCGGCGGGACGACGCGGCGCGTGCCTCCGGCCCCGTCCGGGACCGCTCCCCCGTCCAGCAGCATCTGGCCGAACCGCGCCACGTCGCGGGCCGTGGCGCACAGGCCCCCGTCGTGCACGGCTGTACCTGCTGCGTCGTGGAACAGGTCGGCGTCGTGCTCGGCGCCCATCGGTTCCCACACCAGCGCGGAGATGAGCTCGGCCGCGGGCAAGCCTGCTGCGCGCTCGCACACCCACCCCAGCACGTCGGACTCCGCCGAGCGGTAGAGGAACCGGGATCCGTGCGGGGCCTCGGCCCGCAAGGTGGTCAGGAACTGGTAGAGCCCGCCCGCCTGGTAGCCGTGATCACCGGCCTGCCATCCGAGCCACCGGTCGAGTAGCCTGATCTCGGCCTGCGGGTTGGCGTACTCCTCGAGGAACCTGACCCCGCTGCGCATGTCCAGGACATGCCGCACCGTGGCCCCCGCGTATCCGCTGGCGGCGAGCTCGGGGACGTAGTCGGTGATCTCGCGATCGGGGTCGAGTTGCCCGCGGTCGATGAGGACGGCGGCGACGCAGCCCAGCACGGACTTCGACACCGACATCAGCGCGTGGGTCAGGTCGGGAGTGCCCTGGGGCCCGTACCACTCCGTCGCAAGCTCGCCGTCTTGCAGCACCACGTAGGCGTCGGTGAAGGTATCCGCGAGCACCTCGCCCACCGTTCCGGCCGAGCCGTCGGAGCGGGCCACGCCTATGCCGAGCAGGTCGGCGGATGCGGCCGACGCGGGCAGGACACGCGCGGGCCCGGCGCCGCGTGGCACCCGGTAGGTCGGCAGGAACTCGCGGACGTGCCAGTAGGCCCAACGGTTGAACGGGGGATCTTGCCAGTTGTCGGGGGTGACCGATGCGGCCTGAACCTCAGGGGCCCCCTCCAGCGACATAGCCGAATCCTAGTTGACGGCAGACAGCCGCAATGGTGGGTTAATGTGCGACGCATGACCGATGAAGGCACCGGCCCGACGACCTCCACGGCCCCGCGCGACGGCGCGCCCGAGCTCATGGCCGGTTTCCCTCCGCCGCCGGGATCACGGGTCACCCTGGCTAACTGGCAGGCTCCCCCGTTCAACCGCTGGGCGTTCCAGCACATGCGCGAGCTCATCCCCAGCCAGGTGATCCCGGCCAGCCGGCGCGGGCCCGCGGAACTTCCGGCCTCCGCCGGGCCTGCGGGCAACCCGTTGGTCACCAGGCCCGACGGCAGCACCGTGACCGTGGATGACGTTCTCGGCGGGACGTACACCGATGCGTGGGTGGTGCTGCAGGACGGTGAGCTGGTCACCGAGCGGTACTACGCGGGCACGACCGCGGGTACCAGGCACCTGCTGATGTCGGTGTCCAAGTCCATAGTCGGGTGCGTGGCCGGGGTGCTGGCCGGCCGGGGACTGCTCGATCCCGGTGCCCCGGTGACGTCCTATGTACCGGAGGTCGCCGGGTCGGGCTATGCGGGAGCGTCGATCCGCGACCTGCTCGACATGCGTACGGGGGTCGCCTTCCGGGAGACCTACACCGCCCTGGACGCCGAGGTGCGGGTCATGGAGCGATCCATGGGCTGGCGCCCGGCCCAGCCCGGTGATCCAGAGGGCGCCTACCCGTACCTGGCCACGCTGGGCACCGCCGGCCCGCACGGCGGCGAGTTCAGCTACCGGTCGGCCGACAGCGACATGCTCGGCTGGGCGTGCGAGCGGGCCAGCGGCATCCGCATGGCCGATCTCATCTCCGCCCTCATCTGGGAGCCGATCGGTGCCGAGTGCGACGCGGAGATCACCTGCGATCCGCTCGGGTCCGCTATCCATGACGGGGGGATCTCGGCCACGGCGCGCGACCTGGCCCGGTTCGGCCAGATGCTGGTCGACGACGGCACGGCGCTGGGGCGCGGCGTCGTCCCCGGGGCCTGGCTGTACGACGTCCGCGCCCCGGAACCGGGGGTCCGGGAGGCCTTCGCCTCGACCGACAACGAGTACGTCCTGCCGGGCGGCTGGTACCGGAGCCAGTTCTGGGTCATCCCCGGTCCCGGCGGCCCGGTCCTGGTCTGCCTCGGGATCCACGGCCAGCTGATCTACGCCGACCGTGCGGCCCGTACGGTGGTGGTCAAGCTGTCGTGCTGGCCCGACGCGCAGAACACCGGCTACCTCCTGGACACCCTGCGGGCGTGCGCGGCCGTGGCC
>JBOHCK010000096.1:0-19592 GCA_050698755.1 Streptosporangiaceae bacterium | reverse complement strand
GGCACCTTGTCGATGTTGATCCCGGTCTCGGGCACGGACAGGAGCTTGAATCCGTCGAGCAGGCGCGTGGTGGCGTTCCAGAACGCCCCGGTGCCCGCGTAGGCGGCCAGGAACTCCGCCGCGGCGGCCTCATCCCTGGTGACGATCGCCGCGGCCAGCCCGGAGGTCTGCTCGTTGGCGATCGCCGCCGCCGCGCGCGGGCCCGAGGCGGGGGCGATCGTCACGGTCGCCTCATGCCCGGCGTCCAGGGCCCACTCGTGCCCGAGCGGGTGAGCGTGCGGCGGCAGAGACATGCTGATCCCCAGCCGGGCCAGCAGGGGCCGGATGCGCGGCATTAGCTCGTCCCACCGGGCGGGGTGCACCAGGAGCAGGTTCAGCCGGTTGCACACGCCGAGCCGGTCCAGGCCGACCTCGACCAGCTCCTCGGCCAGGTCCAAGTCGGCGGCCACGTCGACGTACAGGACCGCGCCGCCGTCGGCGTGCGCCAGGGTCCGCACGCCGTAGCGGGCCGCCTCGGTGGCCAGCGCCCGGGTGCTGTCCCCGCTGCCGCGCAGGATCACCAGCGGGATCAGGCCGGGCTGGCTGACCAGGGCCCGCGCGGAGTCCTGCCCGGGCACGCGGACCAGCTGGATCATCGCGGGGTCGAGCCCGGCGGCGGCGAGCGCGGGCCCGATGACCTGGTCGGCCAGCGCGATGGCCGAACGCAGCGCCGCGGAGCCCGTCCGGAGCACGCCGGCGTTCCGCGACTTGATGAACTGGGACGCGACGTCGACCACCACGTTCGGCCGGGCCTCGAAGTTGGCCCCGATCACGCCGACCGGCCTGCGGCATTCCTCGAGCAGCAGCCCGCCTGGCAGCTCCCTGATCGCGCGCCGTGCCGGCTCAAAAGGCACCGCGGCCAGCGCGCGGACCTGGCCCGCGATGGCCTCCACCCGCGCCTGGTCCAGGCGCAACCGGTCGATCAGTGCGTCGGCGACGCCGCCGTCCCGCGCCGCGCGCACGTCCTGCTCGTTGGCCTCAAGCACTCCGGCGGCACGCCTGCCCAGCAGGTCCGCCAGGCCCCGCAGCGCGTCGTCGAGGACCCCGTCAGGGACGCCGGCCAGCCCGGCGACCGTGCCGGCCGCGGCCCGCGCGGCATGTTCCACCGCCGCGACGGCGTCGGCCGGTGCCTGGATGCTCACGTCGGTGTCAGTGGCCATTACTATCCTCGGGTTCCGCCGGAACGGGCACCGGCGCCGTCCCCAGACTACGCAGGGGCGTCGCCTCGAGCGCGCAGCTCATTTCCTGGGGCGGTGCCTTCGCGCGCGTGGTCCGCGTGGTTCGGGTGGGGTTGCGGATGGTGAGCGCGGCGAGCACGCCCCCGGCCGCGCAGAAGACGGCGGCGATCATGGCCGCCACCTTGAAGCCGTGGGCCAGCGCGGCCGGGTGCAGGTAGCTGTCCCCGGTGATCCCGGCCAGCGCGGGCAGCACCGCCACCGCGATCAGCCCGGCCGCCCGGGCCACGTCGTTGTTGACCGCCGAGGCGACGCCCGCGTGCTCGGCCGGGGCGGCGCCCATGGCGGTCGCGGTCAGCGGGGCCACCATGACCGCCACCCCGAGCCCGAACGCCACCACCGCGGGCAGGACCGCGGTCAGGTAGTTCCCCGATCCCCCGACCCTGGTGAACAGCAGGAACGACCCGGCGATAACCAGCGGCCCGGCCGTCATCTGGAGCCTCGGGCCGATCCTGGCCGCCAGCGCGCCCGAGCGGGCCGACAAGGCGAGCATGATGAACGTCACGGGCAGCAGGGACGTTCCGGCCTCGA
Source organism: Streptosporangiaceae bacterium (assembly GCA_050698755.1). Classification (GTDB taxonomy): domain Bacteria; phylum Actinomycetota; class Actinomycetes; order Streptosporangiales; family Streptosporangiaceae; genus Palsa-504. The sequence continues at coordinate 17,787 of JBOHCK010000096.1, read as the reverse complement.
TCGGGCTGTAGTGGTGCGCCACCTGCAGGACCACGGGGACCAGGAACAGCAGCCCGCCGAGCGCCGCGTAGACGACGAACGTCACCCCGTTGGCCGCGGAGAACTGCCGGGACTTGAACACCCCGAGCGGCAGCATCGGCTCGCGCTCCCTGTCCTCGATCAGGATGAACAGGGCGAGCAGCGCGAGTCCCGCGCCCAGCGGCACCAGGACCGGGACCGAGCCCCAGCCGTAGGCGGACGCGGCGATCAGCCCGTACGTGATCCCGGCCAGGGCGCCGCTGATGGACAACGCGCCCCTGACGTCCAGCTTCGGGATCGGGCCGGGGGCCTTGGTCTCGGGCACGTGCCGGCGGGCGATGACCAGCACCAGCACCGCCAGCGGGAGGTTGATGAAGAACACCAGCCGCCACGACACGGCGCTGATCAGCCACCCGCCGAGGAACGGGCCGATCGCGGTGGCCACGCCGCCGAGCCCGGACCACGCGCCGATGGCGGCCGAACGGTCGTCCTCGGCGAACGAGGCCTGCAGGATGGCCAGGCTCCCCGGGGTCAGCAGGGCCCCGCCGACCCCCTGCAGGGCCCGGGCCGCGATCAGCACCGCGGCGTCCGGGGCCAGCCCGCACAGCAGCGACGCGACCGCGAACCACACGACGCCGATCTGGAACATCTTCCGCCGGCCGTAGCTGTCGCCGAGCGTCCCGCCGACCAGCAGCAGCCCGGCCAGGGTCAGCGTGTAGGCGTCGACCACCCACTGGATGCTGGCCACGGAGGCGTGGAAGTCCCGCCCGATCGCCGGCAGCGCGATGCCTACCACGGTCGCGTCCAGCGCGGCCATGCCCGAGCCCAGCACGGTGGCGGCCACCACCCACCGCCCCTGCGCGCTCGCGAAGCGCAAGCCCGCGGGGCCCTGCGGAATCGATGTCTCGGTCATCTGCGGTACGGGCACCACCGTTCGTTCGGCGTATATAAGAACTTCAAATTAGTCCGAACGTGCGATGGTGGCACCGTCCTGCGCCACAACCGGGTCCGGTGACTGGCCCACCGGCGACGATTTCCGGCTCGAGCCGGGGCGGGTGGCCAGGACCGAGCCGCCCAGGATCAGCACGAACGACACGCCGATGGCGGCGGTCAGGTGCTCGCCGAGGACCAGGACGCCGAGCGTGACCGCGACCGCGGGGTTGACGTAGGTGATGACCGTGGCGCGGGCCGGGCCGACCTCGGCGATCAGCCGGAAGAAAACCAGGAAGGCCGCCGCCGTGCAGATCACGCCCAGCCCGGCCAGCGCCCCGAGCACCTCGAGCGAGGGCACCTTACGGGGCCAGGTGAGCGCGGCGAACGGCGCGTAGACGACCGCGGCCGTGCCCAGGCAGACCGCGTTGACCGCGACCGGCGGGAGGCCGGCGAGCTTGCGGTTGGCGATCAGCGGGCCGATCGCGTAGCCGAGCGCGGTGAGCAGCACCTCGATGACCGGCAGCGTGCCCCCGCGGCCCGCGCCGGGCCCGGCCAGCAGGGCCACGCCGGCCAGGCCGACCGCCAGCCCGGCCCAGCGGATGACGGTGGGGCGGTCGCCGGTGCGCGTGAGCCAGGCGAGCAGCGCGCTGATGATCGGCACCGCGGCGACGAGCAGGCCGCTCGTCGAGCTCGGCAGGTGCTTCTCGGCGTTAGACAGCAGCGCGAACGGGCCGACGATCTCGCCCGCCGTGAACGCGGCCAGCCACGGCAGGTGCCCCCTGAGCGCGCGGAGGTGCCCGCCGCGGATGGCCGCGGGGAGCAGGAGCGCCGAGCCGAGCGCCACGCGCGTGCAGACCAGGACGGGAACCGAGACGCCGCCGTCGGCCACCTTGATGAGCAGGTAAGGGATCCCCCAGATCACGCCCATCGCGGCGAACAGCAACCACCCGCGCCTGCTCAACCCCACGCTCCCGTCGCTCCGCCGCACCCACGTTCAGCGTAGGCGAGCGCAGCGCGTCACGGGCAGACGCCGAGCGGTCCTACTTGCAGGCAGGTGCTGCCCGGGGTCGGCGACGGTTGGCGCATGGCCGGGGAACCCGTGGGCGACGGCTCCGGATCCGGGTCGGCGAGCGTCGGGACTCCGGTCGGGAAGGACGGCCCGATCGAGGGGGCCACGGCGCCCGGGCTGGAGGAGGGGTCGGTTCTGGGCGACGTGCGGGGACGCGGCGTGAAGGGAGCCGGCGGGGTGGTCGAGAAGTAGGGCGCGACGGTATTGCCGATCGAGATCGCGCCGCCGGTGGTCGGGGGGGCCGGCGACGGGCTAGGGGTGGGTATCCCGCGGGCCGATGCGCCGTTCGTACCCGCCAGGGCCGAGGACCTGGCCGGGTGATGGGGCAGGTGCAGGACCTGGATGGAAACCGCGGACAGCGCGAGGAAGGCGATCGCACCGGCGGAGATCACCATGACGGGCACGGTGCTTCCGGCCGGGTGAGAACGCACGAGCGTGCCAAGCTGGCCGACCGTGGTCCTGATCCGGTCGGCCACCAGCGCGAGCGCCAGCTGCGCCGGAGGCAGCGGCGGGCAGTAGCCCATCCGCGCGGACAGCCGCAGCCTGCGCAGCGCGGCACGCCGCTCGGCCGCGGTCAGCCCGGGCAGCAGGAAAATAATGGTGTTGCGGCCTTGCGGTACGGCCGCAGCGTGTAATCCGGGCGAAAGCTCATCCGCGTCGCGGTAGCGGATCTTAATCACGGCTCAGCCAATAGACGTATGTCATGTGCACTACCTAAGAAAAGGACGAAATGGCTAGTGCACGCCCCCCCACTTGAGGCGTTCGCCATCGGTACTATAGCCGAGCCGATTGCCGCGTTCAGGCAGACAACACGGCTTGCCCTGCTCTGCAACCATTCCGTGGCCGAATCCGCCCGTGACGGCCTCCGCGCCGGGCGGTTAGGCTGCGAGCGTGATATCAGCCCAGGCCGGGTCCGTGTCGGGGACCACGGGTCGCCGTGCGGCGGTGTTTGGCGGGTTTGCCTGGCCTTGGGCGCTGCTCCTATCGATCATGGGCGGGATCGCGGTCTTCGTGTCGTTTCCGCCGCTGGACGCCTGGCCGCTGGCCGCGGTCGGGCCCGCGTTGCTGGTCGTCGCGCTCACCGGGCGGAGCCTGCGGGGTTCGGCGTGCTGCGGCCTGGCGTTCGGCCTGGCGCTGTTCGTGCCGCTGCTGACCTGGCTGCTTAACGTGGCGTGGTACGCGTGGGGCGCGCTGGCCGGGGCCGAGGCGGTCATCTTCGCCCTGCTCGCGGTAGGCCAGCGGCTGCTGCTGCGGCTGCCGTTCTGGCCGGCGGCCGTAGCCGGGTGGTGGGTGGTCGCCGAGGGGTTCAGGGACCGGTGGCCGTTCGCCTTCCCCTGGGGGCGGCTGGCGATGAGCCAGTCCGTCGCGCCGGACGTCCGCTGGGTCGCCGTCGGCGGGGCGCCGCTGCTGACCTTCCTCGTCGCCCTGACCGGCGCCATGCTCGCGCGAGCTCTGCTGTATTACCTCGGGGGGACGATCCCCCCCAGACCCCCCCTGCTCCTGGGGGGAAACCTTTCCCCCCAGACCCCCTCGGCCCGTCCCCCCAAACCCCCCTGGCCCCCCTGGCCCCCCTTCGCGGGGACTGCCCGCCTCCCCGTACCCTCCTGGCTGGGGCCGGGGCTGGCCGCGGTGGTGACGGCCGGGCTGGTCCTCGCGGGCGGGCTGCTGCCCGTCGATCCGACGGGGGGCGCTCCGACGGCCGTGGTGGCCGCGATCCAGGGCAACGTGCCTCGGGCCAGGAACCTGCCGCAGCTGCTGAACGACACCGAGGTCACGCAGAACCAGGCGGAAGCCACGCTGAAGCTGGCCGCCTCGGTGAAGGCGGGGCGGGCGCCCGAGCCGGACGTGGTGGTCTGGCCGGAAGACGCCGTGGGCCTCGACCCGTCCGAGTACCCCACCGTCTACGACGAGATCCTGGGGACGGTAGACGCCCTCGGCCGGCCGGTCCTGATCGGCGAGGTGCTGGAGAATCCGCTGCGCAACGCCGGCCAGCTCTGGGTGCCCGGGCGCGGCGCGACATACCCCGTCTACGTCAAGCGCCAGCTCGTCCCGTGGGGTGAGTACATCCCGTTCCGGAGCATCACCTCCCGCATCAGCTCCCTGACCTCGCTGGTACCGGTGGACTTCACGGCCGGGCACAACCCCGTCGTATTCGGCGTCGGGCCGATCAGGCTCGGCGACGTGATCTGCTACGAGGTGGGCTTTGACAACCTCGTGCGATCCGAGGTCAACGCCGGGGCCAACCTGCTGGCCCTGCAGTCCAACGACGCGGACTTCGAGCTGGACAATCAGCTCGGCGAGACCGAGCAGCAGACGGCGATGGCGCGGATCCGGGCCATCGAGAGCGACCGGTCCGTGGTCTACGCCGCGACCACCGGGGAGAGCTCGATCATCGCGCCGGACGGCACGCTCGTCGCGAGCAGCGGCATCTGGCGCCAGGCGATCCTGGACGCGCGGGTCCCGCTGGTCACCTACCGCACGCTGGCGGACCGGGTCGGCGGGTGGCCGGAATACGTGATCGTCCTGCTGACCCTGCTGGCCATGGCCTGGGGCGGCGCGAAGGCCTGGGGCGGCCGGGCCGCCCGCCGACGGGAAGCGGCCGGCTCGGCATAACCTCCAGGACGTTTCGTACGTCTGTATTCGGGGAGCCGCTCCCGAAAGCACCACGTACGATGCGTAGCAGGCACCAGGCACGCAACGGGGCATCGCGGTTCGGCGTCCTGACTTTTCGGCGCATTGAGGGAGGCTCACCGTGCGCGGGACAGACCGCAGGTCTGAAGGTTCGGCTTCGCGAGTGCGGCGCTACGTCGGCGCCGTGGCGGCCCTGGCCGTCGGGCTATTCGTGGTGGGCTGCCACAGCGGGGCCGCGAACCAGTCGTCGGGGGGGCAGGCGGGCGGGCAGTCGGCCGCCTCGGCCGCGAGCGCAGCCGCGCTCGCATCGGACCTGAAGATCACGCCGGCGAACGGGAGCCGCGACGTCACGCCCTCGGACGGTATCACCGTCACCGCCACCCACGGAAAGGTGACCAACGTCACGGTAAAGACGTCGGGCGACCCGGTGACCGGCACCCTGAGCGACGGCGACCAGACCTGGCACAGCCTATGGGCGCTCAACACCGGGCGGACCTACACGGTGACGGCGACGGGCAGCGCCGACGGGCAGACGGTCACCACCACGAGCACGTTCAGCACGCTGACGCCTGCCCAGACGTTCACGACCGAGATCTACGAGGGGTCCGACCAGACCTACGGCGTCGGCATGCCGATCATGCTGATCTTCAGCCAGCCGATCACCGACCGCGCCGCCGTCGAGCGGTCGCTGGAGCTCACCACGTCCAACCCGGTAATCGGCGCTTGGTACTGGGACGACAGCGAGCACCTGGACTTCCGGCCGCGGGACTACTGGCCGGCCAACACCACGGTCAGCTTCGACGGCCACCTCAACGGGGTCGAGGGTGCCCCCGGCGTCTACGCCGCGGCCGACCTGACCCAGACGTTCACGATCGGCCAGTCGGTGATCGCCGTCGCGAGTACCACGACGCACCACACGCAGATCTACATCGGCGGCAAGCTCACCTATGACTGGCCGATCAGCACCGGCCGCTCCACCCTGCCCACCCCCGACGGCTCTTACCTGTCGGTGCAGAAGAACAACCCGGTGCAGATGATCGGCGGCGGCCCGCCCGGCAGCCCCGGCTACTACAACGAGCTGGTCTACTGGGCGGTCCGGTTCACGTTCAGCGGCGACTACTACCACTCCGCGCCGTGGAGCGTCGTCGACCAGGGCACCACCAACGTCAGTCACGGCTGCGTGAACCTGCCGCCCGTCGACGCGCAGACGTACTACAACCTCTCCGTACCCGGCGATCCCATCACCATCACGGCCAGCACGGCCGCGGGCAAGTGGGACGACGGCTGGACTGAGTGGTTCCTGTCCTGGTCGGCTTACCTGAAGGGCAGCGCGCTCGGCGAGGCGGTGGAGGCGGGCCCGCAGGGCAGCACGTTCGTCAGCCCGTCGTCGCTGCCGCCAGACACCGCCACCGCCCCGCTCGAGACCGCGGAGTCCGGCAGCTGGTACGCCAACACCTCGAACATCGCGACCATCGGGAGCATCGGCTAACCCTCGCCCGGACCTAGCCACCGTAGCCTCCGTAGGCTCCGTAGCTTTCGCACCCGCTGTAGCCGTCGCCGGACCAGCCGTTGTCTCCGTAGCCGTAGCCGTCGCTTTCCAGGCCGCAGGGATCGGCCGGGTTCCAGGAGCCTCCGGACGGTACGACCACCCACTCCGGGTCACCCGAGGCGGGTACTGCGTTGGGTGACGGCGTCGCCGAGGCGGCCGGTGCATCCGGGGCCTGCGGGGCGAGGCTGAACGTGGCGGACGTCGCCACGCCCTGAGCGTCCAGGCCGAGGTTCACGGTGTTCTTTAGGCCGAAGCCCGCGCATCCGAGGTTGGTGAACGACGCGCTCAGCCGGGCCGCCATGAACGTGAACAGGTTGTTCCCCATGGCCGGGACGGGCGAGGCGGTCGCGGTAAACCGCGCCTGGTTGGCGGCGATGAAGGCGGACTGGGTGTTGAGCATGTTGGCGCAGAAGTTCGCCGGGGTGTCGGCCTGCTGCCCGCCGTCGAGGGACTGGTTGAACGGCTCCTGCGTGCCGCCGATCACCAGTGGCTGCCCGACGCCGATCCGGTACAGATTGGTCTTCCACTGGCTGAGCTGACCGTTGACCAGCGTCATCGGGTCATTTAGCGGCACCAGCGCGATGGGCTCCCGCTGGTTGGCCGCCGCGGACAGCTCATCGAGCGTCTGCGAGGTCCCCGGCTGGCCGCCGTTGGAGATATCGGGCGCGGTGAACGGGGTGCACCCGAGCGCGGGCAGGACGAAGCTGTCGAGCAGCCGGTTGTCGCTCCCGTTGCTGATCGGCATGGCCCCGGGCAGGTCCTGGGCGCTGGTCGCGTTGTCCTGGGCCGTCTCGCCGGTGGCGGTGAGCAGGTACTGGGTGGTCACGTTGTCGCTGGGGTCCTGGTCGACGAGGTCGAAGCTGCGCGTGGTCGGGCACGGCTGCCCGGTGACGGGCGAGGTGCCGTTGCCGGGGATCCGCAGCTTCCCCGACGCGGTGTCGGCTTCTGCGGCGGCGTAGAAGGCCACGCTGTTGCAGTAGGAGACCTGGCCGAACAGCGAGCCGTCCAGGCCGTCCACGCACTTGGCGTTGGAGAGCGTGTCCGGTAGCGCGCCGACGAGCTCAAGGTTGTTGCCGTTGAACCCCACCATCAGGTTGACCTCGGCGCCCTTGGGCAGTTTCGGGACCACCGGGGCGACCGCGGGCGGCAACCCGAGCGTGATCACCAGCGGCTCGTACACCCACAGCCGGCCGGTGGCCGGGTTCAGGATGGTGGCCTGCACGAAGGCCTGCAGGTTCGGGTTCGACTGCTGGCACCCGGAGGCGGCCGGGCTCTCTCTGCCCGGTCCGGTCAGCAGGTACGGCGCGGCCAGCCCGGCCGCCGTCAGCGGGTGCGCGGGCACGACGAGCTCGCAGTTCATATTCGCGTTGGCGGCCGCGGCCGGTGTCGCGGCCGCCGTAGCCGGGGCCGGGGCCGACGACGTGGCGCCGAGCGACGAGACGTTGAGCTGGCTGACCGGGTGGCCTGAGACGGCGATCACCACGCCGAACGCCAGCCCGAGAGCCATCGGGATCGCGAGGGGCACGACGGACTGCGCTACGGGCCGCCTGCGCGCGCCGCGGCGTCGGACATTCCTACTCCCAGTGAGCATGTGGTCCACCTCCGTTACGTCCCTCCCTGAAGGGCGAGGTTAGACCGTTACGTCACGGTGTGGGAGAAAGCGCGGAAAGTCCTTTTGCCCCTTCTTGGGGTGAATAACGGGATTTATTGGTAAATCAGAGTTCTTTCTCACTCATTACGTCACAGGTAGCGACCGTTCGAGTACGAATCTAGGGTAAGGAAAGACTAACCTTTTGGACACTCCTGGCCGGCGCCCGCGGGTTGAGGCACGCCGAAGGGAGGCGACCCTGGGGCCGCCTCCCTTCGTTCCTTTGTTGCGGACTGCTGTCGGGCTGGACCTCACATGCCAGTGATGTCCTCATGGTGTCCGCGGCGGCCGCGCGGGACGAACCACCTACCGGCGTTTCCACCTGCCCCCGAGAAGTTGCCCCAGCTGAAACCGCCGCCACCGCCGCGCGTCGGCATCCCCGACGGGGTCGGGTCGGCCGTCGCGCTACTGCCGCCGGCCGGAGTCGCGCCGGTCGCCGCCTGCTGGGCCAGGTTGTAGGTGGCCGCGGTGGCCACGCCGTTGGCATCCGTGGTGATGCTGACGGGAACGGTCAGGCCGAAGCTCTGGCAGCCTAGGATCCCGAACGAGGCGGACAGCCGGGCCGCCATGAAGGTGCCCAGGTTGTTGCCCGTGCCCGGAACCGGGGAGGCGAAGTTCGCGTCCCTGGCAAAGTCGAGCTGGTTATGGGCGGGCGCGATGTCGACCATGTTCTGGCAGTAATCCGCGGCGACCGTAGCCGGGTTGACGTTGCCGGCCAGCAACGGCTGGTCTACCAGCGAACGGTAGACGTTGGTCTTGGCCACGCTGTAGGCGTTGTTGACCAGGGTCATCTCGTCGTTGGGCGGCACGACCGCGATGGTTCCCGTCTGGTTGACGCGGGCGCTGAGCTCGTTCAGGGCCTGCGAGCCAGAGGTACCATTCGCGTCGGTGGAGTTCGTCGCGCTGAACGCGGTGCACCCGTTCGCCGGGTCGACGAAGTCCGCGAGCAGCCGGTCGTCGCTGCCGTTGGCGACAAAAGTGGCGCCCGTCATCGACGCCGCGTTCGCCGCGGTGTCCTGTGCGGTCTGGCCGTTCGCGTTGAGCAGGTACGCCGAGATCACGTTGTCGCTCTGGTCCTGGTCGATCAGGGCGAAGTTACGCACGGTCTCGCACACCTGGCCGTCTTCCGAGGTCCCGATGGCCGGGACCTTTAGCGCGCCTTCCGCGATCAGCGCGTTGGCGGCCCGGTAGAAGCTGACGGCGTTGCACGCCGACACCTGGCCGATGACGGACTGGCCGTAAGCATCGACGCAGTTGCCCTGGCGCGCGCCCTGACCCTCCAGCACGAGGTTGTTGCCGTTGGACCCGATGTCGATGATCACCTGCGAGCCGCGCGTGATCGTCGGCGCGACTGGCGCCACCGCCGGGGTGGTGCCCGCCGTCATGACCAGCGGGTCGTAGATCTGGACCGAGCCATCCGGCGCGAGGATGGTGGCCTCGACGAAGGCGCCCTCGTTCGCGGCGTCCTGCATCGAGCAGCCATCGCCGAGCTGATAAGGCGTGGCGAGGCCCTGCGCGGTCAGCGGGCGGTTCGGCACGGTCAGGGTGCAGTTCAGCGACGCGGCCGCTTCCGCCGCGGTCTGGTTCAGGTTGATCGCGGCCCCGGTGCCGTCGACCGGATCAGTCGCCAGGTCGCCGAGGGGGAAGAAGGCGGTCTGCCCGCTGGCGAAGGTCGCGGCCGGGGGCACCACCGCATTGGTCGTCGTGGGGGTGGCGCTGGCACTCGCGCACGGAGCCGCCGACGCCGGGACGCTCGTGGTCGGATCGGTGGTCGCGGGAGCGCTCGTCGTCGGATCGGCGGGGGCGCTCGTGGTCGGATCGGTGGCCGCGGGAGCGCTCGTGAACGGATCGGCCGTCGCGGTGTAGCCCGGGTACTGAGACTCCCAGCCCTGATTGCCACCGGCCGGGTCCCATCCGGGAACGGTCGGGTACTGATAGTTCCAGGGGGCGGCGCTGTGGGCGTTCGGGGTCGGAGTGGGCGACGCGGGAGCGCTCGTGGTCGGATCGGCCGGAGCGGCAGCGTTCGCGTTTGGGCTAGCACAAGACCCCAGGTCCGACTGGTCGATCGTTGTCGCCCGGCCTCCCGAGACGGCCAGGATGACCCCGAGGGTCAAGCCCAGTGCCATCGGGATGGCGAGGGGTACCGCGATGCGCGCCGCACGACTGTTCCTACCGCGACGGCGCCGCGCGGACCGATGCCCGTTGAGCATTCAATCCACCTCCATGGATGTCCGCTGTGACGCTCCCGGTGCATCAACGTAGACCCGCCACGATGGCGGAAACGGGAAATCAAGAAGATTTGTGTTTTGTCCGGTTCTAAGGGCGGATCGGCGGTGAAACCTCGGCAATTCATTGCCAAGTTCTAACGCCGCAGGTGACGGGCTGTTGATCAGCCCGAGATTGCCCCGTGATAGGCCGCATGTGCGGCGAACCCCGGCAGACCGGGCCCCACCCCGGACGGAGCGTAGTTATTACGGCTCTCTCGGTGACCGGTAGTTATTTCCTGGGAGTTACGACCACGGCTCCACCCGGAGCCTGTCCGGCAGGTCATGGGGGTTGTCGGCCGGCTCCGCGGGCCGACAACCGCTAGCGCACGCGGGAGGTACTTCGCGACCCGCACGGTGACCGGTGCGACCGAATCGCCCGCGGTCATTGGTTAACCGCTGACGTCATATCGGGTTAATTCTCGGTAGCCGAATCCGGTATTTTCCGAATCGGCCTTGGTGCGCCCCGGCTGATAAATTACTGACCATTTCCTGAGTGGGCGACCGGGGCGCGGCGGCGGATCGGGACTCGCCCCGGGACGGGTGCGGGCGCTGGCCGCAGGGGGTGCGCCACGTCTCGGAGTCTCGGTCCGGCGGGCGGCCCGTGCCGCGATAAGGTGAGTCGGCAACCATTCCTGGGGCGTGCGCGTCTGTCTGTAGGAGGAGTTGTTACCGGAGCTTGCCTGGTTCGATAGTTCCGGCCTCTAGTGTGGTGCAATTCCGCAATATCGTGAGGGGGACGGCGCCGTGCCGCGATCCGGATGGTTCCGCAGGCAGCAGTCGATGCCGGGCACCCGCGGGGCCGCTACAGCGAAGCTCACCGCCGGCGGCGCCGCGCTGGTGCTTGTGGCCGGGATCTCGATCGTCGTCTTTGGCGCGCCAGGGAGCCACGCCTCGCCGGTCTCATCCGTTCAGCCCACTGACACGTCCAGCCCGGGTCAGGTGGGGGGCGCGTTCCAGCTAGTGTCGATCACCCCGACGCCGGGAGCGCACGGCGTCAACGGCGCCTCGCCGATCTGGGTGCAATTCTCCGCGCCGCTGTCCGCCAGCACCCCGTTGCCGCAGATCTCGCCGAAGATCGCGGGCAACTGGACGGTCCAGGGTGACCTGGCGGTCTTCGTCCCCACGGGCGGTTTCTTCGAGGACACGAAGGTGACGGTCACGGTCCCCTCCGGGGTGATGTCCGCGGACGGCAGCGGGATGCTGACCTCCCCGGTGACCGACAGCTTCACCACCGGTTCGTTCAGCACTATGCGCCTGCAGCAGCTCCTGGCCCAGCTGGGCTACCTGCCCCTGACCTGGACGTCGAAGTCCCGCACCGTCGTCAGCCCCACCAACACGCAGGCCCAGATGGCGGCCGCGTACTCACCGCCGTCCGGAACGTTCAGCTGGCAGGGCGGTTACCCGTCGAACCTGAAGGACCAGTGGAAGGCCGGCGCGGGCAACATCCTCGACGTCGGCGCGGTCAGGGCCTTCGAGTCGGTGCACGGACTGACGATGGACGGCGTCGCCGGCCGTACGGTCTGGTCCGACCTGCTCGCCGCGGTGGCCAAGGGCAAGCAGAACCCCAACGGGTACACCTACGCCCTCGCGAACCAGAACATCCCCGAGACGCTGACCGTCTGGCACGACGGCCGCGTCGTGCTGAAGACCCTGGCCAACACCGGGATCCCCGGCCGGTCTACCGTCGACGGCACCTACCCGGTCTACCTGCGGTTCTACTTCACGTACATGAAGGGGACGAACCCGGACGGCACCCCGTACGACGACCCGGTGTACTACGTCTCCTACTTCAACGGGGGCGACGCCGTGCACTACTTCCCGCGCGGCGGTTACGGGTACAACCAGAGCCTGGGCTGCGTGGAACTGCCCTGGGACCAAGCTCGCACGGCCTACCCGTACCTCACCTACGGCAGCCTCGTCACCGTTATCGGGCCGGTCGGAGCTTAGAGCCGGTGCGGTCCTGCGGGAGAACAGGAGTGAACCGATGCGCATCGTCGTGTTCGGCGCGAATGGCCCCACCGGCCGCGAGCTGGTCGGCCAGGCGCTAGCCGCAGGCCATGATGTTGCTGCGGTGACGCGCCATCCGGAGCAGATACCGCCACGGGAGCACCTGGCCGTTGTCGGCGCCGACGCCACCGACGGCGGAGCTGTCAACTCCGCCGTCGCTGGCAGCCAGGCGGTGCTATCCGCGCTGGGAGTGCGTTACACCCGTAAGCCCGTCACCGTGTACTCAACAGGTACGGCCAACATCATCGCGGCCATGCAGGACCACGGCGTGCGACGTCTGGTCGTGACCGGCAGCGCTGCCGTCGACCCCGGCTACCGCGCCAGTGACTCGGTATTCTTCAGCCGGGTGATGGAACCGCTGTTCATGCGGCTGCCGGGCCAGACGGTCTACGCGGACAACCGCCGGATGGAAGCGCTGATCCGGGCCAGCAGCCTGGACTGGACGATCATCCGCGCGTGCTGGCTATTCAACGCGGCCCGCGTCTCGGACTACCAGATCTGCCAGAACAGCATCCGCGGAATGTTCACCGCCCGGGCCGACCTGGCCGCCTGCCTGCTGGCACAGCTAGCCGACGACCGGTACGTCCGCCAGGCGGCCGGGGTGGTCACGACAGCCGGCACACCAGGCATCCTGCAGCAGATATGGCGCGAAGGGATCAAGAAAAAGAAGAAGAGCTAGCCCCTGGATCGCGCAGCACCGTACGCCAGCCACCGCGACAGGCCGGAATGGGCCGCCGCTGCATCACCATGCGACCGCGCCCACGCCGACTCCGCCGCATTACGGGCCGGGCAAACCAGCTTGCTGCGCCGTTAGTCTCCAAACAGGCTCTAGACCAAGAAACACTGAGGGGCGGTCCTTCCGGACCGCCCCTCAGTCGTCAGGCCTTGACGTGTTACAGCGGGTGAACCTCTTCCGCCTGCGGGCCCTTGGGGCCGCGCCCGGCGGTGTACTCAACGCGCTGGTTTTCCTGCAGCGTGCGGAACCCGTCGACCTTGATGGTGGAGTGGTGGACGAAGACGTCGGCCGAGCCGTCGTCGGGGGCGATGAAGCCGTAGCCCTTGTCCGAGTTGAACCACTTCACGGTGCCCTGAGGCATGTACTTCTCCTACTGATATGACTTCGGGAGCTCACGGTCGTGTGTCCCGGGTTGCGGCGAGGCAGCCCGTCCGGACGGCCCCGCGGGCCGGCGTTCGGGAAACCAGAACACCCGCGGTCAGAACTTCGCAGGCGCTGTAACACGTGCACGAACTTCGCACAACCAGAGCCATTTAACCACTGTCGGCTACGGTTGTGTCCCCAGCCAGCAGAAAATGCCGTCACAGGATGGCCGCGGCCTCCTGGGTGACCCCGCTGCCCAGCGCGTGCAGGCAGGCCGCGAAACGCGAGTCAGGCAGCAGGGCAGCGACCCGTTCGGCCTCGTCGGCCGTGTCGACATCGGTAAGCGCGGGCAGGGGCAGGACCCGCAGGCCCCCCTCGACCAGCCGCCGGAGTTGCCGCGCGCCCGTATCAGGTAGCGACATGGGCACGCCGAGCACCAGGGCAGGGTCGATCTCGCGCAGGCCAAGCAGCCAGAAACCGCCGTCCTCGGCCATGCCGAAGGTGGCATCCGCGGCGCCGGACACCAGCGGCTCGGCGGCGGCGGCCAGCAGTTCCGGCGTCACCTGTGGCGTGTCCATCCCGATCAGGACCACGGGGGCCGACCACGACGAGCGCGCGTCCGCGAGCGCCCAGGCGATGCGCTCGTCAAGCCCTCCGCCCCGCTGGCCGATGACGTCGAACCCGGGTGGCAGCCACCGGCCGGGCGCGCCGTCCAGGGCCAGCACCCGGCGGGTGACGGTGGCGTCGGCCACGGCTGCGAGGGTGTCGGCCAGGGCCGCCTCGGCGAGCGCGGCCGCCTCAGCGGGTGTGAACGGGGGCGTGAGGCGGGTCTTGACCCGGCCCGGCACGGGTTCCTTCGCGATCACGATGACCTGCGCCGCGAGCGCGTCGTCCGATCCTGCCTCGCCGACCCACCCGGGAGGATAGATCGTCCCGGTCCGGGATTCCTGCCTGTGCTTGCCGATGTAGGCGGGACCGGTCACCGCCGAGCCGGTCACGACGACACCGGGGCCGCGACAGAGGCGAGCACCCGGCGCATGTCCCTGACGGTCCGCAGCGTGCCGCCGACCGTGCCGGTGACCTTCGACTTCCCGTTCCGCGGGTAGTAGGGCACGTCCGTCTCGGCAATCCGCCACCCGGCCTCCGCCGCGCGCACGACCATCTCGAGCGGGTACCCGAAGCGGCGATCCGACATGGGCAAGGCCAGCAGGGCCTCCCGTCTCGCGGCGCGCATCGGGCCGAGATCCCGGATGGGGACGCCGATCCGGCGGCGAAGTTCGGCGGCCAGGACCTTGTTCCCGATCCTGGCGTGCAGCGGCCAGGCGCCCTTGCCCCGGACCGACCGGCGCCCCAGGACCAGATCAGCCCCCCCCGCCAGGATGGGCCCGGTCACGGCCGACAGGTCGCGGGGGTCGAACGACGCGTCGGCGTCCATCACGCAGACGATCTCGCTGCGCGCCGCCAGCAGGCCCGCGTGGCAAGCGGCGCCGAAACCCCGCTGCGGGACGTGCACGACGCGCGCCCCGTACCCCGCGGCGATCGACGCGGAGCCGTCAGTGGACCCGTTGTCCGCGACGATCGCACGGTAGCCGGCCGGCATGCGGGACAGGACCCAGGGAAGCGCGCCTGCCTCGTTCAGGCAGGGCAGGACGACATCGATTTGCCGGAATTCCATGGCGCCCGACAGTACTGGCGACGCGGGCCGGTTGGGTCCGCAAAATGGCTGGTACGCCCTTACGAAGCTGTGACGGTGTCGGCTGGGAGATCGCGATGCGAGTTGGGGGTGGTTTCCTGCAATCATGCGTGTTCTGGTTACCGGCGCGGCCGGGTTCATCGGGTCTGTCGTGACAGAAACCTTCCGGGCCGCGGGCCACGAGGTACGCGGCCTGGATTCGCTCTCGCCCGCGGTGCACCAGGGCCGGCCGCTGCGCCTGCCCGACGACCTGATCATCGGTGACGTGCGTGACCCGGCAGCGGTGAACGAGGCGCTGGCCGGGGTCGACGCGGTCTGCCACCAGGCGGCCATGGTCGGTCTCGGCGTGGATCTGTCTGACCTGCCCGTCTACGCGGACGTCAACGTCACGGGGACCGCGGTCCTGCTAGAGGCCATGGGTCGGCAGGGCGTGCCGGCACTAGTCCTGGCCTCGTCGATGGTCGTCTACGGCGAGGGAGCCTACGAATGCGCCGCGCACGGCCGGGTGCGGCCGGGGCCTCGTGATCCTTTGGACCTGTCCGCGGGGCGCTTTGAGCCGCGCTGCCGACTATGCAGGCAGTCGCTGACCACGGCGACGGTCACCGAGGACGCGCCGCTTGACCCGCGCAACGCTTACGCCGCAAGCAAGGTGGCGCAGGAGCATCTGGCGGCGAGTTGGGCGCGCATGACCGGCGGGGCCGCAGTCGGGCTCAGGTACCACAACGTGTACGGCCCGGGGATGCCGCGCGACACCCCCTACTCCGGGGTCGCCGCCATCTTCCGCTCCTGCCTGGAGAACGGGGTCGCGCCCCGGGTATTCGAGGACGGCGGCCAGCGGCGTGATTTCGTCCATGTCCGCGACGTGGCCCGGGCCAACCTGCTCGCCCTCGACGCCGCCGACGAGGCGGTCACCGGTGCGAGCCCGGTCGGCGGGGCGGCGGCCGGAGGCCTGCATTGCTACAACGTCGCGAGCGGTGAGCCGCATACGGTCGGCGAGATGGCCGCCGCACTGGCCGACGCGTTCGGCGGCAGTCTCGAACCAGTCGTGACCGGAGAGTACCGGCTCGGCGACGTCAGGCACATCGTGGCCTCCCCGGCCGCGGCCGCCGCGCACCTGGGCTTCCGCGCGCAGACCCCCTTCGCCGGGGGCATGGCCGAGTTCGCCCATGCCCCCCTCCGGGAGCCCGCGCTGGCCGGCGGTTTGCGTATCTAATCCCGTCAGCCGTCGAAGCCGGTCGCGCCGTCTGTCTGTTCCCGCAGGATGTCGGCGTGGCCGACGTGCCTGGCCGATTCCTCGATCATGTGAACGTAGATCCACCGCAACGACACCTGGCCCAGCCGCGGGTGCGGGACGCAATCGCCGAGCGAGAAGGCCGACGCGATCCGGCGGGAGGCCGCGCAGGCCTGCTCGTACCGGGCCAGCAGGCTCCCGACCGTATCGTCGCTGCTTAGCGTCCAATGGTCGGTGGGCGGCAGTACGCCCGGCGGGTCATCAGGACACCCGGCCAGCACAACCTGGAACCATTCCCGCTCCACCGCGGACAGGTGCTTCACCAGCCCGCCGAGCGTGGTCTGGGAGGGAACACACCGCTGGCGGATCTCCTGATCTGACAAGCCGGCCAGCTTGCGCCTCAGGATGTCCCGGTACAGATCGAGGAATGCCTCCAGTACCTGCCGCTCGCCGCCGGTGCTGACCAGCTCATCGGGGGCAAGGGGCGGAACGGGTCCGGATGAGGTCATACCTCAGACGCTATCGTCGCGCCCGGCGCCGATGGCCCTCATCCGCTCGAACACCGTGGCCATCGGCAGGGACGGCGGCTGTTCCCGGTTCTGCCCGGCCGGCTGAACCGGCGGGGACAGCACCGACGCCAACAGTTCGGCCGCTGGTATACCGCTGCGCACCTGCGCTGCCGTGGTGGAACCGGACGAGGTGCCGACCACCAGATCGGCGGCCTCGGTCAGATCGAGACCAGCCTCAGCCAGACCTGCGATGACAGCGATCTGCCACGCTTGTCCGGCAGCCCCGCCACCGCCGAGAACCAGAGCAACATCGTGAACCATGGATTTCGCCTTCCAGGAGTGCCTTGTTGTCGAGGCGCTCCCGGCGATACCTACGTCAATCGCCCGACCGTGACGGGAAGGGAGAGCACCCACATCGATACAGCGTTCATGGGTCTCACCTCCTCGGACGGTGTCACGGTCGACTGGAAGCTACCAGGCCGACGCGATACCGGCCAACTTTTTCCCGCCTCCTGTTGCGGGGCCGGGGTAACCCGGCTCGGGCGGGCGGGCTGTGGCTGTGGAGGGCTTTGCTGCGGTCGGGGTTCCACGCGGTGGTCGTCCCGTCCGCGTTGAGGGCAACGGTCCAGCCCCACCGGTGGATGGCGACCTGGTGGTGGAAGAAGCACAGGAGAATACAGTCTTTGACGCTGGTGGGGCCGCCGTTGGCCTTGTGGCGGACGTGGTGGACCTGGCAGCAGGCGGCGGGCTGGGTGCAGCCGCCGGGCCACCGGCAGTGCTGGTCCCGCAGGGTGACGGCGTGCCGGATCGCGGCCGGGACGGTGTCGCTGTAGCCGATGTCCAGGGGCAGGCTGGGCCCGGCCAGCGGGGCGCCGAGCTGGTGGCGGCGCAGGAAGCTGGCGAGCCCGCCCGGGCCGGACAGGAGCTGGACGGCCTGGCCGATGATGGCGCGCTCGAGCGCCTCCCGGGCCAGGGACCCCGGCCCCCCGGCTGCGGCGGGCGTGGCGGCAGGCTGGCGGTCCGCGTCGCTCATATCGACGTGGCCCGGGTCCGCGTCGCGTGTGTCCGCGCCGGCGGGATCCGCGTCGCCTGGGTCCGCGTCGCCTGGGTCCGCGCCGGCGGGGTCCGCGTCG